>CAYWMV010000019.1:0-14712 GCA_964459055.1 uncultured Ignavibacteriaceae bacterium | reverse complement strand
TTAAGAGATTGTGTTAAAATAGATTTTCAAGCAGTAAAAAACCACAAAAACCTTCCCAAGCGGGAGCTTGGGAAGGAGTATTTTCGATGACAATCAGAAGGTTATTAACCAAGATTTAAGAGATTGTGTTAAAATAGATTTTCAAGCAGTAAAAAACCACAAAAACCTTCTCAAGCGTGAGCTTAGGAAGGAGTATTTTCGATGACAATCAGGAGGTTATAAAACAAGATTTAAAACCGCGGGCTGTGTATTCTTAAAAATACAGCATATTATATTTTCAAGCGGTCAACTTAAGTTAATTATTAGAAACCCTTATTTTTGCATATTTCAGAATAATCATTTTAACTCCGAAATCATCAAAATATATTTCCGCTTTTTTATTCACGCCTTTTCCGCTGGTTGCAAGCACCTTTCCCTTACCGAAATTATCGTGAAAAACTTCAGCGCCTTTTTTTATTTCCGGAAATTTATCGTCCACATCATCGAAGTATTCCACTTTTTGTGAACCACGCTTTACGGTTTTTTTGACGTGTCCCTGTGAAAACAGTTTCACAGACGGATATGCATTATTCGCTGCGGATTTATTTAAGGAAAATCTTTCGAAAACAATATTTCCGTCAAAAACACTTTCCGATATTTCCTTGATAAACCTTGATTTAATCTGATACGTTTTTTTCCCGAATCTGTATCGCTCACTCGCATAGGTAATATATAATTTCTGTTTAGCCCTTGTAACCGCAACATAAAAAAGCCTTCTCTCCTCTTCCATATCTTCTTCTTCATTCAATGCCGATGTAACCGGAAAAAGATTTTCTTCCAGTCCAGTAATAAATATAACCGGATATTCGAGCCCTTTGGCGGAATGAATAGTCATTAAAGTAACTGCATTTTTTTTGTCATCCATATCATCCGTATCGGATACAAGAGCCACTTTTTCAAGGAATCCCTCGAGTGTGGGATTTTCTTCCGAATCCGAATACTGGGCAACGGCAGATATTAACTCATCAATATTGCTGATTCTTTCGAATGCTTCAGGAGTATTTTCCATTCTGAGGTTTACAAGAATTTTTATTTCATCAATCACACCCTTTACGAATTCCACAAGGTCTATCGCATTTTTAATGCTTGAATACTTGCGGATAAGTTCAAGCAGTTTGATAATTGAATTTCTCGCCGAGCCTCTAAGTTCCTCGAGATAAAATTCATCACTGATAATTTCATACAGGGTTTTTCTGTTATCGGCGGCAATTTTAAGAAGCCGGTCAACGGAAACTTTTCCGATTCCCTCTCTCATATTAATTGCTCTTAGAAGAGATATCTGGTCTGCGGGATTTATGATAATTTTAAGATGACACAGTATGTCCTTGATTTCCTTCCTGTGATAGAATTTGATTCCTCCGACAATGATATAACGCATTCCCGAATTACGCAATGCCTCTTCAAGCGTTCGCGACTGTGCATTTGTTCTGTACAATACCGCAATCTCACTTAACATAAGTTTTCGTGTTCTAACTTCATCTTTTATCTGTCTTGCGATAAGCAAAGATTCCTCCCTGTCGGTAAGTGTTTCAACAAGGGATATGTCGTCTCCTCCGGTATTTAAAGTCCAGAGATTCTTTTTAATCTGGACTTTATTTTTCTTGATGATATCATCGGCGAGAGCGAGAATTTTTCCCGTTGACCTGTAATTCTGCTCGAGGCGGTAAATTTTATGATCGGGATAATCTTCCTGAAAACTGAATATATTCTTTATTTCCGCACCCCGCCATTTATATATTGACTGTGCATCGTCTCCCACAACGGTAATATTTCTGAATTTGGCTGAAAGATTTTTAAGGACTATATACTGCGCAATATTTGTATCCTGATATTCATCAACAAGAATGAATTTAAATCTGTTCTGATATTTGCCGAGGACATCCGGATGCCTGTGAAAAAGCAGTATAGGATTCAGCAGTAAATCATCAAAATCCATTGCATTGCTTTTCAGGAGTTCGCGCTGATACTCTTCATAAATTTTACTGACTTTTTTTTCGGCGGGATATTTTGCCATCGAAGCAAATTCACCGGGAAGAATAAATTTATTTTTAAGATTACTTATGGCATTAAAAACCGATGCGGGAGCATTATTCTCTTTGGAAGCATCGCTGACATTCATAATTTTTTTTACCATTGCTACGGAGTCATCGTTGTCATAAATCGAAAATTCACGGGAATATCCGATTTTATCCGCTTCTATCCTCAGAATTCTGGCAAAAACCGAATGGAAAGTGCCCATCCAGATTTTATCCGCCTGACCGCCGGTCAGATTCACAACCCTTTCTTTAATTTCTCCTGCTGCTTTATTAGTGAATGTCAGTGCGAGTATATCATAAGGATTTATTCCCGAATCAATTAAATATGCAATTTTATAAGTTAATACCCGTGTTTTTCCGCTTCCTGCTCCTGCTATAACCATACTTGGTCCTTCTATCTGCTGAATGGCATCGCGCTGCTCCGGGTTCAGTTGCCTCAAATCAAGAGTCATCAGTTGTAAAAAATTTTTCAGTGTAAAGCATTTAAAATAACCATTTTAAATTTCAGATAAAATTGTATTATTTTACATTGAAGTAATTTACTCATCCGATGAACAAGTTCATCGGATGAGTGTGAATTCCTTTGTAATAATTCTTTGCAATTTTAAGCAGTTTCAGAAATCTAATGGAATAATTTGCCGTTAACTCTTCCGAAGGTTACCTTTGTTATTCTTTTTCTTTGAGGTTGGGTAGGAGGATAATCACTTTCTATAAATATGCCACTCCTCCGGAGTTATAAAGAATTTTTGTTATCCGCTCTGCGGGTCTTCGAGATTGCCCTGAATTAATCAGGGGAAATTGATATTTTTATAAATGAAGAAAGATATACTTTCGTTAACACTCGAGGAACTAAAAGCAGAATTCAGGGAATCCGGCATACCCGCATACAGGGCAACTCAACTATTTGAATTTCTACATAAGAAAAACGGAACCGATTTCGGAAATGCGACGATACTTCCTGCGGAATTAAGGAAAAAACTGGATAACGAATATTTCATACACCGCCACAAAATATCTGCAGTCAGCACTTCCAAAATCACAGATACAAAAAAGTTTTTATTCACGATTTCCGGTGAAGGTGTTATAACCGAAAGTGTATTTATGAAAGAAAAAGGACGCGTAACATACTGCATATCCTCGCAAGCGGGCTGCAATGCGGGATGTATATTCTGCGCCACGGGTTATCTCGGACTTATGAAAAATCTAACCGCAGGCGAGATAGTATCGCAGGTATATGAAATCATCCACAGCACGGAAACGCTTCCGACAAACATAGTATTTATGGGAATGGGAGAGCCGTTTTTAAACTACGGCAACGTACTGAACGCTCTGAAAATACTAACCTCCGAATCCGGGCGTAACATACCGGCAAGAAGAATTACAATTTCCACAATCGGCATAAAAAGCAGGATAAGGAATTTTGCGGATGATTTAACTTCACCGCTTAACAAAGAAATAAAAAACACAAAACTTGCATTATCCCTGCATTCAGCAAAAGATGATGTCAGAGAAGAATTAATTCCGTTATCGGCAAAATACGGATTAAAAGAAATATATAAAGACCTGATATACTATTACAAAAAGACCGGAAATAAAATAACTTACGAATATATATTTTTTGACGGACTGAACGACAGGAAAGACGACATAAAAAAACTGATAAAATTATCCCGGATGCTGCCCTGCAACATAAATGTTATACCATTTCATCCCATAAAAAATTTCAGAGAAACAGGCAAGGAAATAGACAAATACCTGCAGGCGGAAAATAATTCACTTTTAAAAAATAATATAAATGATTTTATTGCAGAATTAAGAAACAATAAAGTTCCGGTACACGTCCGCTCAAGCAACGGCATAGACATAGAAGCCGCGTGCGGACAACTGGCGGCAGATTATAAACATAAAAAACGTAAAATGTACAAACTTATTATTTTCGGACCTCCCGGAGTCGGAAAAGGAACGCAGGCAGCGCTGATTGCATCGAATCTCGAACTTTTTCATTTATCAACAGGAGAATATTTAAGGAGAGCGATTGAGGAGGGAACCGAATTAGGGAAACAGGCAAAGGCAATAATGGACAGGGGTGAATTAGTTCCCGATGAAATAATGATTGGCATAGTTAAAGAGGCATTAGTAAACAACACGACACCAAGCGGATTTATTCTTGACGGATTTCCGCGGACAATAAAGCAGGCAGAGGAACTTGAAAAAATCTTCGGAGAACTGGGGCACAATGATATAACGATTCTGTCACTTTCGGCTGATTCTGAAGAAATAACCCGCAGACTAATAAAACGGGGCAGGAGTGACGACACCGAAGACACAATAAAGAACCGACTTCTCGTATATGAAAAAACGACAGCACCGGTAATATCATTTTATTCAGGAAGGCACAGAATTCTTGAAATAAACGGAATCGGTGAAATAGACGAAATATTCGACAAAATACACAAAGATTTAAGCCGAAATTAAATAAATGTCTTGACTTTTTTTAATATTTCAATATACCATAACTTACTTATTTTTATTGCTATTTATAAAATAAAAGCATATTTTTACTAATTAAATCAGAATAAATGGCAGCAAAAGTTAAAATTCAGGAATTAAAGGAACTTGGCATCGTAATTTTACAGCCAAAAGGAAATTTCGTCGGCGGTGACGAAACAGATGACTTAAGAGACACGATAAAGAAATTTGCAGAAGAAGGCAACAAGAAGATGGTAATAGACCTCGGAGACGTATTATATTTAAACAGTACCGCCCTGGGCGTACTGATATCCGCACACGCAAACTACACTAAAAGGGAAGGCAAAATAGCACTTTGTCAGCTTAACAAGAACCTCGAAAATTTATTCGTTATAACAAAACTATCTCTGATTTTCGATGCATATTCGAATCAGGATGAGGCTATCAGAGGTTTCGCATCTTAATGATTTTAATTAAAAACAATATTTATAAACTAAAAATAAAAATTTAATCGGAGGTTAAATCCAAAATGAAAAAATCTGGTCTATTCTCAGCAGTTTTGATTATCGTTGCTTTGATTGCAGCGGCTTTGATATTCTACTTCTGGTTCGGTAATCCCGTAAACTTCAAGGATCCCGAGACAATGAATACGCCTGCTAACCTGTTAGGTGCCGCGAGAAAAGGTGGAGAAATATTAATATTCTTAATTGCGGTAAGTATAATCGTTATCACTTACACAATAGAAAGAGCACTCTCACTTTCAAAAGCAAAAGGAAAGGGACCAATTGAACCCTTCCTCAAAAACATACAAACAACATTAAGAGACGGTAACGTAGAAGAAGCAATTGAAATCTGCGACAAGCAGAAAGGTTCGATTGCAAACATCATCAGGCAGGGACTTGAAAGATATCAGGTACTTGCAGGAGAGAAAGATATGAGTTCAGATGAAAAATTACAGGAAGTAAGAAACGCAATTGACGAAGCGATGGGACTTGAACTGCCATTATTAAACAAGAATCTTGCCGCACTGGCAACTCTGGCATCGGTATCGGTGTTAATCGGTCTTCTCGGTACGGTAGTCGGAATGATTAAAGCGTTCCAGGCACTTGCCACGGCAGGTACACCGAACGCAGCAGAACTTTCCGCAGGTATTTCCGAAGCACTGTTCAACACCGCATTCGGTTTGTTCGGAGCAATTATTGCAACCATATCATATAATTTCTTCCTGACCAAAGTCGGCAATATCACTTATATGATTGACGAGGCTACATACAACATACTCGCAATTATTGCACTAAAGAACAAATAATTTTCTTAATCAATTAATTTAATTTAGAGATGAAGAAAAAACGAGATATAAAGAAAGCCAGTATAAGAATAGATATGACACCTTTGGTTGACGTGATTATGTTACTTTTAACCTTCTTTATGTTAACCGCGACTTTCAAGGCTGCAGAATCTGAAGCAGTCGAAGTCTCAATTCCGCAAACCTTATACACCGACACGAACAAAGTACCCGAGAGGGATGTCATGACCGTGTCAGTAACGGATAAAGGCGATATATTTCTTGATGTTGACAATTACAATATAAGAAAAGAAGTATTCGGCGACCCGTTCGGAATCGGACTATATCATCCTGATACTACAACAGCAAGTGAAGTTGAGCAGACAGGAAAAGTCGGAGATAAAGACGTCAAGAGAACGTTTGTTAAATTAAACAAGCAGCAGTTTGAAGACAAAATCAGAGAACTCAAGCAAGGATTAAGAAAAGTATATGACAATCCCAAGGCGGAATTCAAAGTAATATTAAAAGGCGACAAGGATGCCAATTACGGCGCGATAGAAGATTTAATCACATCATTCAACGAAACGAATACAAAGGTGTTTTCATTAGTTACAACTATCAAACACGAGAAAAAAGAAGAATAAAATATTTTTTAATTTTAAATAAGGAGTCAAAATTATGGCAGGTGGCGGTGTAGATGCCCCGGATGCCGGACAAGAACGTGGAAAAAAAGGTTATAAAAAACCTCCGGTAAGATCAGTATCCATTGACATGACACCTATGGTGGACGTCATAATGCTTCTGCTTACTTTCTTTATGCTGACAACCACACTTTCGGCTCCGCAGTTGATGAATATTAATCTGCCTAAAGGTGATGTTACAAAAGACAAAGTAAAACTTTCGGCTGATAATATTTTGTTTCTGAGGATTTCCGAAAAAGGAAATCTATACCTGTCCAACGGAAAAGCGGACGGTACGGAAACTTCTCCTGCTTCAATAAAAATGAACGAACTCGCATTAAGAATAGAAAATCAATATCAGGTTAACGAAAATACAGTATTGCTGCTGAAATTCGACAGAAAGATGAAATACAGCAATATGGTTGACGTATTTGACGAAATAAACAGAGCAAAGATTAAAGACAGAAGATATGCTATACAGTCTATGGAGCAGGCGGATATTGACATAGTTACTGCGGCGGGAGGATAGGAGAAATCTCCAGCCCGGCATCGATTATAAAGCGACCTTGAAAAAGGTCGCTTTTTTTTTGCATAATATTAAATTTAATATATTGTTAATTTAATTATTGACTGAAAAAAAAACAGAATAAATAATATAACTTTGAAGAAAATATTATCGGCAATAGCGGTATTAGCAGCGGCACTAATCATTTTTAGCGAACAAGGTTATCTTCAGGAAACCAAATCAGCCGTAAAAATAACGCAATACGTAACAGACGAAACGGGCACTTTATCGGCGGATGAATTAAGCCGGTTAAGAAGCAGATTAAAAAGTTTTGAAGATTCCACGACGAATCAGGTTGTAGTATATATAATAAAGAGTCTGCAGGGAAATCCGATAGAAATGCTGTCTTACGACATAGCGGCAAAGAACGGAATCGGACAGAAAGGAAAGAGCAACGGGGTGCTGCTGCTGATTGCGATGGCAGAGAAGCAACTGCGAATAGAAGTAGGATACGGACTCGAGGGCGCACTTCCCGATGCACTCTGCGGAAGGATTATCGAAGACGAAATAAAACCGGAATTCAGGAACGGAAATTACTTTGAAGGAATTTCAAACGGAATAGATGCCATAATAATGGCAACGAGGGGAGAATACAAACCGGAGAAATCAAACGAAGGATTCGGCGGATGCATAGGACCGGGATTATTCGTTGCATTGATTTTCGGTTTTATATTCATAATGATAGTCATTGAAATAATAAAGGGGATATTCGGATTCGGCCGTGTATTTTCAGGTTCAAAGAAGAGCAAGAGCGGCTGGAACAGCGGCGGCTGGTGGTGGGGAGGAGGAAGCGGAAGTTCCGGCAGCAGCGATTCTTTCGGAGGATTTTCCGGAGGAGGCGGTTCTTTCGGAGGAGGCGGAGCGAGCGGGAGCTGGTAAATACAAATAACAAAATCATAAATATATGCTAATAAATTACATAAAGAAATATTTATCGAACGAAGAACTTGATGAAATTCAATCGGCAATTAATATGATTGAAAAAGAAACATCAGGTGAAATAAGATTGTGTTTCAGGTTAAAAAGAAATTTTCGTGAAAGAAAGAAAACTCCTCGTGATATTGCAATCGGCGACTTTTACGAACTCGGGATGGACAGGACAAAAGACGGAACGGGCGTTCTGATATACATCTTTTTCAAAGAAAGACTGTTTGAAATAATCGCCGATAAAAATATTTACGAAAAAATCGACAAATCGAAATTTGACTTCATAATTCAGGCAATGTCTCTGAATTTCAGGAACAGAAATTATGCGGGTGGCATACTTCACTGTTTAAAGGAAATCGGTGAAGTCATGAGAAAAGAATATCCTGTAAAGCCGGATGATGTTAATGAATTACCGAATGAAATTGTCATAAAATAACTCGATGATAAAAGGGTATCCGTTATACATATTAATTTTGCTACTTCTTGCGGGTAATTACGGCATCTCTCAGACGGATACCTCATTAATCACAACCGATACCGCATTCATTACGCTTGATACTGTCAGAGCAAAGATTGACACGTCCAGGCAGGTGGTTTCAGATATAGACGACATTATAAATTACACGGCAGACGACTCGGTAATATTCGACATAACCGGTCAGAAGGTTTATCTGTACAATAATGCGGAAGTATTATACAAGGATTTGAAATTAAATGCCGGCGTCATAATCCTCGACAGAAATTCCAATTTTCTCGAATCGCTCGGAATACCCGACACAACACGTGAGGGAAAATTCCTTCAGACGCCTGTAATGTTTCAGGGCACGGACAAATTCGAAGGTGTTAAATTAACATACAATTTCAAAACGAGGCAGGGTACTGTATCAATGGGATTTTCGGAAGCGGAAGTAGGATATTACTTCGGGGAAAAGATAAAGCGGGTTACTCCCGAAATATTCTTCATCCGGAACGGCAGATACACTACTTCAACGGATAAGGAAGACCCTGAATATTATTTCTTCTCACCGAAGATGAAAATCATTCCGCAGGATAAAGTAATAGCCCAGTCGGTATTTCTATACATTGAAGGCGTGCCTGTATTCTGGGTTCCTTTTGCAATATTTCCCGACAGGAAAGGAAGAAGTTCCGGTCTGATAATGCCCTCTTACGGAAACGACGGCAAGTACGGAGTGTATATTTCAAAACTCGGATATTTCTGGGCGACAAATGACTACATGGACGTTGCATTAACGGGAAGTTTTTTTACAAAAGGAAGAATAGATTTCAATACAAGGGTGAGATACAACCTGAAATACAATTTCTCAGGAAATCTTGAAGCGGGTTTTTCCAAAATCAGTCTCGGAGAAGATAAAGACAAGGACAAATTCAGTTCAACCGAATGGCAGATAAAACTTTCACACAACCAGACAATTAATCCCACAACTTCACTGAGCGGAAATTTGACATTCGTCAGCGGAAAAAGTTATTATGACAATACAACATACCAATTCAATGACCTGCTCAGACAAAACGCAGTATCGAATCTTACATTATCAAAATTCTGGGAAGAAACTCCCTTCTCATTAACTTTAAACTACAGCAGAGACCAGAATCTCGTAAACGGAGATTTATCCGAAAGTTTTCCTTCCTTCTTATTCAACGTCTCGGAGACATATCCTTTCAGAAGCGGATTATATACTGAACAGGGCGCCAAGTTATACGAATATTTATCTTTTTCATACAACGCGGCAGGAAGATATGACAGATACAGGAGAACTCAGACTCTTTCACCCGGACTCGATACCGTTGTAAAAGATTCAAGACCGGGAATCAGGCACGGACTGAATATTAATTTTGCACCAAAATTTACTTTCTTCAGCATCAGACCATACTTCAATTACAACGAACTGTGGTATCTGAAATCCGTTGAGAAAACATTTAACCCTGCCGACAGTTCCGTTCAGACGAATGACATATCAGGATTCAAAGCCGTGAGATATTTCCAGATGGGAGTTGCACTGAATACAAAATTAATCGGGATATTTAATCCGAAAGTTTTTGGAATAACGGGAATAAGACATACCGTTACCCCTTCAATATCCTACAACTACACACCCGATTTTTCATCAGATGCATACGGATATTACGGTTCGTATATCGATGCACAGGGAAGGCAAATTAAATATTCAAAATTTGAAAAGGAAATTTTCGGCGGTTCTCCATTCGGTGAAAGCCAGTCAATAGGACTTTCTATCGGGAATTTATTTGAAATGAAAACAAAAGAAACCGACACAACAGAGAATAAATTTCAGTTAATAAACATAAACGCAAATGTGAACTACAACTTTGCCGCTGATTCAATCAAATGGTCTGAAATCAGAACCGATTTCAGAACTCAAATCGGAGGTCTGCTGAATATCGGAGGAGGTGCAACATTTAATTTGTACAAGTATGATGAAACGGCAAGAATAAGAGTAAATAAATTCCTGCTGAATACAGACGGAAAACTTGCGGAAATGACAAACTTCAATATAAACCTGTCAACATCATTCAACTTTGATTTTGCAAGCAAAGAAATAAAAACAGGACCTGCTGATACAATAAAAAGTGAAATCAAAACATACGACGGAGAAATCAATTACCACATTCCCTTATCGGGAAGTCTTAATTACAATTACTCACAATCGAGACCGACACCGACTTCCTTTTCCAAATCTTCTAATCTGAACGGGAGTTTAAATTTCAGTATATCCGACAAATGGAAATTCACATTTTCGACAAGTTACGATTTGGTAAATAAGCAGATATCCGCTCCGTATTTTTCACTGTACAGGGACCTGAAATCGTGGGAACTGCTTTTTGACTGGTATCCTGCAGGATTATACAGAGGATTTAAACTCATTATCAGAATCAAAGCACCGCAACTGCAGGATATCAAACTGGAGAAACAGACGAATACGAGGGGAGTATACTAAACAATTAAGAATTAAGAATTAAGAATTAAGAATTAAGAAACTTAACTTTATGAACTAAACGAACTTTATGAACTTTATGAACTTTATGAACTTTATGAACTAAACGAACTTTATGGACTTTATGAACTTTATGAACTTTATGAACTTTATGAACTTTATGAACTTAGTGAACTTAGTAATATGGATTATTTAAAATACTCCGGAGCGGGCAATGATTTTCTGATACTTGACAATCTGGATGACAAAATAGTTGACCACCCGCAAATGACTATAGACCTTATTTCAAGAGAGCAGCACAGATTTGACGGTGTGATATATGTGGAATCATCGGACATAGCTGATTTCAGGATGAATTACTACAACCGCGACGGCAGCGGCAATGCCTTATGCGGTAACGGTCTCCGGTGCACAGTACAATTCATAAATGACAATAAATTATCGGACAAAAATGAAATGACGATTGAAGCGGTCGGAAAAATATATTCCGCTGAACTTAAGGGCAGTAATATCATATCAATAGGATTTCCCCCTCCAAACAAAATAAAACTCAAATTCAAACTTAAGGTGCAATTCGTAGAGTGGTGGCAGTTAATCAACTGCTCATATGTTGATATTGGTTCGCCTCACGCAATAATTTTCACTGACGATATAGAAAAACCATTGATTAAGGATATAAACGATATTCCGATAGACGACTGGGGGCGGAATATCAGAATGCATAAGGATTTCCTGCCGGAAGGGGTGAATGCACAGTTCGTGCAGATTCTTTCGAAGGATAATTCCGAAATAGCGATGCGCTCGTTTGAGAGAGGAGTGGAAGGAGAAACGCTTGCCTGCGGAACGGGGGCAATTTCTTCGGCGATTGTTGCGTATGCTCTGCGTGAGATAAAACCGCCGGTAAAGGTGCATACCAAATCCGGGAATGTACTGACGGTGGATTTCGATGTGATTGAAAACAAAATCCGCAACCTCAAACTGACGGGACCTGCTGTGCGGATGGAGTAATTTCATCTCACGCAAAGGCGCAAAGAGGCAAAGACGCAAAGAGGTAAAGTATTAACAATTTTTTAATACTGTTTTTATTAACTTTGATTTGATTGATTCTTTAATTTCATGCAAAGAGGTAAAGAGGCAAAGACGCAAAGAGGCAAAGTATTAACAATTTTTTAATACTGTTTTTATTAACTTTGATTTGATTGATTCTTTAATTTCATGCAAAGAGGTAAAGAGGCTAAGGTGCAAAGACGCAAAGAGTAAGAAATTAATTTTTACAATTTATTTACAATTCTCTGAATACCGTCTTTTATTAATTTCACATTAAAATTAATCAATAACCCGAGTTTCATATTTGTTAATTTCAGATATGTCAATAATTGTGTATAATGAACCGGTAAAACTGATTCCACTGATTTAATCTCAACAATAATTTTATTTTCAATAATTAAATCTGCCCTGAATCCCTGTTCAATTTTTACATCCTGCCATATCACAGGTATTGTCTCCTGCCTTTCAACTTCAAATCCTGATTTCACTAATTCATAATAAAGTATTTCCTCATATACTGATTCAAATAATCCGGGACCTAATTTTGTATGTATTTTAAAAACAATATCAACAATAATTTTGGATAATTCATTCTCCGTCATATTTTTTTTATTTTACTTTTTTTGTATTAAATTATTAATCTTAGCATCTTTGCCTCTAAGCATCTTTGCGTGAAATGTCATTTGCTTGAGATTATTTTATCACAATCATACTTCTTGTTTCCGAAAATTCTCCTGCCTGTAACCTGAAGAAATATATTCCGCTCGGTAAATTCCCCGCATCAAACATATACTCATATTCCCCATACTTCAAATAATCATTTACGAGCGTTTTTACTTTTTTTCCTGCAATATCATAAACATTTAACTTAACAAACCTGTAACTTGCAACATTAAATTTAATTTTAGTCATTGAATTGAACGGATTCGGATAGTTCTGATATAATTTGTAATCTTCAATCTGCGTTATCTGATTTCCGGTATTAAGCAGAATACCAATCATAAACGGACCCGAATTCATTCCCGTTACATTCCCAGCCTGATTCATCAGAGTATATCTGATATAACAATTCGATGAAGCAATACCCTGCGGGACAGTCCACTGATACCTGCCGCTGTTTGGGACACTGTCTGCGATAACATTCCAAGGACCGCTGCTTCCGTTGGTTGACAGTTCCAGTCTGACTTTAGAAACTGAAGTTTGCGGAGCCGCACTAATCCAGTCAATAAACCTTGCCTGTCCGTTCTTCAACCTTTCACCGCCTTTCGGAAATAATGGTGAAATTGACGGTGATGAGCAGGGAGTATTTTCCTTGAAAAATCTTAAATAATTTCTTCTGTTAAGCCAGTTTCCTTCTTCATTAACAACTGCAATATCCGGATAGCCGTTATTATCGGCATCACCGATTGCCATTGCCATATAATAACCGGATGCAATTAGCGGAATTGCAGCAATTTGTGTCCACGAATTACCACCGTCACCTGCATATATTTTTATTAAAGCATATTCATATACAATCATATCCGCGAAACCGTCCCTGTTCATATCATATAAAAAAGTTTTCTGGTTATTTCCCGAAGCCGGCAGGTTAGCGGAAAGATTTACCCACTGCTGTGAAGAATTATTCCAGCGCCATACCTGGACACTTCCGCCCGAGCCGATGAAAGCAAGGTCTCCGGCGCCGTCATTATTAACGTCTCCGACCGACACACCTTTCATACCGGAACTACCCGGTGCAGGTAAATTATTCTGCATAAGAGTAAACCCTCCCAGTCCGTTGCCAAAATATACAAGACCGTTCTGATGAGCAACCGTAAAATCGAGGTTGCCGTCATTATTAAAATCCGAAAAATAAAATTCCATCGAAGAATTACCTCCGACAAATCCGAACGTCTGACGCCATGTACCTGTTCCAAGATTTTTGTAAATGTGAACACCTGCGCAGCAGCCAAATGAAATCGAGCCGATATCCAGAAGACCGTCGTTATTTACATCACCGAAATCGGACGAGAACATACCCCAGGTTTCTCCCTGCGATGCGAGACTGTCATCATAAGCGGTCCAGTTCATTCCCGTACCGTCACCGAGAGCGACTTCAAGAATCTGGTCGCCTAAATCATTCGAAGAATAATTGTGATGAATCCCGTAGCCCACATCCTGTTTTCCGTCGTTGTTAACATCACCCGCTGCAATGCCGCCATACCCGAGATTGCCCGTCTGAAAATGAGACCAGTTTGTTCCCGTACCGTTTCCGAACCAAACCATAATCCCCTGTTCACCTGAACCGATTCCGGGATTGCCGTGGTCGCCCACTGATATAATGTCTTTAAATCCGTCATTATTCATATCTGCAAATTCGATTTCGGTTCTGCCGTTCTCCAGTTGAATAACCTGCAGACCTAATGAAGATTCTGTATATGAAACAGTATTTCTCCCCTGAATAAATGATAAAACGATTACTCCGATAATAATTACCGATGATAAGAAAATAATTTTTTTCATTTTATTGTTTTTATAAAAATAATTCATAACTGAATATTTCACAATACAAATAAAACGAATGGTTTGGATGATTGGGGGATTGGATGATTGGATGATTGGATGATTGGGGGATTGGGGGATTGGATGATTGGATGATTGGGGGATTGGGGGATTGGGTGATTGGATGATTGGGTGATTGGGGGATTGGATG
>CAYWMV010000018.1:0-24280 GCA_964459055.1 uncultured Ignavibacteriaceae bacterium | reverse complement strand
TCCGAATAACGGCGGATATTCCGGATTTGAAGGCGCCTATGTCAGAGGTATTGAGGGTATTGTTACTGCCGATACGAATGATTACGGTAATTTCAGTTATATAAGTCCGGGAGGAACTCAGACTTCACCGCCGAAAGTCTATATTCAAAACGGTACAGGTCCCAATTCAGGTATCTGGATTTCTGGCGCTACAGGCCATCTTGCTAAAGGACAAAAGGTAAGAGTTCGCGGTCTCGTAGAAGAGGAATTCTATGTGACACGTATTAATGTATCCGTTATTTCGGATGTGGAGATTCTGTCATCGGGTAATCCTCTGCCCGCTCCGCAGATTCTCTCTACTACAGTTCTCGCTAATGCCAAACAAAACGGAGATACTACTATTGAGAAATGGGAAAGCGTGTTTGTGAGATTTGATACACCCGTTACTATCAGTTGTATTAATGCGGGTCTTGGACTGCTTTGTACTACAAACGAACCTCTGCCTGATACAGCATTCAGAAGAAATTACGGTGAGATTCTCGTTCACGATAATTCGTTCGTTCCCGCTCGTATTGAGTTGCAGGATGGAAATCATACTTTCACTAATAACTGGGACGGTGTAACTGCAGGTAAAACTCTTCTGACTAAAAATGATATTATCTCTTTTGTTCAGGGCGTATTCTATTATTCCTACGGAAGTTATAAAATGATGCCAAGAGTAAATGCGGATTTCGGTACTGTCACTCCGATAGGGATTAAAAATCTCGGTACTGTTGTAAATTCATACAGGCTGTCACAGAATTATCCTAATCCGTTTAATCCCGTAACAAAAATTAATTTCGCAATTCCTGAAAATGCTCATGTTTCATTGAAAATATATGATATGCTCGGAAGGGAAGTCAGAATTCTCGTTAATCAGGTTTTGAATGCTGGTGAATATTTGTTCGATTTTAACGGTTCTGATTTGTCAACCGGAATATATTTCTATAGAATGAATGCAGTCGGTACTGACGGCAGTTCATTCAGTGAGGTAAGAAAAATGGTGTTAATGAAATAAATTCATTTTATAATGAGAATAAATATTTCAAATTTATTGCTTGATTGTTATTTCCGCACAGATGGAATCGGGATAAATTCCGGCAGGACTCCATATCATCTGTACTTCGAAAGGAGTATCTATGCAGGATAGACATTCAAGATATAGATATTCTAAATCACGCCTTGCGGATGTGGACAGGTTCGAAAAAACTTATCACCGTGATGAAACTCCTGTCCGGAAGGATAAGAAACGAAACGGGTCTCTCCTTGCAGGCTTCCTTCTGATTCTTATAATCATTTTGATTTTGCTTGGATTTTTTTCCTGCAGTGACCCTGTTTCGGAACCAATTGCCCCGCTCAATCCGGAAACATATCTTTCGGTATTCTCTATGCCGGGTGATACTGTCGCTCCGGGTGCTACCGTTAAAAAAATTTCATGGTGGGGCGATGCTCCTAATGGATTTATCACAGGTTTCAGAATCTCCTTTGACTCCGTTAACTGGGGATTTACAACTAAATATGACAGTACTTTCGTGTTTACTATCGCAGGTCAGGATAGTGCATTCAGAATCTGGGTTGCTTCGGTTGACGATAAAGGACTTGTTGACCCGACCCCTGCTTCCAATCTTTATCCCGTGATTAACTCGCCGCCTTCTATGATTTTTGATGCAAATACCGATTTGCCTGATACGCTCTTTCCCGTCGCTACTCTGAAATGGACAGGGACAGACCCGGACGGCGATTTTACTATTAAGAACTATCTGTGGTCAATAAATGATACGAATAATTTCAGACCTGTTCCAGGTAATGCTAATATTATGACTCTTACAAAAGACAGCGGTATAGTTTCAGGAAATTATTGCATTTATATGAAAGCTGTTGATATTGCCGGTGCTGTCAGTCAGACCGTCAGAATGCCGAGAGATACATCTAAAATGTTCTTCGTTAAACCCGCTGTCGGCAGAGTTCTGATAATTAAGGATATGCCTTCTATTGATGTTTCTTCGGCTGATTCTTATTTTGCCGCTGCTATGGATACTATTCAATACAGTACTTTCGATATTAAATCTAATAATGGTGCACTGATTCCTAAAATAGTTAATCCGATGTTCATTGAAACTATGAAACTGTTTAAGGTCGTCATCTGGAGCGGTAACAGAGGAGGACAGGTTACAACAAATGACCCGAACTTTGCGCTCGCCCAGAATTCGCTGCCGTTTTATCTTGCTCAGGGCGGTAAGCTTTTCTGGACTTCGGGCATTCCCGATAATTTCCAGGGACAGGGGTCGCTTTTTAATTTCGCTCCGGTTGATAGTATTAAATCTACCTGCTATCTGCAATTTAATTTTCCGGGTGACACTTTGCTTTCGTCTGTAAGCGGTTATCCGGATTTGTATGTGAATCAGTTCATTGCAGTTACAAGAAGCCTGTATTATCAATCAACTGCTAAACTAGTTTATAAATTATTGTATAATCCAAACAGACCTTACTGTCTGGAAGATTCTTATGTTGCAATTAAAGATGCTGAAACTAATCCAAAATTATTGCTTATGGTTATGCCGGTTTATTATCTCAACGGTAGTCCGGTAAATTCAAAATTATTTTTAAATAAATTGTTCAAAGAATTCGGCTTGCTGCCGTCCTGATTGAAATATTATGAAAAGAATTTTTACTTCGTTTTTGTTCTGTTTGCTTGCTCTTGCTTCCGGCTGGTCATTCCTCTTTCCGGGGATGACTCTTGCACAGCAGAATACGGGTGTAATTTATGGTGTTGTAACGGATTCTGTGGATGTGCCGCTCGAGGGTGTCAGTGTTAAAATAAAAGGCTCTTACCTCGGTGCTATCTCGGAAACCGGAGGATACTATAAAATTGAAAATGTTAATCCGGGTGTTTATACCATACAGATTAATGCCGTCGGTTACAGAACTGTGGAATATACCAGCATAAGTGTTAAAGAAGGTGAACAGAAAGAACTTAATATCCTGCTTACGGAAACTTCATATACCGTTGAACAGGAAATCGTTGTCGTAGGTGAAAAACCCCTCCTTGATATCGAACAGACTTCAAGTAAACATACTATATCCAGTGAGGATATCCAGAAAACCGCTGTCAAGGATATTAAAGATATTGTTGTTCAGCAGGCAGGTATAGTTCAGAGTGATAACGAGATTTTTATACGCGGAGGAAGAAGTTATGAAAATTCATACCTCCTCGACGGTGTGTCCGTCCAGGACCCGCTGTCTGGTACCGGTTTTGGACTTCAGGTGTCCGCTAATTCACTTGAGGAAGTTGAAGTTATTACCGGCGGATATAATGCTGAATATGGACAGGCAACAAGCGGTGTTATTACTGCAAGAACTAAAGAAGGTAAGTATAATAATTATAATTTTTATTTTTCCTATCAGAGAGATAATATAGGACTGGATAAAAATATCGGTTCAAGTTTCAATACCGATATTGTTGAATTTAATCTTGGCGGTCCTGAACCCATTTCGAAATATCTGTTCAATTTGATGAAAATTAAACCGCTCGGGGAAATTACTTTCTTTGGAAATTTTTATATGGGAATTTCAGACGGTTTCTATCCGAACCGGACAGGATTTAAATCGGGAAGACTTTTTTCATCTACTTTCGGAGGAACGCAGTTTACTCCGAGACAGGATAATAACTGGTACTGGCTTGGTAAACTTACATGGCGCTTTACTCCCCAGATGAAATTGTCTTATACATATTCGCAGTCAATTTCTATTAACCAGAATTCTACCTCGCTACAGACTAACCTCGAATATGTGGAACCGTCTCCGGGCTATCAGTTTAATTTTCAGGAAATTCTCGATAATGCTAATGTCTATACTTCTAAATCCGATGTTAATACTCTTACCTGGACTCATACTTTAAGTTCAAGTTCATTTTACGAAATAAAACTGAACAGGTTCTTTACAAATCTGCGGGTTGATGCTAACGGAAAAAACTGGAATGAATATACCGAACCTCTCGATTTGATTAAACCGCCTTTTAAGTATTATTATATTGATTCTCTGAATACGGGAATTATCCCGGGTAACGGATTCTATGATATAGGAAATCCTTATACCTGGCACGACCATCACGTCGATGAATATTCCGTTAAAGCGGATTTCGTTAATAATTTTACTCCCAAGAGTAAATTTAAAACAGGTTTTGAAGCGAGTTTTCAGGAAATGCAGTTGATTGATATTTATCAACCCTGGATTAAACCTTTGGGACTTAATAATGACGTTTATAAAGTATTTCCCGCTTTCGGAGGAATTTATGCACAGCATACTCTGCAGTTTATGGGTATGATACTGAATTACGGATTGAGATTTGATTACTGGTTCCCGGGTAAATTCGTCGATGATGCCGTTAAAAATCCGGATGTAGTTACTATTCCCGATGAAATCAGAAAAAAATATGAAGACGAGACGTATAACCTCTTCGGTAGAAGATGGAAAGGCAGAATTTCTCCGCGGCTCGGTATATCTCATCCGATTACGGATAACCAGACTTTGTTTTTCTCTTACGGACATTTTTCAAAAAGACCGAAACCGCAGTTTGTTTATGCGAAACTTAATCCGCAGACGGCTCAGTCAACTTTCCAGAAATTCGGGAACCCTGCTCTTAATCCTGAAACAACTGTCTCGTATGAACTCGGAATCAGAAATCAGTTTACTAATGATGATGTGCTGACTATTACTGCATATTATAAAAACATTTATGACTACGTTTCTACAAGAAGTATTGTTATTAACAGCGGAAGATTTATCGGTAAGAATTTTATTAGTTATTTCAATCTTGATTATGCACGCTCGAGAGGAGTCGAAGTTGAATATAAAAAGAGAATTGGAAAGTGGTTTAACGGAAGAATTAATTTTACCTATTCTGTTGCCACAGGTAAAAGTTCAACTTCAGACCAGGGCTTCCTGATTGTTACAAGAGGTGCACAGGAAACCGTATCGGAAACTTATCTGAGCTGGGACAGACCGCTTCAGATTAGTTCGAATCTTTTCTTCAGACTCGAAAAAGGAAAAGGTCTTTTCGGTTTTGCTAAAAATATACTCGATGATATTAATATTAAAGCAAGGATATTCTTCCAGTCGGGCAAAAGATATACTGAACAACTTGTAACAGGAACCCTCGAAAACGGAAGAACGGAATACACATCTGATTATGATAATATTTTTGGAAAAATCGGTGATAACTGGTTTTATATGGATTTGAATATTGATAAATATATAGAAATATTTACTGTGGATTGTATATTGTCTGTATCCGTTAAGAATTTATTTAATAATAAAAATTCAACTATTATTAATCCCGTAACGGGAAGGGCTTATGAAACCGGTGACCCGACTCCGAATTACTGGAATGACCCGCTTTATCCGGACTTGCAGTCTCCGCTTGACCCGTATCCGTATAATCCGGCAAGGTATCTTTCTCCGCGGCAGATTCTGTTCGGTGTCTCTTTAAAATTGTAAAAGTTTATTATTTGTATAATGAAAAATTTTTCTAAAATATTGGTTCTGATTTTTCTGTTGAGTTCGGGAATATCCTATGCACAGTTAATTCCTAATCTCGGAGGTCAGAAAACGGGAACTTCCTCACTTCAGTTTCTTAAAATAGGACACGGCGCCCGCTCTGCAGGTATGGCTGAAACGTTTGTGGCAGTGTCGGATGATATTTCTTCTCTCTACTGGAATCCTGCCGGACTTGTTGCATTTAAAGAAAACGGTATTACTGTCTCGCATACTGAATGGTTCGTTGATACTAAACTCGAATTTGTCGGCGGCGTGTTCCATTTCGGAGGTAATAATGCACTTGGTATAAGTCTTACTGCCCTGACGACAGAAGATATGAAAGTCACTACTGAACTCCAGCCGTTCGGTACCGGTGCTTATTTCAGATATTCCGATATTGCTCTCGGCGTTTCCTATGCGAGACAATTGACGGAACAGTTCGCTTTCGGAGCAACCGTGAAATATGTCGAGGAAACACTCGGTGATTTAAAAATGAGGACTGTGATAGGGGATTTGGGTACGTTTTACAGAACCGGTCTCGGTACTACACGTTTTGCAGTTGCGATATCGAATTTTGGTGCGCAGGTATCTCCGTCCGGTAGTGTTGAACTTATCGGAGGTAGAACTGCTAATAATTTCCAGAAATTCCCGCCTCCAACCCTGTTTAAGATTGGATTTGCTATGGAACCGCTTCTTACCGTTAATAACAGATTAACGACAAGCATTCAGTTGAACAGCCCGAATGATAACGCCGAGCACGTCTCGGTTGGCGCCGAATATTCTTATAAGGAAATGTTCTTTTTGAGAGCAGGTTATAAATTCAATGTTGATGCCGAAAATTTTTCCGCAGGTGCGGGTCTGAAGGTACCGATTTCGTTTGCGAAAATGAATCTCGATTATGCAATAACTAATTACAGGCAACTCGGAGTTGCTCAAAGAATATCTCTTAATATTTTATTGCCTCATTAATATGAAAAAAGTATATAAATATTTATTGTTTATTTTTATATCAGGTTTGATCACTGTTACGGTTTTCCTCGGATGCGAACCGAAACTTGACCTGTCACAGTTCCCGATTTCCAATACCGGAAATATTACAATCAGCGATACTACTTATGTTCAACAGTATCCCGTGTGGACACAGTTCAGCGGTCCGGAAGATATTCTGGTAGGAAAAGAACCGCTTATCTATGTTGCTGATACCCGCAATAATAGAGTCGTTCAGTTGGATTTGGGAGGCTCCGAAATCGGCTCGATTAATATGTCGGGAACAAATGTAAATTTCCCGGGGAAAGTAACACAGGACTATAACTTCGACTTGCTTGTTATTTGCGATTCGGCTGTAAGTCAGTTTGATACTGTAAGTGTTGTTTACAGATTGAAAATTGTGGAGGGTGGCGGTATAATTACCAATGCAAGGAAAATCAGACTCCTGTCCAGTCTCGAAGGTACCGTTCTTTCAAGTTCAAAAAGAAAATTTACGGGAATCTGCACTTTTCCCGATAATTCGTTTATTCTTACAAGAACCGGTCCGAATAACTCCGGCATTGACCCTGATAACACTATCCTGAAAGTTAAAGGCATTGAATCTGTTCAGAATGTTACTGCTTATACGGGATTTCAGACAACGGGTAACGGTGTTTATTCTCTGGAAAAAACTTCATCTGTTATAGTGCAGAGAAACAGTCAGACAGATTTCATAATAACCAGAAATACAGGCGATTTTGGATTTAAAGTTCTGTGGTTTGAATATGATGAGATAGACGGTGCCTATGAACCTAAATTCCTGCCGGAAGGAAATTCCGACCTTATAAAAAAACAGTTCGGCGGTCCTGCTTCGGTCGCTATGGACCAGTTTATGAACCTGTATGTAATTGATGCGGTCAATGATTCGCTTTATAAATACTCGGGTTCGGGTAAACTCCTGCCGGGCTCTTTCGGGGGAAATGGAACGGGAGAAAATAAATTTAACAGACCGATGGGTGTTGCTTTCTTCGATAAAGTTCTTTATATAGCCGATACGGGAAATAATCGTATTGTGCGTTTTAAATTGTCAACTGATATAAATTAATTATTATGGCGAAATCAGCAAAGAAAAAATTACAGAATATCACTTATTATACCGAGAATAAATATTATAATTACCTTCTGTTTGTTACGTTTGCCGTTTTTCTGATGTTCTTTACTACTTTTAAAATTACAGGTGACGATGACGTCTTCTGGCACCTTGCTACGGGTAAATATGTGGTCGAAACCTGGCATGTCCCATCTACTGATATTTTTGGCTATATGTCCGAAAATGATGCGTGGATGCCTTTTGAATGGGGCTGGGATGTTCTTACTTATCTTGTTTATGGTTTCTCGGGATATGTCGGTTTGTCTGTTTTGAGGTCTGTCCTGCTTTTTGCTGTTTTCGGTGTATTCATTTATGTTCTAAGAAAATTTAAGGTTAATTATACTTTCATTTTCCTTTATCTTTTTGTTTTTGCATTCGCGATTATTGACAGGCTTACTCCGAGACCGCATTTGATTTCTTACCTGTTTTTCGCACTCTTCCTGCTGATTATTATTAATTACAGATACTTTAGCCGCGATAATTACAGAAAACTGTTTATCTTGCCGCTTATTGTCCTTTTCTGGAGTAATATGCATATGGGTATTATCGCTGGAATGTTTCTGCTCGTAATTTATTTTATCTCGGAAGCGCTTATGACCTTTTATCAGAAGAGAAATAAGTCTAAGGAAATACGTTCACTTACAAAACCCGAACTTGTCAGACTTTTGCTTATAATAGTCGCCTGCTTTCTCGTTATGCTGATTAATCCGAACGGATATGAAACTTATATTTATGCATACAGTCACACAAAAATGAGACTGCTGGAAACGGTTAACGAATGGCGCTCGCCGTTTAATGAAAATTACCGGACGAGTATGGTTGTTATGCTTTATTGGTTTTTCCTCGCAGGCGGTGTGTTTACGCTGTATTTCGCTGCAAAAAAGAAAGACTATTTCCCGTTTTTGCTGTATCTCGGATTTGCTGTATATTCGGTCAGAGCCATCAGGTTTACTGTTGACTATATTATTATAATGTTTGTTTTTATTGTCGTTTCTCAATATTCCTGGCTCGTGGGTATTCTGTCTAAAAAAATTAAAGAGGCTGTTTTCCATACACCATATCTTAAAGTTGTTATGGCGCTGTTTCTTGTCTATCTGATATTTCCGATGAAATCCAATACCCTTTATCTCGAAACTCTTAGATATTACAGAATTACCGGATTTGGTATAAATTCGGATTTTATTCCCGTTCAGATGTTCGAATTTATGAAACAGAAAAATATTCCCGAAATCGGCAGCAGAATCTTTAACCATTTCGGTACAGGCGGATATTTTGTCTGGTCTTTCCCGGGAAAGAAAAATTTTATTGACAGCAGAAACCTAAACGATACTCTCTTCCTTAAATATTCCGATATGCTGAAAAAATATCCGGGTTTTGAGAAAAATCTCGATGAATTCGGCATTGATTATGCAATTTATCTCGCACCTGACCTCGTCAGAAGCCCGGAAGAAATGAAAACTACAATTATTTCGTATTTCTGTACCAGCCCTAATTGGAAATTGCTTTTCTGGGATGACAAATCGTTTTTATGGGTCAGGAATCTTCCAAAATTTCAGGAACTGATTGATAAATATGAATATAAGTACTTTAATCAGTTTACTACTGCATATCGAAAAGATATTATTGAAAAAGGACTTAAAGATGATAAAGAAACCGTTATCAAGGAATATAACAGGAAAGTTCAGGAGGAACCGAACGGAATTGTCCTGAATACTTTCAAAGTTACTTACCAGAACAGATTATTTAATAATTAATTATTTATAATGCAAAAATTTATTTTAACATTTATTGCAGTTCTGCTTTTTATCAGTACTGCGTTTTCTCAGGTATCTACTATTGCTTCTATCAGGATGAATGATGCTAACGGAGTTCCGCTTATGCTTAATCAGAGTGTGACTATCTCAGGAATAGTGACTGCAAAATTTGGTACCGTTCAGTCCTTTATTCAGGATAATACGGCAGGAATGTGCATTTATGATTCACCTTTTACCTCTGGTGTCAATCTCGGTGACAGTGTTATTGTAACCGGTACGCTCATTCATTATTCAGGCTTGACTGAAATACAGCCGGTTTCGAATTTTAATGTTGTTGGTACCGGAAAAACCGTTATACCTATAGTCATTACTCTTCAGCAATTCGTAAATCAGACTTGGAACGGTCTCGAATTGTACGAAAGCAGACTCCTGCGTGTCAACGGAGTAACTTTCTCGGCTTCGGGTAATTTCTCCGGAAATACTAACTATACTGTATCAGATGCAACAGGTACTTATACAAATGCACTTAGAATCAGTAATACGACAAATCTGGTTGGAACGCTTATTCCTTCCGGTCCCTGTGATATTATTGGTGTCGGAAGCCAGTATGTTACTTCTCCTCCCTACAGTACCGGATATCAGTATATGCCGCGCTCCACTTCGGATATTATAACTACAGGTCCAACTATTAATTCAGTTCCGCTGGAATCAAATATTCAGCAGACAAGTGTTACTCTTAACTGGACAACTTTAAGCCCTTCGGACAGCAAGGTCAAGTATTTTATATCAGACTCTCTTTATCAGCCCGAAGTTTACACGGATTCGGTTTATAATACATCACAGGTTACTAATCATTCTTTAACACTCTCAAACCTCAAACCGGGTAGAATATATCAGGCAATGATTTCCTCTACGAATGCAAATGGCACCAGCGTGTATTCACCGAAATTCTTCACAACTCTTTCCCATTCGACTTCAACAGGTAAAATTGATGTCTATTTTAACTTATCGGTTGATACTTCAATTGCTTTTCCGGGAAATAAAGCAGCTGGAAATACCGATTTAAAAACACGGCTTATGCAGAGAATTGATTCCGCCCGGTTCTCTATAGATATGGCAATCTATTCCTTTAATGATATTACTATTCTGAGGGACAAATTAATCAATGCTTTTGCCAGAGGTGTCAAAATTCGTATAGTATATGACCACAGAGATGGCAATATTCAGGCACTTATGCAGGACCTCATTAACGCCGGAATAAGGGTACAAATGAGACCAATTAGCACTTATATTATGCATAACAAGTTTATCATTTTCGACTCCCGCGATACATCCTCCTATAGCGACGACTGGCTATGGTCGGGCTCTGCAAATATTACAAACGCACAGTTCTATCAGGATGCACAGAATGTACTGTTTATTCAGGATGAATCATTGTGCAAAATATTTACAAGAGAATTTGAAGAAATGTGGGGCTCTCACAGTAATTATAATAATCCGTCTCTCGCTAAATTTGGCAGTTCCAAATCAGACAACACACCGCACATTACATATGTTAACGGGAAAAAATTCGAAATTTATTTTTCCCCTTCGGAAGATATATCTGTAAAACTTGAAAACCTAATTTTAAATGAAACACATAAATCCATTAACTTCTGTATATTGATATTTACAAGATTTAATATCGCGAACCGTATGAAAACAAAATACAATCCTCCGAATGTGATGGTGAGAGGGGTTTTTGATTCGCAAAACAGTTCTGAAAATTTATATAAAGAAATGAAAGGTATAGGAGGAACATATCCCTGGAATCCTCCTGCAAAAGTTTATCTCGAAAGTTTTACAGGATTATTGCATCACAAATATATGACTATCGACCCTGAAATGCCTTCGAGTAATCCTGTAGTCGCAACAGGCTCTTACAATTATTCAAATGCCGCAAATTTCGGTAATGATGAGGCAATTATGTTTATTTATGATTCACTGATAGCGAATTTATATTTTCAGGAATTTTCAAAAAGAATCTCCGACGCCGGAGGTACGATCGGTGTTGAAAATATTTCTGCGGAAATTCCTGATGGATTTGTTCTTAAACAAAATTATCCTAATCCTTTCAATCCTGTAACACGGATAGAATTCTCTGTTCCTGTTTCTAATAATGTAACTCTTATTGTCTATGACGGTCTCGGAAGGGAAATTAAAAGACTTGTTAATCATAATTTGACTGCCGGTTTTTACGGCATAGATTTTAGTGCCGGAAATCTTACGAGCGGGGTATATTATTATAAACTTGCAGCCGGAAATTACAGCGATGTTAAAAAAATGATAATTTTAAAATAATTTTAATAATTTTACAGAAGTAAAATATTCATTCTATCCTTCCCTGAATAAGAGCAGGGAAGGATTTTTTTTTATAAGACAAGTCTGAAAGTTATAGTATTTATATTGAAGTCTCTAAACTAACATTTTCCTTTAATGTTAGTCTGTTGACTATATAAGAGTATTAATACTATGCTTTTATTGAATCTGATGTACAAATTCTTATATTTTTATATTGTTTATTTTAAGGTATATTTAGCAAAATATTATAAATGGCAAACATTTTATTAGTAGATGACGATGTTGCCTCGATTGCTGTATTAAAAAAATTCATTGAGGAAGCAGGTCACACGGTTACAGCGGTTTTTGATGCCAAAAGTGCACTGGATAAAACCAGGCATTTTAAGTATGACATAGTCGTAACGGATTTCAATATGCCCGATGTAAACGGTATTGAACTGACGGAAGAAATCCTGAAAATTGAAGAAGACAGTATTGTAATTCTCGTTACTGCTTTCGCGTCTGTTAAATCCGTGGTTGATGCTATGCGGAAAGGTGCTTTCGATTATTTATCGAAGCCGATTAATAAGGATGAACTGGTTCTTTCGATTACGAGAGGACTCGAAAGGATTAATCTTCTTAATGAGAATATTTTACTTAAACAGAAAATAAATAATACTGAAAAAAAGGATTCGGGTTACGATACATCCAGCCTTGAATTAAAATCATTAATTGCTGAAGCCAGAAAGGTTGCTGCAACAGATTCATCTGTTCTTATAACCGGAGATAACGGAACCGGTAAAGAAGTACTTGCAAAATTCATTCATAATAACAGTTTAAGGAAAGACAAGCAGTTTGTTATACTGAACTGTGCCGCAATTCCCGCATTGCTGCTCGAATCTGAATTGTTTGGTCATGCTAAAGGTTCATTTACGGGTGCAGTTAAAGACCACAAGGGTTATTTTGAAATTGCCAACAACGGTACAATTTTTCTTGATGAAATCGGTGAACTCGATACTATGCTTCAGGTTAAATTGCTGAGGGTGATTCAGGAAAAAGAATTCTCCAGAGTAGGGGATACAAAAATTCTTTCAACTGACGTAAGAATTATTACTGCAACTAATAAGGATTTGAAACAGGCGATTCTCACTGGAAAATTCCGTGAAGATTTATTTTACCGTCTTAACGTTTTTGAATTTTACCTTCCCGCACTTAAAGACAGAAGGGAAGATATTAAATATTATTTTGACAAATTTATTTCTGAATTTGCCGCTCTTCACAGAAAAAATATTAACAGGATTGACAATGAAGTTTATAAATTGATTAATAAATACAAATGGCCCGGAAATATCAGGGAATTGAGAAATATTGCAGAGAGAGTAACAGTGCTGGCAGATTCACCTGTAATAACGGTGGATTTGCTGCCTCCGACGATTTTGTCCGCATCAGGTGAATCTTATGCCGATATGAATGACTACAAAACGATGAAAGAACTTGTTCTTCATAAATTTGAAATTGATTTTCTTGAGAGACAGTTGAAAATTCATAAAGGAAATGTTTCTGCTGTGGCTAAGGCAATCAATTTTCATCCTGTCAGTTTGAGACAAAAAATTACAAAACTGGGATTGAATCCCAATAAATTTAAAAATATCGAAAATTAAATTTCTATGCCTGAAAATAAAATATCTTTAAAGGGATTTGACCATCTCGAATTTTATGTAGGGAATGCAAAACAGTCCGCAATTTATTACCAGTATGCAATGGGTTTTAAATTGGTTGCTTATGCCGGACTCGAAACCGGTATAAGGGAAAAAACATCTTATTTGCTGTCACAGGGAAAAATCAATTTTGTCCTGTCAACACCGATGAATTCAGGTTCATTTATTTCCGGGCATCTTGAAAAACACGGTGACGGAGTCAGGGATATTGCGTTTTTGGTAGAAGATTCCGCGTGGTGTTTTAACGAAGCCGTTAAACTGGGTGCTGAACCTGTTCTCGAACCTCTTCAGTCCGAAGATAAAGATGGTTTTATTGTTCGCTCATCTGTTAAAACATACGGTGATACCATTCATTCATTCATTCAAAGGGATAAATATAAAGGTATATTTATGCCCGGTTTTGTCAGTGCTGCTCATAAAGCCGTAAATGGAATTGAAGACGCCGGACTTAAAGTGATTGACCATATAGTTGGAAATGTTTATAAAGGTGAAATGAATGCATTTGCCGATTTTTACAGAAACGTCCTCGGATTTGAAAGACTTATTTCATTTGATGATAAGGACATTTCTACCGAATATACTGCTTTGCAGAGTATCGTAATGCAGAATCGTTCCGGTAAAGTTAAGTTCCCGATTAACGAACCTGCAAAAGGAAAGAAAAAATCCCAGATTGAAGAATATCTCGATTTCTATGAATCGCAGGGTGTCCAGCACATTGCAATGGCAACGAACAATATAATTGAAACTGTAGGCAGTCTTAAGAAAAGGGGAGTTGATTTTTTAACAGTTCCCGAAACATATTATGAAGATATTAAAGCCCGCGTCGGTGAAATTAAGGAAGATATTTCCGAATTGGCAAAACTCGGGATTTTAATTGACAGGGACGAGTTTGGTTATCTTCTTCAGATTTTTTCAAAACCCGTTCAGGACAGACCTACGCTGTTTTTCGAGGTCATACAAAGAAGAGGAGCAAAAAGTTTTGGTAAAGGAAATTTCAAAGCACTCTTCGAAGCAATTGAGAGAGAACAGGAAAGAAGAGGAACTCTTTAGAATATTATGAAAAATAAAAAAGAAAATCTGCTGAATATGGAAACGATTCAAAGTCTCCGTGAACTCGGTTCGGCAGACGGAAAGGAATTTTTTCTTGAGATATTGAATCTGTTTCTCTCTGAATCTGAAAAAATAATGAAAAAAATTGATTTCCAGATAGCAGGAAAAATATTCAAAGAGTTGAGAATATCGGCTCATACTCTTAAAGGCGCAAGCGCAAATGTCGGTGCTGTAAGGTTGTCAGAACTTAGTTCAAAAATGGAAGAGAAAGCAAAAAATTCGGATGAAAATAATCTCGGAGTACTGCATACGGAACTTATGAAATGCTATGTACTTACAAGAATAGAATTAGAAAATCTGATTTCTTAAAATATATCCAATGAAATTTAAAAAAAGAACGAACACTTGCGGCGAACTTAATATCGCTGCTAAAGGAAAGTATGTAACTTTAAACGGGTGGGTTACTAAAGTAAGAGACCTCGGAGGTCTGCTTTTTATTGATTTGAGGGACAGATATGGTTTAACGCAGTTGAAAATTAATCCCGGCAGGAAAGATATTTATGACATAGCAATAACTCTCGGAAATGAATTTGTCATTTCGGCATCGGGAACGGTTATTGAGAGGGAAAGTAAAAACCTTAACATACCCACAGGCGAAATCGAAATTGACGTTGATGATCTGGAAATTCTCAATACATCGGATATTCCGCCGTTTAATATTGAAGAAGACGTGAAAGCGTCTGAAGAACTCAGATTGCAGTACAGGTACCTTGATATGCGCAGGAAAGTGATGACGCATAATATGACTCTTCGAAATGAAGTATATCATATAGTTCATAATTATTATAAAAATTTGAATTTTATAGAAGTCGAGACCCCTATTCTTATGAAATCGACTCCAGAAGGTGCAAGAGATTATCTGGTTCCTTCCCGTGTTCACAAAGGTAAATTTTATGCGCTTCCACAGTCACCGCAAACTTATAAACAGATTTTGATGATGGCAGGTCTTGACAGGTACGTTCAAATTTGCAAATGCTTCAGGGATGAAGACCTCCGCGCTGACAGGCAACCGGAATTTACTCAGATTGACGTCGAAATGAGTTTCATCACACAGGATGATGTGTTTGAAATATCCGAAGGACTTTTCAGGACTATATGGAAGGAAATTAAAAATATTAATATTGAAACTCCATTCCAGAGACTTTCTTATGATGAGGCTATATTAAGATACGGTTCCGATAAACCTGATTTGAGAATAAAGGGCATTTCCGAAATAAAGAATATTACTGATTTGGTAAGAGACAGCGAATTTAAAGTATTTAAAGATACTGTTGAAAGTAGCGGTATAGTTGCCGGAATCAAACTCGAAAAAATCTTTGACGGAAAGAATAATAAAATCGAAATCACAAGGAAAATAATTGACGGTCTGACGGATTATGTCAAAACACTCGGATTCGGAGGACTAGCTTATATAAAAACCGGTAAGGGAGGTGAGGTCACAACTCCCGTCGCAAAGTTCCTGAATCCTGAAATCATCGGTAAATTGCTGTCTGAATTTGAATCTGCTGAAGGTGATACAATATTTATTTTATCCGGAGAATACAGGAAAGTGCTTAACTCTCTTGGCAGTCTTAGAGTTAAACTCGCTTCCGATTTTAATTTAACGGACGAAAATAAATATGAATTTCTATGGATTACCGATTTTCCGTTATTCAAATATAATGAAGATACAGGAGGATATGAAGGGGAACATCACGTCTTTACAATGCCAAGAGATGAACATATCGGATTACTTGACAGTAAGAACAGAGAAGAAATAGAAAGCATCAGAGCCGTTTGTTATGACCTTGTACTTAACGGAAATGAAATTGGCAGCGGGAGTATAAGAATTCACATCCCCGAGATTCAGAAAAAGGTTTTCGGTATTATCGGATTGAGTGAAGAAGAGGCAAATCAGAAATTCGGTTATCTTCTTAATGCATTCAGATACGGTGCCCCTCCACACGGTGGTGTTGCATTTGGATTTGACAGAATCGTTGCAGTACTTTGCGGTGTGAAATCTATAAGAGAAGTAATAGCATTTCCTAAAACTGTCAGTGCTTCCTCTCTTATGGATGACTGTCCGAGTGATGTAGAAGAGAAACAGTTGAAAGAACTCGGAATAAAAATTGAAAAAAAGTAATATTTTCGACTTTAGAAAAATAAGTTAAATGATTAAATTAAAAAGATTTTTATTAAAATAAAGAAATATATATGCCTAAATTTAAAGTTAGAGATTTAAAATTAGCGGAACAGGGTAAAAGAAAAATTGACTGGGCTGAATCAAGAATGCCTGTTTTGGCAGCCCTGAGGGAAAAATACAAGAAAACGAAACCTTTTAAAGGATACAGAATTGCCGGTTGCCTGCACGTAACTAAAGAAACTGCTGTCCTGGTTAGAACGTTCATAGATGCGGGTGCGGAAGTCAGCTGGAGCGGTTGCAATCCGTTATCTACGCAGGATGATGTGGCTGCTGCACTGGCAAAAGAAGGAGTTTCTATCTATGCCTGGCACGGAATGAATACAAAAGAATTTTACTGGTGTATTGAACGGACTCTCGATTTTAAACCGCAGTTGACGCTCGACGACGGTGCTGATTTAATCTTTACTGTTCATAATAAATACCGGAAATTAATTCCTGTAATTATCGGCGGAACCGAAGAGACTACAACAGGTGTTCACAGACTTAGAAAAATGGCTGAACAGGGTGCACTGAAATATCCCGTATTTGCGGTTAATGATTCTATAACAAAATGGGATTTTGATAACGTTTATGGAACCGGTCAATCAACTTTAGACGGCATACTGCGGTCAACATCAGTACTAATCGCAGGAAAGAATTTTGTTGTTGCCGGATACGGACACTGCGGTAGCGGAGTCGCAAACAGAGCGAAAGGACTTGGTGCTAATACAATAATTACTGAAGTTAAACCGACAGCCGCTTTAAAGGCAACACTTGAAGGACACAGAGTAATGAAAATGGATGATGCAGCAAAAATCGGAGATATTTTTGTGACTGCAACAGGCGTAAAGGACGTAATTGTCGGAAGACATTTTAAATCTATGAAAGACGGTGCTATCGTATGCAATACCGGACATTACGATTGTGAAATAAATATAAAAGACCTTGAAGCAATAAAGAAAAGCAAAAGAGAATTAAGAACAAATAACGAAGAATATACTTTAAAAAACGGCAGAAAAATATTTCTGCTTGCAAAAGGAAGACTCGTGAATCTGTCTGCAGCCGAAGGACATCCGTCTGAAGTTATGGATATGAGTTTCTCGAATCAGTTCAATGCTCAGTTAAAACTCGTGGAATCACACAAATCCGGGAAAAAATTACCCGTTGATGTATATGTATTGCCCGAAGAAATGGACCAGGAAATAGCAGACCTGAAACTCAAAACAATGACTTTAAAAATAGACAAACTCACAAAAGAACAGATAAGGTACAACAACGACTTCTCGGAAGGAACCTAATCAATTAAAAATTAAGAATTAAAAATTAGAGTAAAATATTTGAAGGAATCTAATGTTATTGTTGAGAAAAGTTTTAAATTTGCTGTTAGAATAGTTAATTTGTATAAATATTTAATAGAGAAGAAAAAGGAATTTGTTCTTTCAAAACAAGTTTTAAGATGCGGAACATCAATTGGTGCTAATATTGAAGAGGCAATGGGTGGAAGAACAAGAAAGGATTTCATTAATATAATAACGATTGCGTATAAAGAAACTAGAGAGACTAAATATTGGTTAAAATTATTGAAAGAATGTAATTATCTTGATAATAAGTTGTTTAAGTCTATATATGATGATTGTGAAGAAATTTCTAAGATATTAAGCAGTATAATTATTACTTCTAAAGTTCGTTCTTGAAAATATTATTATAAAATTAATCAAATAAGGAAAAAAGTCCTTTTGAATATATTAATCATGATTTTTTAAGCATATTTTTAATTCTTAATTTCTAATTCTTAATTGAATATGCTAGCGTAGCTCAGTTGGTAGAGCAGTTGATTCGTAATTAACAGGTCAGGGGTTCAAATCCCCTCGCTAGCTCGATGTGAAATCCCGAAAGCATTATGATAACTGATGTCTTCGGGTTTTTTCTTTAAGATAACTTTTATATCGGCAAAGTTTTTCTGAATTAATTTTTTCTTTTCCGAAACAATTTTTTAAATATATCGTAAAAAATAAATAATTTTTTAGTTTTTGTATGAACTAAAAAAAATATTTAAGTGTTTAAAAATCGTAAAGTAAAAGAAAGGAAAAAAAATGAAAAAACACTTTGTTCTAGTTTGCTTAATGCTTCTTTCATTAAGCATTTTGATCTTCTCATCCTGTTCAAAACAGGATTCAGGATATCAAACCTCTGAAAAATCGAAATTCGGCGGATTTGAATCGCAGGTAAAATGGGGTGAACATCTCGTTAAATCAATGGGATGCGGAGACTGCCACACTCCAAAAAAAATGTCGCCGCATGGTCCGGTTGATGATGAGTCGCTATTCTTGTCCGGTCACCCTTCACAGATACCGCCACCCGCAGTTGATAGAAAATTAAACGAGTCGAAAGGCTGGGCAACAACTGACCTGATGACTGCCTGGGTTGGTCCTTGGGGAATATCTTATGCTTCTAATCTTACTTCCGACCAGACAGGAATCGGAAGCTGGCAGGAAAGCAATTTTATTACTGCTATAAGAGAAGGAAAATTCAAAGGCATACCTACTTCTCGCCCTTTAATGCCTCCGATGCCGTGGATGGCTTATAAAAATCTGACCGATGATGAACTTAAAGCAATTTTCGCTTTTCTGAAATCTACTAAACCGATAAACAATGCGGTTCCTCAGTATAAACCTCCTGTCTCGGCTCCTCCGGAAGGGGATAAAGAAGGACCGAAATAATTTGTAATCATGTCTTAAAATTAGTGATTTTTATGGGTAATAAGTGTAAAAAAAATAGCGGATTGAAATCCGCTATTTTTTTTATTAAATATAAATTTTAAACTATCTGACCAGTTTTCCAAGTCTTTCCCATCTTATAGAACCGAGCAATTTAAAGAAATCCGCAAATGAAATATTCGCGTCCCACGACCAGTATATCATAAGTGCTTCACCTACCACATTTTCAACCGGCATGAAACCCCAGTATCTACTGTCGAGGGAATTATTCCTGTTATCACCCATCATGAAAAGATAATCGCGCTTGACTTTGTAATCTCCGTTCACTAATTCCTGACTGTCAACATATACTTTCCTGTCGCTTCTCATCTCAATTGAAGAACCTTCTTTTAATACAAACATTTTCCAGGATTCAAAATTACTCGTGTCTATTTTAATTATATCACCTTCTTTCGGTACTCTTATCGGACCGAAATTATCTTCGTTCCAGCCGGAATTTTTCGGAAATATCCTTGGATTTTTCATTCCCGGAGGCTGAAGTGCGGCGAATTTTACATCAGGTGCGTTTTCAAAAACATTACCGTTGTTGTATATCACCCTGTTTACTATTTGAATGGTATCACCCGGAGTTCCTATACACCGCTTTATATAATTTAAAACTTCTTTAGATTCCAAGTCATCTCTGTCTCCGGGAAAATCAAATACGATAACATCTCCGGGTTTAGGACTTTTGAAACCCGGCAGTTTTATGTAGGGTAATCTTATATCGGTAAAAGGAACATTCCTCGGAGTAGTCGCCCCGTATGTGAACTTTGTAACGAGTAAAAAATCCCCGACTTTAAGTGTTTCTTCCATTGAACCTGTGGGAATTCTGTACGCTTCAAAAAGAAATACTTTAATCAGAAATGCCGCTACAGCCGCAAATAAAAATGCATCGAATAATTCTTTTGATTTCGATTTCTTTGGCTTTGATTTTTTGTCTTTTAATTTTTTTTCGTTCGTCAATTTTTCTCCGTTTAATTTATCTTTCTATTGATAATGCCGCTAAAAATGCTTCCTGCGGTATTTCTACCGATCCTACCTGTTTCATACGTTTTTTACCCTCTTTTTGTTTCTCAAGTAATTTCCTTTTTCTGGAAATGTCTCCGCCGTAGCACTTTGCAATCACATTTTTTCTTAATGGACTTATTGTTTCCCTTGCAATTATCTTTGATCCTATAGCTGCCTGTATAGCTACTTCGAACATTTGTCTCGGAATTAATTTCCTGAGTTTCTCACATAACTTTTTTCCCCAGGAAAATGCATTGTCTCTGTGTATGACAGTTGAAAATGCATCTACCGATTCTCCGTTCAGAAGTATATCGAGTTTTACAAGGTCAGACTTTCTGTATTCAACGAAATGATAATCAAATGATGCGTAACCCCTTGATGTTGATTTTAATTTATCGTAAAAATCAAATATTATTTCGGCAAGCGGGAATTCGATGTGTAAATCAACTCGCTTGGAATCTATATAATTTGTCGTTTTGTAAATGCCCCTTCTTTCTGTGGCAAGTTTCATTATATTCCCGATGTATTCGGTCGGGGTAATGATTTGTGCAGAAATATACGGCTCTTCTATGTAATCAATTTCAACAGGTTCCGGCATATCTGTCGGATTATCGACTAAAACAATCTCTTTGTTTGTCTTAAATACTTTATATTCGGCATTCGGAACTGTGGTAATAATTGTCATTCCGTATTCCCGCTCCAGTCTTTCCTGTATTATTTCTAAATGAAGTAATCCGAGAAATCCGCACCTGAATCCGAATCCCAAAGCAACCGAAGTTTCAGGTACATATGTCAGAGATGCATCGTTTAATTTTAATTTGGACAGAGAATCCCTTAGTAATTCAAATTCATTGCTCTGTGTCGGATATATTCCGCTGAATACCATCGGTTTTACCTCCTTGTAGCCGGGCAGGGGATGCTTTATTGGCTGTGATTTGTGGTATATCGTGTCACCGACTTTAGAATCATTTACGTCTTTTATGTTCGCAATCAGATATCCTACATTTCCGGATGTCAGTTCTTTCGTTCTTAGCCTGTTCATTTTTAAAATCCCGACTTCTTCCGCTTCAAATTCCTTTCCGTTTGAATAAAAAACAATCTTATCGCCCTCTTTCAGTGTTCCGTCAAATATTCTTAAATATACTATAACCCCTCTGTAAACGTCAAAAACCGAATCAAAAATTAATGCACGTAACGGCATCTCTTCAGTTATTTTGGCAGGGGGTATCTTTTTTACGATTGCCTCGAGGATTTCTTCCGTTCCGATGTTGCTTTTTGCACTTGCGGAAATTATATCATCTTTTGTTCCGCCTATGAGTTCGATTATCTGGTCTTTTACTTCGTCTATCATCGCACTCTGCAAATCAATTTTATTTACAACAGGAATTATTTCAAGTCCCTGCTCGATGGCTAAATATAAATTGCTGATAGTCTGTGCTTCAACGCCCTGCGTGGCATCTACAACAAGTATCGCACCTTCGCATGCGGCGAGTGACCTTGAAACTTCATACGAAAAATCAACGTGTCCGGGTGTGTCTATCAGATTCAGTATATAATCTTTTCCGTCTTTTGCATAATATTTCATCTGAATGGCGTGTAGTTTAATGGTTATACCACGCTCCTGCTCAAGTTCCATATCGTCAAGAACCTGTTTAGACATGTTACGGCTGTCAACAGTTCCCGTAATTTCCAGTAACCTGTCTGCTAATGTTGATTTCCCGTGGTCAATATGTGCAATAATGCAAAAATTCCTGTATTTTGACAAATTCTTTCCTTGTTATTCGGATAACATAAAAAAAAGTGGTATCCAAAAAAATTAGATTCCACTTTTCACTGTTAAAATTGTACTGATTATGCTGGATTTTCCGGAGAATCAGATTTTTTTGGTTTTCTTTCGTTTCTGATATTCTGAATGTCTTTCCTGATTTCTGCCGCAAGTTTCCTTATATTATTCAGTTCTTTTCTTAATCTTCCGCCGGCTGAATTTATTCCTTTTGTATAGAATTTTTCAATATCGGCGTTCATTCCTTCAAGCATTTGTTTTAAAGTTTCGAATTTTTCCATTTTTTATCCTTTCTTTTTTATAAAAATAGTGTTTTTTAAGTTTTTTGACAATGTATATTTGAAAATTCTATTTTAAGTATGGAATTGACAGAACTATTGAATACGCCCAGAATAAAAACGCTAATCCCGAAACTATAAGTATTGTTAAAATCGTAATTTTAGTCCACTGTTTAAGCTGGTAATCCCTTAAAATATTCCATATACCGTTTAATCCGTGATAAAGTGCAAATGTAACAAAAACTATGTCTATTAACCTGTACCAGGGATATTGCATCCTTGCCAGAACTGCGGCATAGGTTTTACCGTTTTCAGGGTGAAAATGCATTAATATATAATGTCCGATTGCAAAAACTACTAAAATAATTCCTGTAATCCGCTGAAAAACCCAACTTCTGCCTCCCGATTCTTTTGATGATTTGAATTTAAACATGCTCTTTTAAATTTTGATTTTTAAAAAAGATGAGAAAACATAATTACACCCATTGCAATGAATAGTATTATTCCAATTATCCAGGTGTATAAATATAGTTGCTTGTGATAACGTGCTCCGTCCGCCCAGTCAACAATCACAATTCTGATTCCGTTTAATGAGTGGAATAGCACAAATGCAAATAATAACCATTCTATTACTGAAAAAACGGGAGTTGAATAAAGAGCCATTTTGTCATTGAATGCTTTTTCTCCTGAAGCCAGAGGACTCAATGACCATATATGCATGAAAACGTACGCAATCAGGGCAATACCACTTATTCTGTGATATATCCATGCCCAGCTCCCTGAATCCTTTCTATAGGATAAATTCTCCTTTATCCAGTCTTTTTGATTGTAAGTCTTAATTTTTGAGGACATAGAGTTATATTATTTAATAATATTTGTAAAAATTATACAATTATTTCATTAGAAACAATAATATAATTTATTTTATTTTAAAAATATTTTTAACTTATGAATTTATAATATTTATTATTATTTGTAATTTTAATTATGGAATATTTATTCGGCGCTCTTCAAATAATGTTTTTAAGAATTATTGACGTTTCTATGGGTACTTTCAGAACGTTGATGACCGTACAGGGTAAGAAATACATAGCGGGCTTGATGGGTTTTATTGAGGTTACCATATGGGTAGTGGCTATAAGTACTGTTTTCAGAAATCTGGATAATATTTATAATATTCTAGGTTATTCAACTGGCTTTGCACTCGGTACTATGCTTGGTATAACGATGGAGCAAAAAATCGGGTCAGGATACATGCAGTTTCATATCATTTCTCTTCATTTTACAGATAAAATTGCAGATACTTTAAGGCAAAATAAAATCGGCGTCACAATTCTTCCCGGTGAAGGGGGCAGGGGAGGAGTCGCTATGTTAATCGTACTGGTTTCAAGAAAAAGACAGAAAGAAGTGCATGATATTGTTGACAGTATTGACCCTGAAGCATTTATCTCAGTACAGTCGGCAAATGCATACAGAGGATACGTCCCGACAAGGAAATGAATTTTTGAATAGAATATAAATTGAAGTGGAAATTGAAAAGTTTATGCCTCTTTCGGTTTTTTTTCCTTTATGAAAACTGAAGCAAGTACTGAAAATGTAAGTACAAGCATAATTACGATTAGTGAGATAAATACGGGAATATGAAAAACATAAGTAATAAGCATTTTTATTCCGATGAATACGAGGATAATTGAAAGTCCGAATTTAAGAAATCTGAATTT
>CAYWMV010000017.1:0-24392 GCA_964459055.1 uncultured Ignavibacteriaceae bacterium | reverse complement strand
TAAGGGAAGAAGTTTTGATGGAACTTCAGAGCAATTTATTTCTGTTTTATCTCAATCAAAAACGTTCAGCAAGTAATGTTTTAAAAGAACAGGACAAAAAAAGCAAGATTAAAGATGAAAACGTAATTAACAGACTTCACAAGATTAAAGAAATCGGTTTACAAACAAGGAAATTATTTGAAAGCGGAAAAATCGATGAATTCGGCGAAATTTTACATGAACATTGGATGACGAAAAAAGGATTATCCAGCGGTATTACTAATACATTTATTGATGAAGTATATGAAACTGCCAGGAATAATGGTGCAATAGGAGGCAAAATTGTAGGAGCAGGAGGCGGTGGATTTTTGCTGTTATATTGTCCGCGGAATAAAACAAAACTTGTAGAGGCAATGAAAATGCATAATTTATGTCCGACCTGGTTTTCATTTGAACCGGAAGGAGCAAAAAAAGTTTATTACAATTAGAATATGATTGACACTATCTGTATATTAGCCGGTGGAAAGGCAACGCGATTACATCCTATAACACTGGATTTACCGAAATCATTAATAGATATTAACGGTAAGCCTTTTATCATTCATCAACTGGAAATATTTAAAAAAAATAATATATCAAAAATTGTATTTTGTCTCGGTTTCCTTGGTGAGAAAATCGAAGAATATCTGTCAAAATCAGAATTTGCCGAAAATAATTTTGAAATAAAATATTCTTATGATCCTGAAGAACCACCAGGGACCGGAGGTGCCGTTAAATATGCATTCGGCCACTTACCGGAAACATTCTGGGTAATATACGGAGATTCATATCTTGACATTAATTTCAAAGAAATCTCCGATAATTTTAAGTCGTCAAATAAGTCCGGCTTGATGACTGTATATAAAAATAAGAATAAGTTTGATAAGAGTAATGTTGTTTTTCGTGACGGTTCAATTATTAAATATGACAAAAGTAAATATACTGATGAAATGGATTACATAGATTATGGTTTGGGGATATTGACGAAAGCAGCATTTAATAATTTCAGTAATGAATTTGATCTTTCAGATGTGTATTCGGATTTAATAAATAATAATATGCTTGCGGGATTTGAAGTGAAGCAGCGGTTTTATGAGATAGGTTCATTCAGCGGTATTGATGAATTAAAGTTTTTTTTAAAGCAAAAAGGAAATAATTTAAAATGAATCATATAGAAAATTATTTATCTGAAGTTATTGAAGTTACTAAAGCCTTAAACAGAGAAGATATATCAAGCACAATAAGTATATTAAGTAAAGTAAAAGCGGATAAAGGCAGGCTCTTTTTTATAGGTGTTGGAGGGAGTGCGGCTAATGCTTCGCATGCTGTAAATGATTTCAGAAAAATTGCGGGTATTGAATCATACACTCCAACAGATAATGTGTCAGAACTTACCGCAAGGATAAATGACAATGGTTGGGATTTGTCAATCCGGGACTGGCTGGTAACGTCAAACATTACTGAAAAGGATTGTCTGTTCGTTCTGTCTGTCGGTGGAGGTAATGAAGAAAAAAATATAAGCGTTAATTTAATTAATGCAATTAAGTATTTTAAAGAAAAAAAAGCTAAAGTTGTTGGAATAATAGGCAGAGACGGCGGATTTACCAGGAAAAATGCGGATGCCAGTATTCTTATACCTGTGGTGAATATAAACAGTGTTACTACTCATTCTGAAGCTTTTCAGGCGATTATCTGGCATTTACTCGTTTCACATCCGGACATTCAAACTTTCTCTATGAAATGGGAATCGACAAAGTGAATAAAGCTGTATTTCTGGACAGAGATGGTGTAATAAACGAAATGTTCTGCGATAAAGAAACAGGTGAATACAGACCTCCGCATTCTATTAATGAAGTAAGATTTATTGAAAACAGTTTTAAAGCAATCCGCATATTAAATAAACATCAATATTTGGTATTTGTAGTATCGAATCAGCCTGATTATGCAAAAGGTAAAACGGATATACAAAACATAAATGAAGTGATAGAATATATAAAAAATCAATTAAGTCAAAACAGCTGTTTTGTAAATAAACATTTTTATTGTTTTCATCATCCGGAAGGAATATTAGACGGTTATAATATAAAATGTGAATGCAGGAAACCGGGAACAATGTTTGTAGATAATGCTGTTAAAGAATATTCTGTCAACAGGAAGAAATCTTTCTTTATTGGTGATAGAGTTACGGACATTCAGTGTGGCGTTAAATCCGGAATGAAAACAATATTCATTGAAAATAAAATTTATAAAATGGATGATTCATTGCTGCCTGATTATACGGCACATGATTTAATCTCAGCAGTAAATAAAATATTAAATACTTATGAATGAAATAATTGATAATCTCAAAATCAAAATTTTCGCTGACGGAGCAAATTTGAGTTCCATGTTGGAGCTTTATAAAACAGGTTTTATTAAAGGGTTTACAACCAATCCGACATTGATGAGGAAAGACGGAGTTAAAATATATGAGGAATTTGCGAAATCGGTTCTCAGGGAAATAAAGGATTTACCTATATCATTTGAAGTGTTCGCGGATGATTTTAACAGCATGGAAATGGAAGCGAAAAAAATATTTTCATGGGGTGAAAATGTTTATGTGAAAATACCTATCACGAATACTAAAGGGGAATCGAGTATAAATCTGATAAGAAAATTGTCCTCGGAAGGATTGTCATTGAATGTGACCGCAATGCTTACACTCGAACAGGTCAAGGATGTTGTAAATGCGGTCGACAATAATTCCAGAACAATCATATCTGTATTTGCAGGAAGAATTGCAGATACGGGAAGGGATCCAATTCCCATTATGACAGAAGCCAGGGAAATTATTAACAGGAGTAAATCAACAGCTGAATTGCTTTGGGCTAGTTCAAGAGAATTATTAAATATAATTCATGCTGAAAATTGCAAGTGTGATGTTATAACTGTCACCAATGATCTTCTGAAAAAAATTCCGTTGATCGGAAAAAATTTAAGTGAATTATCTCTTGATACGGTGAAAATGTTTAACAACGATGCCGTAACAGCAGGGTATAAAATATTATAGAGTAAAAGTGTCATCAAAGAAAGAAATATTATTATTGATATTTTCTGATTTTGTTGCCGTTAACCTTGCCTGGATCGCTTATTATCTTATAAGGATTGAGTCCGGATGGATTACTTATACTACAGTGCCTTCATTTATCGCACCGATGGTTGTAATTTATTTCTTTTGGGTTTTTATCTTTTCTGTATTTGGTTTATATCAGCACTGGTTCGTAAGATCAAGACTTGACGAAGTCAATGCTGTAATTAAAACAACATTCATAGGTAGTTTTTTACTTTTCTTTCTTATATTTATAGATGACTCAGGCTCAGATGCGATAGTAATTTCGAGGTTTTTAATAATTCTCTACTGGCTAATGATGATTGTTTTTACTTCGATAGGGAGATTGATTATAAGAAGTGCTCAAAAAAGACTTTTAAGAAAAGGTATAGGTCTGAAAAACACATTAATCGTTGGTACCAACACAAAAGCTTCGGAAATTAATGATGTAATTAACAAGTATCCTGAATTAGGATATAAATTCTTAGGTTTTATTGGTACTGAAGAAAATGAGTATCTGAGTGAAGGCGAAATCGGGAAATTAAAAGATATTAAACAGATAATAAATATGTTCAATATCGAGGTAGTTTTAATAGCATCAGATCCGATGAAAAAAGATATTATTATGGCAGTAGTAAATAAAACTTCTGATACAAATGTCAGGTTGAAGATAATGCCGGAATTATACGAAATAATCAGCGGAATGGTAAAGACCCAGCACATTTACGGCACACCTTTGATAGATGTAATGCCTCAATTGATGACATTCCGCCTGCGTTTAATAAAACGTTTAATAGATATTATTTTGTCTATTTTAATTCTTGTGATATTCTCTTGGTTAATGATATTAATTGCTGTAATTATTAAGTTAACTTCTAAAGGCCCGATAATATATGTGCAAAAACGAGTCGGAAAAGATGAAAAATTGTTTAATCTGTATAAATTCCGATCAATGGTTATTGATTCCGAGGCGGAGGGACCCGTATGGGCAAGAGAAAATGATCCGAGAATTACTTCATTTGGCAAATTTATGAGAGAAACAAGAATTGATGAATTTCCGCAATTCTGGAATGTGCTTAAAAATGATATGAGCATAGTCGGGCCACGGCCTGAAAGACCTTATTTTGTCGAGGTCTTAAAGGAAGAAATACCTTATTATACCAGGAGGTTTAAAGTCAAACCCGGAATAACTGGCTGGGCTCAGATAAAACTCGATTATGATTCTTCAATTGAGGATGTGAAATCTAAATTGCAATTTGATTTTTATTATATTGAGAATATGAGTTTAACTCTTGACATAAGAATTATGTTAAATACTTTAGGAGTAATTTTCAGAATGAAAGGACATTAATATGAAAAGAATTTTAGTAATAATTCCCACATATAACGAAGCAGAAAATATTGTTAAAGTAATTAATGAAGTGATGAATCATAACAGTAAAAATTATGAGTACAATGTTCTGGTTGTTGATGATAATTCTCCGGACGGAACTGCTTCACTTGTTGAATCTCTGAATAACAAAAATGTATTTTTGATAAAAAGAGCAGGAAAGTTTGGCTTAGGAACTGCATACGTTGAAGGATTTAAATTTGCAATACAAAAGAAATATGATTTTGTCTTTGAAATGGATGCTGATTTTTCTCACGATCCCAAATACCTGCCTGAATTCATAAAGGAAATTGAAAAGGGATTCGACCTTGTAGTCGGTTCAAGATACATAAACGGAATATCAGTTGTGAATTGGCCGATAAGAAGATTATTGCTGAGTTATTTTGCCAATATTTACACCAGAATGATAACCGGTTTGCACGTAAAGGATACCACAGCCGGATTTGTATGTTATAAAGTTAGTTCGTTGTCGGAGATTAATCTTGAGAAAGTCAAATCTAACGGGTATTCATTTCAGATCGAGATGAAATTCAAACTTCACAAGAAGAATTTTAGAATATCTGAAATTCCAATACTTTTTATTGAAAGACGTGCGGGTGTTTCAAAAATGTCAAGAAAAGTTGTTTACGAAGCTATGTTTATGGTATGGAAACTTAAATTTAAATCAATATTTAATACATTGCAGTGAAGATGAAAATCACTCCCGATATATCGATTGTCATTGTAAATTACAATGTTAAAGATGCACTCGATAACTGTTTATCTTCTGTTTATAAATCTAATACTTCAGGGCATAAACTGGAGATAATTGTTGTCGATAATAATTCTTTCGACGGCAGTGTAAAACTGGTTAAGGAGAAATATCCGGATGTTAATGTTATCGAAAATAAAGAGAATTCAGGGTATTCCAGGGCAAATAATACAGCACTGAGAAAAGTCCGGGGACAATATGTTCTGATACTTAATCCCGATACTATTCTTGAAGAGGGGACATTTCAGAAATTAATTGATTTTATTAAAAAAAATCCTGAAACAGGTGTAGTAACTTCAAAGCTAATAATGGCGAACGGAAAACTGGATCCTGCTTGCAGAAGAAGTTTTCCCTCTTTGATGGTGGCACTTCCAAGAATTCTGGGATTGTCAAAGTTATTTCCAAAAAGTGAGTTGTTCGGTAAATATAATTTGAGTTATCTTGACGAGAATGTCACCCATGAGGTTGATTCCGTCAATGGAGCCTTCATGTTTATACCTAAAAAGGTTCTGGATGATGCTGGATTATTCGATGAGGATTTTTTTATGTATGGCGAAGATCTTGACCTGTGTTTCAGAATAAAGAAAAACGGTTATAAAATATATTATTTCCCAGGAGTAACAACGGTGCACTTAAAAGGAGAAAGCACCAGAAAAACGAAAATATCTTATGTGAATAATTTTTACGGAGCGATGTCAATTTTTGTTAAAAAGAATCTTGGGGGCTCGAATATATTGCTTTCTTTCATATTGAACGTCGGTATAGCCGCAAGGTCTTTAATTTCTTATATAAAGAGAATTATTTTAAATTCGCTTTTGCTGATAATTGATGTATTTCTTATTTTTGCGGCACTGGTTTTCTCGGTCAGAATTCGTTTTAATATTTTTCCGCAGGATAAATATTTATTTATCATTATCGTATATGTATTAATTTGGATAATACTGCTGCTGATGTTCGGAGTGTATAGAAATAAAAACAGGTTTGCATTAAAAAATACTTTTAATGCTGTAGTTGCAGGCTTCTTTATTAATTCATCGATTACTTATTTCTTTAAGGAGTATGCTTTCTCAAGGGAAGTTATTCTTTCATCAACAGTTATTTCGCTGACAACACTTTTATTCTGGCGAGCTGCCGTAAATATATTCATATTTTTCAGAAGAAAAAATATAACGTTAAGTAAAATAAACCTTCTAGTGATTGGAGAAAAACAGTTAAGCCAGAATCTTGAAGATCGTTTAATATCAAAGTACAATATTTTTTACTTTAATAACCTTGTTAAGGAACAAACGATATCCAGTCTTAAAGAGTTTATTGAATATAAAGGAATTGATGAAGTTCTTTTAACGGATAATACTTTTTCCAACAAAGAAATTTTGACTCTGATGTACAATTTGAAAGAAAATAAAGTGAATTTTAAAATTGTACCCTCGGGTAAGGATCTAATTTTATCGAAATTACACTCCAAAATTGACGACATAAATCTGATCGAAATTGAATATAATATTAATAATAAATTGAATATATTTTTTAAAAGGTTGTTTGACATATTATTATCGTTCTTGCTGCTTATATTTGTATATCCTTTTGTATTTATTTATCATAAATTTATAAGGAAAGATTTGTCTAAACATGTGTCAAAATTGCTATTGCTTCCAAGTGTATTTGCAGGAATATACAGTTTCGTCGGAATGCCTGTATGGTATGACAAAAGCAATTCCGGAAATCTTGGTAAAAAAGGTTTGACGGGTATTGTTCAGTTAAGATTTGATGAGAATATTTCGGACGAAGAACTCGATAATTATATAATTTATTATGCAAAAAATCAGAGTTTATCGCTGGATTTTGAAATATTACTTAAAACTTTGTTTTCGTTTATTAAATACAAGAAAAATTTAAGAAAAAAATAAATTACAAGAAAATGGTATTAGAATTTGAAAAACCTTTACTCGAGCTTGAACAAAAAATCGAAGAGATGAGGCGAATGTCGGATAGCCTTGACATTTCAACTGAAATAAACAAACTTGAATCTAAAGTAAATGAATTGCGGAAAAACATCTTTGAAAATCTTACTCCATGGCAAATAGTCCAGCTGGCACGTCATCCGGAAAGACCATACACTCTGGATCATATATATTTAATGACTGATAATTTCATTGAATTACACGGTGACAGAAACTACTCGGATGATAAAGCAGTAGTCGGAGGATTTGCTAAGTTGGGAGATAGAACTGTAATGCTGATAGGGCAACAGAAAGGAAGGGATACTAAATCAAATTTATACAGAAATTTTGGAATGATGAATCCTGAGGGATACCGCAAGGCATTGAGATTAATGAAACTTGCAGAAAAATTTAATAAACCTGTTATTACGTTGTTAGATACTCCGGGAGCATTTCCCGGTATAGAGGCAGAACAGAGAGGTCAGGCAGAAGCCATAGCCCGAAATTTGCTTGAAATGTCCCGTCTTCAGGTTCCGATAATAGTAGTCATTATCGGGGAAGGGGCATCCGGCGGTGCACTTGGTATCGGTATTGGAGACAGAGTTTTAATGCTGAAATACTGCTGGTATTCTGTGATATCTCCCGAATCTTGTTCATCAATACTATGGAGGAGCTGGGATTATAAGGAACAGGCTGCTGAAGCATTAAAATTAACTGCTCCGGATTTATTGAAACTCGGAATTATTGACCGTATTGTAGATGAACCGGAAGGCGGTGCACATAAAGACCATACTGAAGCAGCAAAAATACTGAAGTCAGTACTTATCGAAGAACTGGACACAGTCTCTAAGATTAAAAAGGAAAAATTACTCGAGCTGAGAATCAAAAAATTTGATGCAATGGGTTTCTTTAAAGAATAAAATTTTCTTGAAAGTGGAATCAGGTAATACAAGTTTTTTAATAAAAGGCGGTTTTCCCCTGCATGGAAAAATTGCCGTAAGCGGAGCAAAAAATTCTGCAACAAAATTAATCGTCGCGTCTATTCTTACAGATGAAAAATGTATACTTTATAATTCCCCGAATAAAATTAGTGATCTGATAGTTACTACGGAAATTTGTTCTGATATTGGTAGCGATGTAGAAAAAAACGAAGACATTCTAAAGATTCAGACTAGAGACATCAAGAACTTTATCATAGATAAAGAACTTGGCAATTCGACAAGAATTGCAATGCTTCTCGCAGGGCCTCTTCTGCACAGATACGGAAAAGTAAGAATACCTATTCCCGGTGGATGCCGTATCGGTTCAAGACCTGTAAATTTTCATATTGACGGTTTAAAAACTTTAGGGGCAGATGTTCAAACAGATGATTGTTATTACAACATTCAAGCTGAGAAATTGAAAGGTGCAAATATACATTTAGAGTACCCAAGTGTCGGAGCGACAGAAAATATTATTATCGCAAGCACTCTTGCAAAAGGGAGAACGATAATTACTAATGCTGCCATCGAACCTGAAATTGTTGATCTTATTAAATTCCTTCAAAAGATGGGAGCAATTATTGAAATCAGTACAGACAGAAAAATTACTATTGAAGGTGTCCAAAAACTTTACGGAGCACATCACACAGTTATACCCGATAGAAATCAGGTTGCATCATTTGCCTGTGCTGCAATTGCCTCCAAGGGAGACGTCGTGATTGAAAATGCTTTACAGGGTGATTTAATTACATTTCTAAATTCTATACGACGGGTTGGCGGTGGTTTTAATATTAATGAAAACGGAATTAGATTTTATTACGCTAAGCCGTTGAATTCTATTGCTGTGGAAACCAATGTTCATCCCGGATTTATGACAGACTGGCAGCAACCTTTCGTTATACTTATGACACAGGCGAATGGCATCTCTATAGTGCACGAAACGGTATACGAAAAAAGATTTGGATATGTTAATGAACTGAAAAAAATGGGTGCGGAAATTGAACTATACAATACTTGTCTTGGAGGTTTACAGTGCAGGTTTGCCAACCTGGAATATTATCACAGTGCTGTGATAAAAGGACCCACGAAATTGCATTCTGCTGAAATTTATATTCCTGATTTACGTGCAGGATTTTCATATCTTGTTGCCGGTGTTATTGCCCGCGGTGAAAGTGTTATTCACGGGGCTGTTTATATTGACAGGGGTTATGAAGATATTGATTTGAAACTAAAAACCTTAGGAGCACAAATCTCACGTATTTAAATTTTTCATCATTACAATATATTATGAATAAAAAAATTGAGGAATTAAGAAAGATAAGAAATGAAGCGGTATTGGGCGGAGGTGTAAAAAGAATTGAAGCCCAGCATAAAAGGGGTAAATTTACTGCCAGAGAAAGGATAAATCTTTTGCTTGATGATGGTACATTTCATGAAATGGATATGTTTGTTCGTCATCAGTCAAGAGATTTTGGCTTGGAAAATCAAAGATACTGGACTGACGGAGTTGTATCGGGAACAGGAACAATTTTTGGAAGACCGGTGGCAGTATTTGCACAGGACTTTACAATTCACGGGGGTTCTTTATCCGAATTTCATTCCAAAAAAATATGCAAGATAATGGACCTTGCACTGAAAAACGGTATACCGGTAATCGGAATTAATGACAGTGGTGGTGCAAGAATTCAGGAAGGTGTTTTATCACTAGGAGGTTACGCGGATATATTTTTAAGGAATACATTATCGAGCGGTGTTGTCCCGCAAATATCCGCAATAGTCGGTCCCTGTGCAGGTGGTGCTGTTTATTCACCTGCAATAACGGATTTTATATTTATGGTTGATAAAATTTCGCATATGTTTATTACCGGACCGAATGTAATTAAAGCTGTGACAAACGAAGATGTAACATTTGATGAACTTGGCGGAGCAAATACTCACGCATCAAAAAGCGGTGTGAGTCACTTTACGTGTGAAAACGAAGTAGAATGTTATCAGAGTATCAGAAAGCTGATTTCGTATTTGCCGCAAAATAATATGGAAACTTCTCCTATAATGGATTATGACTCCGGTCAGGATATCGACCTTGATGAATTAAATGATTTTGTCCCTGACAATCCGAATAAACCTTATGATATGAAAGAACTGATAAATAAAATTATTGACAGGGATAGTTTCTTTGAGGTTCATAAGGATTATGCAGAAAATATTATTATTGGTTTTGCCCGTATCGGAGGCAGAGCGGTGGGAATTGTCGCTAATCAGCCGTTGGTTCTTGCCGGTGTATTATGTCTTAATTCCTCAATCAAAGGTGCAAGATTTGTTAGATTCTGTGATTCATTTAATATTCCGTTGTTAGTATTTGAAGATGTTCCCGGTTTCCTTCCGGGTACTGATCAGGAATGGCGCGGCGTTATTCGTCATGGTGCAAAACTGCTGTATGCATTTTGTGAAGCTACAGTTCCGAGAATAACTGTTATTGTAAGGAAAGCATACGGTGGAGCATATGATGTAATGAACTCCAAACATGTTAGAGGAGATATAAATCTTGCATGGCCTTCTGCGGAGATTGCCGTTATGGGTGCAAAGGGTGCCGCTGAAATTATCTTCAAAAAAGAGATTGAATCAGCAGAAGACAGGCAGAAAATGCTTGATGAAAAAATTAAAGAATTCACGGGAAAATTCGCTAATCCATATCTTGCTGCGGAAAGAGGGTATATAGACGATGTAATTGAACCCAAATATACAAGAAATAAACTGCTATATTATTTCAAACTTATTGAAAACAAAGTTGATTTTAACCCTCGCAGAAAACACGGCAATATTCCTTTATAAATAAAGAGTAGATGATATTCCGGATATGATTTTTAAATTCAAGTAGGATTATTTCGGTAATAATATCAAAAAGTTATTTTATTGCATTAATATAAATTTTAATGTACATTATTTTATAAATTTATGTTTTAATTTTATGATTAATGCTATTTCAGTGGATGTTGAAGATTGGTTCTGTGTCTTTAATTTTGAATCCGTAATTTCAAAAGAAGACTGGAAAAATCTGGAATACAGGGCAGAAAAAAGTACTCTGAAAATGTTAGAGATTTTTGATAATAACGAAACAAAAGGAACATTTTTTATTTTGGGATGGATAGCAGAAAGATCTCCTGACCTGATACTCGAAATAGAAAAAAGAGGACACGAAATAGGATTACATACTTATTCGCATACTCTGATAACTAGACTTAATGAATCGACATTTGAAAAGGAAATAGTAAAAGGACTCGAAGCAATTTACAGAACGGGAATAAAGCAGAAAATAATAGGATTCAGGGCACCTTCCTTTACAATTACGAAAAAAACATTATGGGCAATAGATATACTTGCTAAATATAGTTTTGTGTATGACTCTTCGGTTTTTCCTGTGGGATTTCATCCGGATTACGGCTTTGAGGATGCACCTCTGTCGCCTTATAAAATTACTGATGCGGTTTATGAAATTCCCTTAACAGTCGCAAGAAAGTTCGGAAAAAATATTCCCTGCAGCGGAGGCGGGTATTTCAGACTTTTTCCTTATTTCGTTACAAAATATCTCCTTAATTCTGTAAATAAAGAAAACCGTGCTGTTGTTTTTTATCTTCACCCTTGGGAATTGGATATAGGTCAACCTCGCGTAAAACTACCATTATTTAAGAAATTCAGGCATTATAATAATATTGATAAAACTGAAAAAAGACTTATCAGGCTATTATCTGATTTTAAATTTTCAAGAATTAAAGATATTATTGAAAAATGAGAAAGGATTTATTGAAGCAAAGGGATTACTGGAATATTGTTTCTGATGATTTTAAATCAATATATACTAAGGAGAAAATCCGTTTTTTAGTTTTGCTGGATAAAATATTCCGAAAAGATATGTTCGAGCGTTTTGAATTTACGATAGAAAACTGTAAACCTGTCGAAGGTAATACATATCTTGATATTGGGTCCGGAACAGGATTATTTTCAATAGAACTAGCGAAACTCGGTGCTGAAAAAGTTATTGGTTTAGATATTTCAGAAAAGATGATTGATATAAGCCGGAAAGAAGCAAGGAATAATAATGTTGAAGACAAATGCAGTTTTATACACACGGATCTATTGGAATATAATTCGGATTGTAAAATAAATATCAGTTTCGGTATCGGCTTATTTGATTACATCAGGGATGCACAACCGGTCGTATCCAGAATGTATGCAATATCAGAGAATAGAGTAATATTTTCGTTTCCGAGACTTTTTACCTGGAGAATGCCGATAAGAAAATTAAGACTCGCTTTAAAAGGATGTGAGGTCTTTTTCTATTCCAGAAAGAAAGTTGTTATCTTGTTAAAAAATGCGGGATTCAAGGATTATAAAATAAAAAAAATAGGTAAACTTCATTGTGTCGTCGGATATAAGAATTGATAAATCATTATTTTATTTCTATTACCGGGAAAATTTTTTATATTTTATCTGTTAGTTATTAAATTGAATATAAAAAAGGTATTCGTTAATTTTACTTTTTTTATGGAAAATAAGAAGAAAAGTTCTTTAAAAGAGTTCTTAAATAAACCTTTAATCAAATCAGACAGTGCTTTCCTTAAATATTCCGGAATCGGATTTCAGCTCACAGCAGTTATTTTGGTTTTTCTGTTTGCCGGTATCTGGTTGGATGGTAAATTCGGGACAAAATTCATTTTCACGCTGGTATTGACTATATTAGGATTCTTTGGAGGATTTTACAATTTTTATCTAACAATAAAAGATTTAAACGCTAAAAAAGACAAAGAAAATAAGTAGAAGATATTGAAAAGGAATTTCTCGATAACCGTTTTGGTAATTTGTTTTTTAGGATTTTTTTTGACCGTATTTTTGTTATGGAATACAGAATTACTCAAAGGAATAAGCGACTTTTATTCGATGTTCCTTAATCTGGCAGTAGTTCTGATAAATCTCTGGATCGGTATATTTATAATAAAAAAATCTTTGAGAAAAGAAAATAAAAAATTTTTAATTCAGTTTTTTGGTTCGATGATAGGCAGATTATTTTTCTTGTTGGTTTACGTTTTAGTGGCTCTGACAATTTTAAAACTGCCCGTTAGTTCTTTTATCTTATCATTTTTCGGTTTTTATTTTTTTGGATTAATATTTGAAGTCAATTATTTATCAGTATATACAAAATTAAATTTCAAACAGACTTGACCCGAAAATCAAAATTGGTAATTTTAGCAATTATTTTAGCAGTATTTTTTGCGATTTTACCTGCAGCATTTGCGAGCACCGATACTCCCGGAGATACGGGGGAATCCGGATTTGATCTTATTGACAAAGTTGTAGACCATCACTATGTGGATTTTTATTTTTTAGGTAAATTACATCTTCCCCAGTTCGAACCGTTGAATATTGGTGGTATCAGTTTAGATTTGTCAGTGACTAAAAGTCTGTTCATGATGTTTCTGGTTTCGCTGATTCTAATATTAACTATGTGGACTGCCGCCAGGAAAAACTCAAAATATGCGGTTCCGAAAGGGATCGGAAATTTAATTGAAACAATTATTATTTTTATAAGAGATGAAGTCGTTTATCCGAATATGGGAAAACAGGGACTGAAATTATTGCCTTTCTTCCTGACGTTGTTTTTCTTTATTCTCTTTTCAAATTTGTTCGGACTGATTCCATTTATGGCACAGCCGACAAAGAATATCAACGTAACGACAGGTCTTGCATTGGTGACATTTTTCACAATTCAGATAATGGGAATTAAGAAAAACGGTTTTATAGGGTATTTTAAAGGACTCGTACCGGGCGGAATTCCGGTATTTGTATTACCAATAATGATTATAGTTGAGTTTATCGGACTTTTTACAAAACCTTTTGCATTGTTAATGCGTCTTTTTGCAAACATTACAGCAGGTTCGATAATCGTTTTATCGTTAATAGGTCTGATTTTTATAATGAGTTATGCCGGGATAATAATTGCAATACCATTTGCAATTTTCATTTATTTGCTTGAAATATTTGTTGCATTACTTCAGGCATATATTTTTACCATGTTATCTGCCATATTTATAAATATGGCAATGCATCAGGAACATTAAAAAACTTTTATTAATATAAACAAGGAATAATAAAAAATGGAATTAGCTTATTTAGCAGCCGGAATCGGAGCAGGTCTGGTAGTAATCGGTGCCGCATTTGGTATCGGAAAAATTGCAAGTGCAGCAATGGAAGCAAGCGGAAGAAATCCGGAAGCACTTGGAGATATAAGAACATCAATGATTATTGCTGCGGCATTAATTGAAGGTGTTGCACTTTTCGGTCTCGTTATCTGCATTCTGCTTGCTATCAAGAGTTGATTATTTATTAATTATAATTTCACAGATTGATGATTCAGTTATTAAATATAACTCTCATAATTCTTTTCAGTGACCCGTCAAACGATAAACCTTCATTGCTTTCGGTTAATCCGGGATTAATAATCTGGACGATAGTCATATTCGTACTTTTGCTATTATTGTTGCGGAAGATAGCGTGGATTCCTTTAATTAAAGCACTCAATAATCGCGAGAATACTATAAATTCCGCACTGGAAAATGCGGAAAAACAGAGAAAAGAAACAGAAGAATTGCTTGAGAAAAACAAACAAATTCTTGCAGAAGCAAATTCTAATTCAATGAAAATTATAAATGACGGAAAGGAAGCTGCGAACAGAATTAAAGATGATATCATTGCAAAAGCAAATGAAGAGTCGAGAAAAATTCTCGAACAGGCGAAGAAAGAAATCGAAACACAGAAAGAATCTATGATTGATCAAATAAAAGATGAAATTGCTGATGTAGCGATTAAAGCTGCGGAAAAAATTATCATTGATAACCTTAATGCCGAAAAACAAAAGAAAGTTATAAATGAATTTATTAAAAAAATTCCAAAAAATTAATCAGAGTATTGATGAATTCAAGAGTTGTTAGAAGATATACACTGGCATTGTATGAAGAATGTCTGAAAAGAAATAAAGTTGAAATCGTTTCAGCAGATTTGGAATCTATCGGAAATTTAATATCAGAAAACAGGAAATTATTTTTATTTTTCCGCAGTCCTGTTATAGGCAAAAGGAAAAAATCGGAAGTGACTGAAAAAATTTTCAAAAACAAAGTTGATGATATTGTTTTCAATTTCATTCTACTTCTTATAGACAGATCCAGAGAAAACATTTTTACAGAAATAATTTCAGATTTCCTGGAATTTAAAGATACAAAAAACGGCATTATAGAAGCAAATATCTCATCGGCAGTAAAGTTAGATGAAAATATCAGAAAAAATATTATTAATTCCCTGGAGAAATATTCAGGCAAGAAATGCAAACCAAGATATGAAGTTGACCAAGATTTGATAGGCGGATTCAGGATAAAATTTAATGATATCGTACTGGATGCAAGTATTAAAAGGCAACTCGCATTATTAAAAAACAAATTAAAACAAAGTTCATTAATTAAAGTATAAGTAACCGTAATATAGGAGCAAAATTATATGTTAGACCTTAAATCAGGTGAAGTATCTTCGATCCTTTTGAAGCAACTTTCAAATTATGAGCAGGAAGTCGATGTGTATGAGGTTGGTACAGTGTTGTCAGTTGGAGATAATGTAGCAAGAATATATGGATTGACAAAATGTCAGGCAAGTGAACTTATCGAATTTCCAAACGATGTTATTGGCATCGCAATGAATCTCGAAGAGGACAATGTAGGTTGTATTCTTTTTGGTGAGACTCAGCTTGTCAAAGAAGGTGATCAGGTAAAAAGGACAGGAAGAATCGCTTCAATACCTGTCGGTGCACAATTGCTTGGAAGAGTTATAACACCTCTTGGAGTTCCACTTGACGGTAAAGGAGAAATCAAGACTGAAGAATTTCTACCGATTGAAAGAAAAGCCCTCGGCGTAATTCAGAGACAACCGGTAAAAGAACCGCTTCAGACCGGATTGAAAGCCATAGACTCTATGATACCTATTGGCAGGGGACAAAGAGAATTAATAATTGGTGACAGACAAACAGGTAAAACAGCGATAGCAATAGATACAATAATAAACCAGAAAGGAAAAGGTGTTTATTGCATATATGTTGCAATCGGTCAAAAGGGTTCTACGGTTGCACAGGTTGTTAAACATCTGCAAGATTCAGGGGCTATGGAATACACAACGGTTATTAGTGCAACTGCAACAGACCCGGCACCTTTGCTATACATAGCTCCTTATGCCGGTGCAACTATGGGTGAATATTACAGGGATTCGGGAAGGCATGCTCTTGTAATCTATGATGATTTGACGAAACAGGCTGCTGCGTACAGGGAAATCTCTTTATTATTGAGAAGACCTCCGGGGAGAGAAGCTTACCCCGGTGACGTATTTTATTTACATTCAAGATTACTTGAAAGAGCATCAAAATTGTCGGAAGAACTTGGTGGCGGTTCGCTTACTGCTTTACCGATTATTGAAACAAAAGAAGGTGACGTTTCAGCATACATCCCAACCAATGTTATATCTATTACAGACGGACAGATATATCTCGAATCGAATTTGTTCAATTCAGGTGTCAGACCTGCAATTAATGTCGGAATATCCGTCTCGAGAGTAGGTGGAAATGCTCAGATTAAGGCAATGAAGAAAATTGCCGGTTCTTTAAGATTGGATTTAGCTCAGTACAGAGAACTCGAAGCTTTTGCAAAATTTGGGTCGGATCTTGATAAAGTAACCTTAATGCAATTAAGAAGAGGTGAGAGACTGGTCGAAATACTTAAACAGAAACAGTATGAACCGATGAACATCGAAAAACAGGTGGTTATTATTTATGCAGCTACAAAGGGCTATCTTGATGAATTACCCGTTTCCTCATTGAAAAAATTTGAATCAGATTTTCTTTCGGAAATTGAAAATATGCATGGTGATGTTCTTGATAAAATAAGAGAGAAAAAAGAGCTTGACAGTGAAGTGATAAAGAAGCTGGATGAGCTGATTATGGAATTTGTGAACCGTTTTAAATCAACAATAAAAGTCTAATAATAAATTAATAAATTTAATGACTACAAAATCGCCGTCAGAAATAAATTATCTGGGTGAAAATGAACCGTTAAAAAAAATATACAATTTAACGGACGAATTATCAGATATCATTACATTTCCAAACGACCGTTACAGGTTAGCATACTGTCTTAACCAGTATTTTGAAAACAACATCGCTACTATTCTCGAAGCGATAGACCAGGCTAAGCCCCGGACCGGTTCTACCAACTATATTGAACTCGAGAAAATGATAAAAATCAGATTTGATGAAAAAGGTCTAACTAAATAAATATTATTTCATTTGGCAACCTTAAAAGAAATACGGACAAGAATATCTGCAGTTAAAAGTATACAAAAAATTACTAAAGCAATGAAAATGGTTGCTGCTGCAAAACTCAAGAAGGCTCAGGACAAAATATTATCGACCAGACCATATGCTTCAAAACTGGATGAATTATTTTATCACGTTATTTCATTGACAGATATTGCATCAAATAAATTTCTTGAGGAGAGGGAAATTAAATCTCAGTTGGTCGTAACAATTTCTTCAGACAGAGGTATGTGCGGAGCATTTAACACAAACCTTTTAAAATTTGCTGCAAATTATATTAATAAATCGGAAACTAAAACGAAAGTTGTAACTATTGGGAAAAAATCTTCTGATTTTTTCAGAAAAAGAAATTACAGCATTGTAAAATCATACGATCACATATTTAATGACCTTACAATCGAATTTTCAAACAGTATCGTTGATATCATCGTGAAGGGTTACCTGGAAAAAGAGTATGACAAGGTGGTAATTATTTATAATGAATTTAAATCCGTAGTAAAACAGAATGTAATAAAATTTGACTTCTTACCTTTTAAATTTGAAAACACCGATAAACGGAATTTTGAAAATCACCGGTTTCAGACAGATTTTATTTATGAACCGGATATAAAAGATATACTTGATTATCTGATACCAAAGCAACTTAACATCCAATTTCTCAAATCTCTTCTTGAATCGAACGCAGCGGAACAAGGTGCCAGAATGACATCAATGGAAACGGCTACAAATAATGCGGCTGACTTAATAAGGGAACTTGGAATAGTTTATAACAAAGCAAGGCAGGCTTCGATTACAACCGAACTTCTTGAAATTGTAGCGGGTGCTGAAGCCTTGCAAAAAGGCTGATAAAGTTGTTCAACAATTACTTCATTTTAAAGGAATTATCCTCATTTTTGAATTGCAGGTTATCGGGATTAATATTTTCTGAAAGTTTTTCACAAGAAAAAGATAAACTAATAATTTCCTTAAGGGGAAGACAAGTTAATGTAGGATCAAAATATCTTGAATTTTCATGCTCAAGGGAAATACCTTATCTCATTCTCAGGGAAGATTTTTCAAAAGCAAAAAAAAATTATGCCGTACTTTTTCAGGAATGCAAGGATAAAGAAATTGCAAACGTAATTTTACATTCAGATGACAGATTAATCCGGATTTCATTTACTGATGGAGATTATTTATTATTTAATTTCATTCCGTTTAAATATAATCTCTTCTTCGTTAGCAGAGATGAAATTCAAAATTCATTTAAGTCAGGTGATGAATATACGGATATTAAGATAAATGACTTATTTTTCAAGAAAGTAAAAAAAACACAAGATAGACTGTTATCAAACGGGTTATTTCTTAAATTACTTGACTCAAGGTTAGGAGAGTATTATACAAAAGAGATTCTTGAAAGATCCTGTTTGTCTTCAATGGATGAACTTACTGAGGAAAGCAGATTGAAAATCATTAAATATTACAATGAATTGACAGAGGAACTCCGGAATCCCGTTTTTGTTATGTATAAAGCGGATAATGATTTTATTTTGTCACTTACAAAACTTCGTGTTTTTGGAAATTCAGAATATCAGGAGTTTTCTAATATCAATGACATAATAACGGAATACACAAAGCAAAAAATCACCTTTAACGTTTTGAGTGAACTAAAAATTGGATTAACATCGAATATTGAAAAAAAAATTAAGATGCTTGAAAGGAAGATAGAAAATCTTAACATTCAGAAAAAAAATGCCGAGAGTTTCGATGAATTGTTAAATTACGGAAATATTCTTTTGTTGAATATAGGGAAAATAACAAAAGGGCACATTACTTTTTGTTATAAGGACTTGGATAAGGATATCGAATATAAGATAAAACTGGATAAGAATCTGACTCCCGCACAAAATGCGCAGAAATATTTTGATAAATATAAGAGACAAAAGAAATCGGTTAAATTGATCTCGGATAAAATACGCAGAGCGGAGATTGATTTGTTGAGCATTAAAGAGAAATTAAGAGATATAGCAAATATGAAAGATTACAAAGAATTGAAAACATTAAAGAAAGAGGAATCAGTTATTTCAGATGACACTGAAAGAAAGTATTTCCGCAAATTCATACTTAATGATTACTTTCAGGTCTGGGTAGGCAAAAATGCAAGGTCGAATGATTTGCTTACATTTAAATATGCAAACCAGAATGATTTATGGTTCCATGTAAGAGGCTATTCAGGCTCTCACACGGTTTTAAAAAAGTCTTCAAAAAATATTGAAATTCCGAAAGAAATTATAAAAATTGCAGCTTCAATTGCTGCATATTACAGTAAGGGAAGAAATTCAGGGACTATACCGGTGTCTTATACCGAAAGGAAATATGTAAAAAAAAGCAAAGGATATAAAGACGGTGCTGTAAATATGGAAAGAGAGAAAGTTGTTTTTATAAAACCGGCAATACCGGAATCAGAAATTTAATTATTCTGAAATTATTTGGTTAATACTCAAGACGAACAGAACGACTAAAAATTTCGTTCCAGATCATACAGTTTTTCCTGAATTCTTGCTTTATTTATTCCCTGAGTATTCAGCAGAATATTATATGCTTCAAATGCTTCCTTAAAGTACCCCTGTTTTGCAAGCAGATCTGCAAGAGTCTCCGTAATAATTTTAATTTGAGAGAAAAACGATTCAGTGCCGCCTGCTGTTTTGTGGTTTTTACCGTTTGAAACGGGACGTTTAATTAGTTTTTCCCTTTCAAGCAGCAAATCATTGAATTTCTTTCTGAATGCCTCAAAATTGTCTTCTGAATAATATTCACCGCATGACTGATTGCCCAGATCCTCTAAAATTTTCGGGACACTATGGAAATTTAATTCTGTTTCCGGGAGGATATTAAATATTTTTCTTGTGTAATTCTTGTAATCGAGATAAGAGTTAATTTTATTGGAATAGTATATTTTCTCCTGTTTATTTGCCTTTTTCAGGTTGTTTATTTCCTTTCTGAAATTTTTAATAACATCCAGATTGGGAAATTTTTCCTCAAGTTCTGTTAAAACAGGTTCTGCCTCGCTCATATATTCAAGTTTAATCAGTGATTTTAAAAGCAGCAGTTTTGCTGTATAATATTCAGGATAAATTTTTAAACCTATATTGCATACATTTATGCTTTCTTCGTATTGTCCGTCATGGTAATAAAGATTTGCAAGCCTTATAAACAAAGGTGATAGATAATCTTCATTTATTTTATTTTTAATTTCCTTTATGTATGAATTCAGACCTTTGAGCATCAAATTTTTTCCTTTATAGTTTTATTATACAGATGTACCTGTCTTATGGATAATATTGCCATCGCACCGAATCCGAACGTAAACATCAGTTGAAAAGGAATTGAAGCAATTTGTGCGTATATTATCGAAAGAACGACTCCTGATAAACAGTATAAGCAAAGTAACAATTCAAGGATTGTTAAAAAAGATATTTTTTTTGTTAGGTATTTTTTCCCATGCCAGGAATCCGAGTTTCCGGTTATTTTGAATTTCGGAGTTCTTACAAATTCGCTCTTTTTGTTAATCAATCCTTCAAATACAGCTTTTGTGTTATTCAGTGACAGACCCATGCTGCCTGCTAAAAAAACCGGGAAATAAAAAATTCTGTTTTGCCAGTCAGGATATACATCTTTTTGGGAATACAGATAAAACATAAAGGAACTGACAAAAGCGAGTGTAAATAAAGACATAAATTTAAAAACTGTATCGTAATCACCTGTTTCTTTAATCAGAACTATAGGCATATTTAACAATGCTGCGATGAAAATGAACGGATATGCAAGATTACTGCAAAGGTGAATAAACGACTGGAATTTATTTTTCAGAGGTAAATCAGATTTCATAACTCTCGGAAAAAGTTTTTTCATTGTTTCAATTGCTCCCTTCGTCCATCTGAACTGCTGGGACTTTAAAGAATTAATTTCAGACGGTAACTCAGCGGGTGATGTAAAATTAACAAGATATTTAATTTTCCATCCTTTCAGTTGAGCCCGATATGACAGATCAAGATCTTCTGTAAGAGTATCGGCTTCCCAGTTTCCCGCGTCAAAAATCGCTTCTTTTCGCCATACACCGCCTGTACCATTGAAATTTATGAAAAAGCCTGCACGGTTTCTGACAGCCTGTTCTATTACAAAGTGTCCGTCAAGTGCAATTGCCTGTGTACGTGTAATTATTGAATAATCCCTGTTCAGATGTTCCCATCTGGTCTGGACGAGAGCAATTTTTTCATCCCTGAAAAAATAAGGAAGAGTTCTCTTTAAAAATTTTTTTCTTGGTATAAAATCTGCATCAAAGATTGCTACAAATTCACCCTTAGCTTTTTCAAGACCTTCTTTCAGTGCACCCGCTTTGTATCCTGCCCGGTTAGTTCTGTGTATGTGCGTAATATCATATCCTGCATCCGTGTATTTTTTGATGTGATCCCGAATTATCTCTGTCGAGTCGTCAGTGGAATCATCAAGTATTTGAATCTCGAGTTTTTCTTTAGGATAATCAAATCTAATTACTGAGTCGATAAGTCTAGTAATTACGTATCTTTCATTATAAAGCGGAAGCTGTATGGTAACTATAGGATATTCATTAATAACGAGTTCTTTTTCATCTAAGTCTTCCATCCTTTTCTTATATGTTCTGAAATAATAATACGTCATTACATATCCGTGTGACCCGAATAAAAAGAGGATACACAGTGAGAAAATATAAGTTCCTAAAATAATTGATTCAATTTGCATTTTACCAGTTAGAAGTTATGTCGTTTATAATATCTTCGCAGATTTTTTCCTGTGCGTTGCTTATACCTGTTTTCCTGCCGGAAAAACCCGAACTTGAAGAATCATATTCTCCCCAGTTCTCGTAAGTTTTTTCGTTTATAACCTTTTGTTTGTTTAGATTCTCAAATCTCAATTTAACGCTTATTACTATTTTTCTTTTTGTTACATTTTCATTCCCTGAAATAACAAGCGGTTCATCGCGGACATTAATAATTGTTCCCACAAGAACTCCGTCGGCAACATTTCTGTCTGCTAATGTGAAAGTGCCGTCATCTATTATTTTACTCTTAAGAGATTCCGTAAATTCTTCTTTCAGACCTGCTTCAGCAAACCCGCTTGCATCTTCAAATAAAGTTATGGCAAGTGTTTTTATGCCTTCCGGTGGATTTGTCCCGCGAAATCCGTAAATACCGCAGCCCGCAAACTGCGAAAAAATAATCAACAATATGCTAATTCTTTTGAATGCCATATAACTTGATTTTTCTATAAATTGTTCTGGGTGTAACTTCAAGCATTTCAGCCGTTTTGTTTATATTCCATTTGTTGTTTTTTAAAAAATAAATAAGAATTTCTTTTTCGATTTCTTCAAATGTCATAGTTTTGATAATTTCCTTCGGAATAAAGAAGTCTTCATTAATATTATATCCGGTATATTTTTTTTCCGTATTAAAATCGTATAATTGTCTCTTTAAATCAAGTATATCCGTCTTGAGTTCAAACAGCGCTCTTAAAATAAAATCTTTTTCAGGTTGTGCTTCCTGTCTGGGAAGGGCAATCATAGGAAGGGAGCGTAATTCGAAAGTCTTCTGTTCGAGATGTTTTTTAACTTCCTCTAAATTGATTTTTTTCTCCGGATTTAATACGATTACGCTCTCTGCGAAATTTTTTAATTCCCGCGCATTGCCGTACCAGACATAATTTATAATATAATCCATAGCATCATCGTCAATACCGCTGAAATTAATGTTATTTTCTTTACAAAAATTATTAACAAACATATCAAATAACAGGGGAATATCGGATTTTCGTTCTCTTAACGGCGGAATGTGAAGATTAACTGATTTTAATCTGTAATATAAATCCTCTCTGAAATTTTTATTGTTTACTTCTTTTTCGAGGTCTCTGTTAGTTGCTGCAATAACCCTGGCATCTACAAAGATATTCTGATTACCGCCCACTCTCATAAATTCTCCTGTCTCAAGCACGCGTAAAATCTTGACCTGAGTTGATAAAGGCATTTCCCCGATTTCATCAAGAAATATTGTTCCGTTATCAGCCATTTCAAAATAACCTTTCCGGGTTTCTATTGCACCCGTAAAAGCACCCTTCTGATGTCCGAAAAGTTCACTTTCTATTATACCTTCAGGAATTGCTCCGCAATTTACTTTTATCAAAGGATGTGATTTTCTTTTACTAAACATATGAATTGCATTTGCGACAACTTCTTTGCCGGTACCGCTTTCACCTGTTATTAATACGCTTATGTTGGACGGAGCAACTTGTTTAATAGTTTCGTTAAGTTCCTTAATCTGAACTGAATTTCCTGATAATCTGTATTCCATAAATAATTTCAAATATAACACTTACTTAAACTTTATTAAAGATAAATAAGCAGTATGATTTTCCGGTATTTAAGAATGAGTTAAAAAGTGGGCTTAATATTTACGCAATATATTTAAGTATTTTCATTTAGACTTATTAATTTAATTTCTCAATATGAAAATATTACGTCTCATAATGAGACACAATACTATTCAATGACTATTTATTTATGATAATATCAAAATAATAATGGCACAGGAATTGATACTAATTAACTAAATACATTTTTAAAAATTTGACAAAGAATTTTTAAAATTTTAAATAAGGAGTTAAAAAAATGAATAAAAAAATAATTAGTTTGCTTATTTTTCTATTCTTAGGTAGTCTGATTTTTATACAATCCTGTAACGAATCTCCGATTGTATCCTCTTATAATGAAAACGTTTCTTTTCAAAATGACCCGAATTTTACGGAAAGATTAATATC
>CAYWMV010000016.1:0-25667 GCA_964459055.1 uncultured Ignavibacteriaceae bacterium | reverse complement strand
ATCTCAAATTTAGGAGCCTCTATTTTAAATTTCAACTGAAATTTAATCAATCTCACAGCAAGTTCAATTTATACATCTGCAATGCTGGATGAAAACAGCGGCTGGGTGATTAATAACAGACCGCGACCCTGGAAAACTACAAACGGCGGGCAGACCTGGGATTCAACTTCATTGTCAGATAACTATTCTGCAGGTTTGTTTTATGATATTAAAATGTTTGATATGAATACAGGTTACTGCTGCGGTTCGATGAACAGAATCTACAAAACAACAAACGGAGGCGCAACTCCTTGGCAAAATGTGAGTTTTTCATCAACAACGGTAATCACTAATTACACTCTCGAATTTGCAACTCCTCTTGAAGGTGTTGTAATGGGAACTTACGGGACCGCTTATTACACTTCTAACGGCGGGGCAGGATGGATTAATTCGAGTCTGTTCTGCAGTATAGATGATATTTACGGCTCGTTTCTTACTGCCGACAGAAAATTATACGGAACAACATTAACCAATGCGGGGGTTTTCAAAAATTCTAATGTATTCCCTGTGGGTATTACTGGCTACAATGAGATAATACCGGAGGCATACAATTTGGAGCAGAATTATCCGAACCCGTTTAACTCAGTAACAAATATAAAGTTTAAAGTTGCAAGTTCCTCCCCATACCCCCTCAAAAGGGGAACACTTGTCTCTTTAAAAGTCTTTGATTTACTCGGGAGAGAGGTGGCTGTTTTGGTGAATGAATATTTGAAACCGGGTACGTACAGTATTAATTTTGATGCGGGGAATCTGACTTCGGGAATATATTTTTACAGGTTAACGGTTAATGATTTTTCCGAAACGAGAAAATTTATATTGTTGAAATAGAAACTTGAAAAACATAAAATAATTTAAAAACTCAAAATGAAAATTCTTCTGACCGGTGCGACAGGATATATCGGGAAAAGACTACTTCCTGTTTTGACAGAGAACGGATACGATGTCGTTTGCTGTGTAAGAGATAAAACAAGATTTACTTATGATGAAAATCTTGCCCATAAGATACAGACAATCGAAGTCGATTTTCTGAAACCTGAAACATTAAATAATATCCCGAAAGATATAGATGCAGGATATTACCTGATACATTCAATGACATCAACATCCAAAGATTTTGACAAATACGAGGAAATGTCCGCACTAAATTTCAGAGATTACATAAATACAACTGACGCAAAACAAATAATATATCTAAGCGGAATAGTGAACGAGAGCACACTGTCCAAACATCTGTCTTCAAGAAAGAATGTCGAAGATATATTGTCAAAAGGAAAATATAATTTCACCACCTTGCGGGCAGGAATTATAATCGGTTCCGGCAGTGCTTCATTCGAAATTATTCGCGACCTCGTAGAGAAACTTCCCGTAATGATAACTCCTAAATGGCTGCTGACAAAATCACAGCCTATTGCAATCAGGGATGTCATTTCTTTTCTTTTTAAGACTCTCTTAAATGAGAAAACATACAATAATAGTTTTGATATCGGAGGACCTGATATTCTGACTTACAAAGAAATGCTTCTGAAATTTGCAAAAATAAGAAAATTAAAACGAAAAATAATCATTCTGCCTGTTCTTACTCCGAGACTTTCCTCTTACTGGCTGTACTTTGTTACGTCAGTATCATACTCACTTGCAGTCAATCTGGTAAACAGTATGAAAATAGAAGTAATCTGCAAAGACAATAAGCTTAAAGAACTTTTAAACATAACTCCCCTTACATACGAGCAGGCAATAGAAAGCGCCTTCCAAAAGATTGAAGAGCATCATATAATATCCAGCTGGAAAGATTCGTTAATAAGCGGAAGGATCAGCGATAACTTATCAAATCACATTCGGGTGCCCGAAAACGGTTGCTATAAAGACAAAAGGCAAACGGGAATACAAGACTCCGAAGAGGTATTAAGCAGAATCTGGCACATCGGAGGAGAGACGGGCTGGTATTATGCAAATTTTCTCTGGAGAATCAGAGGGTTCGTTGATAAACTTTTCGGAGGCGTGGGTTTGCGGAGAGGGAGAACTTCACCCGATGTTCTGAATAACGGAGATACACTCGATTTCTGGAGAGTACTTCTCGCTGACAAGAAGAATATGAGACTGCTTTTATTTGCCGAAATGAAACTTCCCGGCGAAGCCTGGCTTGAATTCAGGATAGAAAAAAACAAACCGGATGACAAAAGCCGCTCCAAAGCCGGAGCATCGGAACGAGAGAGTTATACATTATATCAGACTGCAACATTCAGACCCAAAGGATTACTCGGAAGACTTTACTGGTATTCAGTTTTGCCTTTTCATTTCTTTGTGTTTTCCGGAATGCTGAGAAAAATTGCCGCGGGTTAACCTGTTTCACATAGTGTTCTGAGTCTGTTCCAAAAGTTGTAATCCTGTCCGCCGCCGCAGATTATTTCATACTCAATCGTCGAATACAAACTAAAAATTGAAATACCGAAAAAATCGGCCACTGCGGACGAAATGACAAGCAGAAGGTTTTACGATTTAGGGAAAGAACGTCATAATTTTCCAAACCTTAATCGAAAAAACGGTTTCCCGATATTCGGGAAAAAACATAATATGAAGTGTTATACTATTAATAAGTAGTTTATTATTTTTTATTTATTTAGATTTATATATGAGACTGTCATACGATTTAAATAAGGTTTTTTTATTTGCGGGACTTGACGAAAAGGAATTGCAGCTTATCAGAAATATCGCCGTTGTACACACATATTCAAAAGGCGAAATAATTTTTTTCGATACGGAGCCGTATCAGGGCTTTTACGGCATCATAGAAGGAATGGTGAAAATTTACAAAATCTCAAAAGAAGGCAGGGAGCATATTATTCATCTTGAACATTCAGGAAGCACATTTGCAGAAATTCCTATGTTTGAAAAATATCTTGAAAAAAAAGTATCCGAATGCTGCTATCCCGCCAATGCAATGGCAATAGAAGACGGTACTGTTGTCGTAAAAATTCCATACAAACCTTTTCTTGAGTTAATTGAAAAAAACTCCAAAATCTGCATGAAATTACTCTGCAGTTTTTCAAGGAGATTAAAATTCCTAAATTCACATATAGAAAGTCTCACCCTTGATGACGTAACAAAGCGTCTTTCTAAATATCTGATAAATAAAATTAAAACTGACAATAACGGGAATCCGAAGGAAACTAAAATCGAACTGAACATTTCAAAATATGACCTCGCTTCACATCTCGGGACAATAATTGAAACCCTTTCAAGAGCATTCAGAAAACTTCAGTCAGAAGAACTAATTGAAGTTTCCGGAAAAATAATCACCGTCAAAAATCTGCCTGCCTTAAAAAAATCCATAGAGTAAAATTGCATTTTTGACTTAAGTCAATGCGGTAAAAATCCGTTCTTCTTATTTTTAAAGAAAAGAAAGGATTTAAAATGAAATTTACTGCAAAAAACACTCTTGCCGAAATAGTAAAATCGGATTTCAGGTCAGCGCGTATATTTGAAAATTACAATCTGGATTTTTGCTGCAGGGGAAACAGAACAGTTGAAGAGGCGGTTAAGGAAAAAGGTCTTGATACGGAAAAAATTCTCTCGGAAGTTTCCGAATGTTGCCCCGACAGTAACGAAACAAGAGATTCCGAAAGGTGGAATCTTGATGAACTTGTGAATCATATACTTGATAAACATCACACTTATGTAAAGCAGATGCTTCCTGTAATAAATGCACATTCACAAAAAGTAAAAGAGGTTCACGGCGGAAATCATCCCGAAGTCATACAAATTGCCGATATATTCGAACAGGTACAGAACGAACTCGAGATGCATATGTTAAAGGAAGAAAGAATGCTTTTTCCTGCAATCATCAGGTTAACGGAATGCGAAAAAAATAATTCCGCAATGGAGGTGCAGCCTTTCGGCAGCGTCAGCAACCCCATTTCAGTGATGGAGCGCGAGCATACCGAAGCAGGAGAAGAGTTATATAAAATCAGGGAACTAAGCGGAAACTACAATCCCCCGGAAGATGCCTGTACAACATACAGGGTCTTGTTTCAGGAACTTAAAGAATTTGAAGAAGACCTTCACAGACATATTCATCTGGAAAATAATATTCTTTTCCCGGGTGCTGTTGCTCTTGAACAAAAACTATCCTTACATTAAACAATAATATTATAAAAATTAAAAACAAAAATTATGAAAAAAACCGTTTTGTATTATTTTACTTTCGTTTTAGTCTTATTCGTTACTGCCGGGATTATTTCCGGCTGCGGTGATGATAAAGAAGAAATCGGAATTGGTCCCATCGAGGAAAAAATCCAGTTGAAACCCGTTGATATGGCACTGATGGAAAAAGGTAAGCAGATTTTTGAAGAAAAATGCGCATCCTGTCATAAAATTGACGACAGATTAGTTGGTCCTCCGCTTAAAGATGTAACTAAACGCAGAAAACCTGAATGGATTCTGAACATGATACTGAATCCCGAACAGATGACAAAAGAAAATGCAGCAGCAAAAGAACTTTTAGGACAGTATCTCACTCAGATGACATTCCAGAATGTTTCAATCAGTGATGCGTATGCAATACTTGATTACCTGAGAGTTCAGGACGGCGAGAAGTAGTTTCAGCCCATTTCAAATATTTTAACAAATTTTAATATCTCAAAAATGAAAACAAATCTGAAAGTAATTCTAATATCCGCATTTCTGATTTTATCGGCTGCAGTTATAATGACCGGATGCGGTAAAAAGGATAAAGGTCCGTTAATAGAAAGTGACGCACCTTCGAAAGTTTATGTAGAGCCGGGAAAGTATGATGAATTTTATGCATTTGTTTCGGGAGGATTCAGCGGACAAATGGCAGTTTACGGATTACCGACAGGTAAACTGCTGAGAGTTATACCTGTATTCTCGCAAAATCCGGAGAACGGATACGGTTATACAGAAGAAACAAAACCGATGCTACAGACTTCTTACGGGTTCATACCGTGGGATGATTCTCATCACTGTGAACTGTCTATGAAGGACGGAGTACCGGACGGAAGATGGCTGTTCATAAACGGTAATAATACACCAAGGATAGCCCGGATTGACCTTAAAACTTTTAAGACCGTTGAGATAATTGAAATACCTAATAGTTCGGGTAATCACTCTTCTCCTTTCATCACACCGAATTCAGAATTTGTAGTTGCGGGAACGCGATTCAGCATTCCGATTGAGAACAGAGACGTTCCTATATCTTCGTATAAGGAAAACTTTAAGGGCTCATTGTCTTTTCTGAAAGTTGATCCGAATTCGGGAAATATGAATATTGCTTTTCAGATTATCACACCGGGATTTGACTATGATTTAAGCCACGCCGGAAAAGGACCTTCGGACGGATGGTTTTTCTTTTCCTGCTACAATTCCGAACAGGCACATACACTGCTCGAACTGAATGCAAGCCAGAAGGACAAGGATTATATTTTAGCAGTGAACTGGAAAAAAATTGAGGAACTTGTATCACAGGGTAAAGGAACTGATAAGCCGGCAGAATATTATCATAATAAGTATGAAGATGCAGTACATTCCGCAAAATCCGAAATAATAAAAACAGTAAAAACGCTGACTCCTGAAGATATAAAAGGAGCATTATATTACATACCCTGCCCGAAATCTCCTCACGGAGCCGATGTTGACCCGACCGGAGAATACATTGTAGGCGGCGGAAAACTCGCCACCGTTATTCCCGTTTTTTCTTTCACTAAAATGTCGGGAGCCATTCAGGGAAGTCAGTTTGAAGGTGAAATAGAAGGTATTCCTGTTTTGAAATATGATGCGGTTCTTTCGGGAGAAGTAAAGAATCCGGGATTAGGTCCTTTGCATACTGAATTTGACAATAATGGTTTTGCCTACACTTCCGCTTTTGTATCATCGGAAATAGTTAAGTGGAATGTCGAGACTAAGGAAGTCGTTGACAGAATGCCTGTTTATTATTCAGTCGGACATCTGATGATTCCCGGCGGCGACAGTAAAAAACCATGGGGCAAATATCTGCTGGCAATGAACAAAATAACAAAAGACAGATTTCTTCCGACCGGTCCCGAGTTGTCTCAATCCGCCCAGTTAATTGACATTAGCGGTGATAAAATGAAGTTGCTGCTTGATTTCCCGACAGTCGGAGAGCCTCACTATGCACAGGCAATCCCTGCCGAACTCATATCGCCGAATTCACAGAGGATTTATAAAATAGAGGAAAATAATCATCCTTATGTCACTAAAAGCGAAAAGAATGCAAAAGTTGAACGTACGGGCAATGAAGTCCACGTATATATGACTGCAATAAGGTCGCACCTCACACCCGATAATATCGAAGGAATAAAAACTGGTGACGTCGTTTATTTCCACCTTACTAACCTTGAGCAGGACTGGGATATTCCGCACGGATTCACAATAATGGGTAATGAAAATTCCGAACTGCTCGTTATGCCGGGTGAAACCTGCACCATTAAATGGGTCGCAAAATCACCGGGAATATATCCTTATTACTGTACCGACTTCTGCTCGGCACTTCACCAGGAAATGCAGGGTTACCTGAGAGTGTCCCCGAAAGAGTCTAATGTCCCATTGAGTTTTTCTACGAATAAAAAAGATTGACCCTCTGATTTAAGCAGGAAGGGAGTCGTTTATACAAAGACTCCCTTCCAATAAATTTAATTATTTTATATGAATAAGATTTCACGTATTGCGGTTTTAATGATTTCGCTGATTCTAATATCGGCTTATTTCCTGCCAGTCTGGGAAATTTCACTTGAAGCTCCTCAATACCCCGAAGGGCTTGGAATGAATATCTGGATTAATAAGATTACAGGTGATTTGAACACGATTAACAATCTGAATCATTATATCGGAATGAAAAAAATCGAACCTGATTCAATAAAGGAACTTGCGATTATGCCTTACATTCTCGGGATTCTGATTTTATCGGGAATTATTGTCTCACTTGTAAATAAAAGAGTTTTGTTCCTTTTATGGGTAATATTTTTTGTTATTCTCGGGATTGCGGGCGGTATTGATTTTTATCTGTGGGAATACGATTACGGACATAACCTCGAACCGAATGCGGCAATAGAAATTCCGGATATGTCCTTTCAGCCTCCGCTTATAGGCTCAAAAGACATTGCCAATTTTACGGCTGTTTCCCTTCCTGATTCGGGAGGGTACATTCTGATTGGTGCGGGTATCGCAAGCATTATTGTTCTGTTTTTTGAATGGAAAAAGAAAAAACCAAAAAAATTAAATATAAATCAATCAACAAAAATATGAAAAAAATTCAGATTGTTCCAATACTAGCCTTAATATTTATCTTTCTGTCATGCGGGCTTGACCCGGAACCGATAAACTACGGAAAGGATTTATGCGCTCACTGCAATATGAAAATAATGGATAAACGCCACGGAGCGGAACTTGTGACCTCAAAAGGCAAAATATACAAGTTTGATTCCGGCGAATGCCTGATAGATTACATTGCAGAAAACAATATTTCCGAAGAAAACACCGGACATACTCTTGTTACGGGTTATGATAATCCCGGACAGCTTATAAATGCCGGTAAAGCCTCGTTCCTGATAAGTAAAAATCTCCCGAGTCCTATGGGTGCATTTTTAACCGCTTTTTCGACAAAAGAAGAAGCACAGAAAAAACAACAGGAAGCAGGCGGTGATATTTACGACTGGAACTCTGTCATACCAAAAATTCTTAACAGATAAATTCAATTTGAAACAGTTGTACATTTATATATTATTATTTTTTCTGCAGATATTCGGTATCGCGGCAGCGGAAGATGTTTATGTAGGTAAAGAAAGGGAGTTTAATGATATCGGCTCTGCCGTTGTATATGCAAAAGACGGAGACCGTATTTTTATCGAGCAGGGAATATATTTCGAAGCGGGACTGATAATAGATAAATCGCTGACAATTACCGGTATCAATTCTCCTGTCATTGATGCCCAAAATATTTCGGAGGCAGTAATTATTCGTGCTCCCGGTGTTATTTTCGAAGGAATTACTATAAGAAATATTCCGGTCGGTTTTATGAAAGATAATGCGGGATTGAGAATTGAGAATACAAAAAATGTAACAGTCAGAAACAACAGATTCGAGAATAATTTTTTTGCTTTATATTTTTCGGGGTGCAGTGATTTCAGTGCGGTATCAAACGTAATAACCGGACAGGCTGAATCCGAATCCTTTTCAGGCAACGGAATACACCTCTGGAACTGTAATAACGCCGATATAAAGGATAATTTTATATCGGGTTACAGGGACGGAATTTATTTTGAGTTCGTTACCAACAGCAGAATATCAGGAAACTACAGCGAGAAAAATCTGCGCTACGGTCTGCATTTTATGTTTTCGGAAGGAAATTCGTATGTAAAAAATACATTCCGCGAAAACGGCGCAGGTGTTGCCGTAATGTACACGAAGAAAGTTGAAATGATTGAAAATATTTTTGAGGATAACTGGGGTCCGAGTTCTTACGGTCTTCTCCTTAAAGATATCAGCAAGAGCAGAATTATTAATAATACATTCAGAAAAAATACTACGGGAATTTTTGCGGAAGGGTCATCGGAAGTTTTCATAACAAATAACAGTTTCTATGAAAACGGATGGGCTATGAAAATTCTCGGCAACTGTACCGACGATACTATAATAAGAAATAATTTCTACAGCAATACATTTGATATTTCCACTAACAGTTCCGTAAATAGAAATTACTTCATATCGAATTATTGGGATAGATATACCGGGTATGACCTCAACAGGGATAATACGGGAGACGTTCCTTACAGACCTGTAAGCATGTTTTCTATGCTTGTCGAGCAGACTCCTGAAGCGATACTGCTCGTCAGAAGTTTTCTTGTTGACCTGATTGATTTGACGGAAAAAGTCATACCCGTTTTTATTCCCGAAACACTGATTGATAATTATCCTTCTATGAATTTAATACCTTTTGAGAATAGTATTGATTGATATCAGAAATATTACAAAATCTTACGGTAAATTTGAAGTTCTTAAATCTGTAAACCTCGAAATTAATGAAGGTCAGATTCTGACATTAATGGGACCAAACGGGTCAGGTAAAACAACATTGCTGAAATGTCTGCTCGGACTTGTACTGCCGGACAGCGGTGACATCTTTGTGAACGGAATAAATGTAAGAAATAATTTTGAATACAGGCAAAAAATAGGTTATATGCCGCAGACGGCACATTTTCCTGAAAATATAAAAGTAAGCGACGTAATGCAGATTATAAGGGAAATCAGGGGAGAAAAAACTGCGGTTGATTTCGAAATATTTGAAACCTTCGGAATCGAAAATTTCTCTCAAAAAAAGATTTCAGCACTTTCACAGGGGATGAAACAGAAAGTGAGCGCTTCACTTACTTTTATGTTTGACAGTGAAATATTAATCCTTGATGAACCGACAGTAGGACTCGACCCGCTTTCTGCGGAATTTTTAAAAGGCAAAATCCTGAAGGAAAAAGACAAAGGAAAACTGATACTGATTACCACACATATCCTTAATGAAGTGAAAGAAATGTCGGACAGATTAACATTTCTTCTCGAAGGTGAAGTAAGGGTTGACAGACTGATAGAAGCCAAAGAAAAAGAAGAAAAATCAAACGGAATACTCGAAAAATTTTCAGATTTATTTAAAAACTATGAGTGGAAATAAAATTCTTAAATATATAATTCTCGATATTCTTAGAAATAAATGGGTAATAACTTATACGGCATTTCTGCTTTGTTTCAGTCTCGGACTGATGTTTTTCAGCAACGACTCCACTAAATCCGTATTAAGCGTTCTGAATATCGTCCTCATTCTTGTCCCTCTTATTAGCATATTGTTCAGTTCCGTTCATTATTACAATTCAAGAGAATTTATTGAAATGCTTCTTTCACAGCCGGTAAAACGGAGTTCCATTTTCTTTGCCGAATATTCGGGACTTGTAATATCTCTCTCGGTTTCATTTATTGCGGGAATCGTAATCCCTTTGAGTTTTTACGGATTTAACATCGTTCTTTTTTATCTTGCATTTTCGGGTATTATGCTTACGGTTATTTTCAGTGCCATATCAGTTCTGATATCTGTTCTGAATGACGAAAAAGTAAAAGGAATCGGTGTGCTGCTTTTCATATGGTTATTTTTTTCGGTTCTGTATGACGGTATTGTTCTTATTATTTATTTTACTTTTAACGATTATCCTCTCGAAAAAATCGTATTGATTCTCACGACGTTAAATCCTGTCGATTTATCGAGAGTTTTAATCCTGCTTAAACTCGATATATCGGCACTTATGGGATACACCGGAGCAAATTTCAGGGAAATCACGGGAAGTGCTGCGGGACTTATAATATCAGCCGCCGCATTATTTGTATGGAGCGCCGTACCGCTTTATTTTGCCCGCAGAAAATTCCTCAGTAAAAATTTCTGAATAAAACAGTTGCCCGATTAGTATAATAATTTTAATCTGTATCTTTTCCTAAAATAAAAATTCATAAAAAAATACATTTCATTATTAAATTATTTCCTTAATTTTTACAGTAAATTAACAATTCTTTTACAATTTCATAATAATAATAAAGCGATGTCACTATTCAGAAAAATCCTTCCAAAAAAAGATACGTTTTTTCATTTAATTTCGGAAGTAGGTGAAAATATTCAGAATGCATCAAAAATACTTCACGATATGTTCGGTAATCCTGACACTTTATCGGAGAATACATCAAGAATTCATATTATTGAAAACAAGTGTGATGAATTAACACATAAAATTATCAATGAATTAAATGAATCATTTATCACACCGATTGACAGGGAAGATATATATGAACTTGCAAATTCGCTTGACGACATTGTTGACGCAATTGATACAATAGCATGGCGAATGACGACTTACAAATTAAAGAAACCGACGATTTTCGGTCCGCAGTTATCCGAGATACTGATGTCCCAGACAAAATTAATTCTCGAGATTATAAATTCTTTAAATGATTCCACAGATTCATCACAAAAAATATTCACAATTAAAAATCTTGAAACGGCAGCGGATGCTGTTTTCCACGAATCAATTAAGCAGTTATTCGAAAAACAGACAGATGCAATAGAATTAATAAAAGAAAAAGAAATACTCGAAAATATTGAAAAGACAGTTGACAGATGCCAGCGTGCCGCATCAGTAATGGAAGGCATATTAATTAAAAACGTTTAAGAAAAATGTTTGAACTCACTCTCACCATTATTATTATTGCGCTTCTTTTCGACTTTTTAAACGGGATGAATGATGCGGCAAATTCAATTGCTACAATAGTTGCCACAAAAGTTCTGAATCCCAAACTTGCAGTATTATGGGCTGCATTTTTTAATTTCGCCGCTGCGTTCGGTTTCGGAGTTCATGTAGCCACAACGATCGGAAAAGGTATCGTGGAAACATCGGTTGTTGATAATTACGTTATCCTTTCGACTTTAATCGGTGCAGTAATATGGACACATTCCTGTACAAAATTCGGATTACCAATCAGCGTTTCTCATTCATTAATCGGCGGACTTGCAGGTTCAGCAATTATTAAAGCCGGATTTGGTGCATTAGTATCAGGCGGATTAATAAAAGTATCAGTCTTTATTGTATTATCACCTATAATAGGCCTTGTTTTGGGTGTTATTTTTATGATAACAGTTACGTGGATATTCCGGAACTCAAAAGCAAAAACGGTTGATAAAAAATTCCGAATAGGACAGTTAATATCCTCCGCTGCATTCAGCCTCGGACACGGAACAAATGATGCCCAGAAGACTATGGGAATCATCTCAATTCTGCTATTCACAAACGGATATCTTGGCAGTGAATTTTATGTTCCATTCTGGGTGGTCATTTTATCACACACGACAATTGGTCTCGGAACCCTTGCGGGAGGATGGAGGGTTATCAAGACGATGGGGATGAAATTAACTCATCTAAAACCTATAGGGGGATTCTGTGCCGAGACAGCGGGTGCATTTGTTTTAATTGGCACTGCACTGGGGGGTATTCCAGTCAGCACAACACACACTATAACAGGCGCCATTATGGGTGTCGGGATGGTTAAACGCCTTACTGCCGTTAAATGGGGAGTTGCAGGGAAAATTATATGGGCCTGGGTACTCACTATACCTGCAACAGCCGTCTGCAGTGCTATTGTTTATTATGTTATAAAACTGTTCCTGTAATTATTTCATTTTCCTCACACTCACATCAAAAATTAAAAAATTCCTGACGTTTAAAAACAGAAAATTAAGTACCGTAAATCTGAAATTTCCCTCATAAGATTACCATATTTTATTAACAATTTTATAATACGGAATTAACATTTTTTACATTGCTGTAATTATTACATAACAGTAAATAGGTAAATTTGAGTAAATAAATTTAAAAAATAATGAAAAAATTAATTACTTACCTGATTACTATTTTTATTTTTACGGCAGTAACTTCTTATGCACAAAGCATAAAAGGTAAAATAATTGACGAGGTTAATTCCGATGCTTTAATAGGAGCAACCGTAAAAATTGAAGGAACACAATTCGGTGCAATTACGGATTTAGACGGAGTTTACTTAATTGAGAACCTTGTACCCGGATTATATGATTTAAAAATATCCTACATAGGGTACTCTGATAAAATAATCAAAGGTGTAGCAGTCAAATCAAATGAGACGGTTAAACTGGACATATCTCTTTTACTTGCAGATTTAACTACTGAAGAGATTGTGGTTGAAGCATCTCTTACACTTGCAAACGAGAAAGCATTGCTTGTTGAACAAAAAAACTCCGATAAAGTTGCTGACGGAATCAGTGAGCAGCAGATAAAAAGAGCACCTGATGCAGCGGCTTCCGAAGTACTGAGAAGAGTCATAGGAGTTAACATTGTCAATGACAAATTCGTATTTGTACGCGGCACCTCCGACAGATACAGTCTGACAACATTAAACGGAGTACAGTTACCTAGTACTGAAACAGATAAAAAATCATTTTCCTTCGATATGTTTCCGTCAAGTCTGATAGAAAATATTATAATATCAAAATCTTACACTCCTGACCAGCCAGGTAATTATTCAGGCGGTCTGGTTCAGGTAAATACAAAAGATTTTCCCGACGGACTGACATTAAATTATAATATGTCGCTTTCATTAAACGATAATACAACGAACAAGGATTTCAGAACATATAATGCAGGGCAGGATAAGTTTTTATTTTTAAATACGGGTATGGACGACGGCGGCAGATTGCTGCCTTCAAATATTCCGGGAAACAGAATGACAAATTCTAATTATTCGCAGGAAGAACTTACCGAATTTTCAAAATCTTTCAGAAATAACTGGAGTCAATCAACAAGAAAAGCTCCGTTTAATACTAATTTGCAGTTATCTCTTGGCAACAATTTTAATTTATTTGACAATCCGCTCGGAGTATTCATCGCATACTCGTACCGTACCGGATTTTCAAACACCGATATGACCAGAACGCAGTATAATATCGACCTTTCAACTCTAGAAGACATTGGAGGAAGAAATTCCGAATTTTCTGTATTGAACGGCGGCATAGTTAATTTGAATTACAAAATCGGGGACAACAACAAAATCGGATTGAAAACAACATACTCGGTAAATTCCGAAGATGTTACTTCATATCTCGAAGGTACGAAAAAATACACATCAGAAGAGAACAAGGATTTTAAGATGTATGAAACAAAATTTACGGAACGGCAATTACTTTCGACTATTCTTTCGGGTGACCATTACATAAGCAAATTAAACAAAACAACAATTGACTGGAAGATTTCCTATTCTGAAGCAATAAGAAACGAACCTGATATTAAAACCATGTCTTATGAAAAATCAGCGGGTTCAGATGACCCGTTTAATGCGAGGATAGGTTCCGTTGCAGATGCTGACGGTGGAGGAAGGTTTTTTTCAAACTTAAAAGATATCAACAGAAGTATTTTGCTCAACTTCACCACACCATTCTTCAGACTGAAAGATAAAAACACGAAAATTAAATTCGGTGTTTTCGGGTCAACAACTTCAAGAAATTTCGATGCAAGAAATTTTGCTCCGAGAAATGCAGGCGGTTCAGGATACATTGCTTATCTACCCTTAAATGTGATTTTCAGTCCGGAAAATTTCGGTCCCACAAAAATTTTATATGAAGAATTGACACGTGAATCCGATAAATACAGGGCAAGCGAAGAAAATTTTGCAGGTTATCTTATGTTTGATATACCTTATGACAAATTCAGAGTCATTACAGGATTGAGGTATGAATACAACAGACAGCAGGTTAATACACTCGGAAGAATTAACGAGCCTATAACAGCAGACCTAAAGAATCTGAATTTTCTGCCGTCAATTAATATTATATATTCACTGACCGACAAAATTAATATAAGAACATCGGTTTCACAGACAGTTTCAAGACCCGAATTAAGAGAAATTGCACCTTTCGGATTTATAGACTTTATAACCGGCGTAAAAATTTCGGGAAATCCTGACCTGAAGCAGAGTCTTGTTCAGAATTACGATTTAAGATTTGAATTGTACCCTGATGCAGGAGAAATATTATCATTAAGTCTCTTTTACAAAAATTTCAGTTCCCCTATCGAAGAAGTATATTCACCCGGACAGAACAATCCCGAGAGGACATTCGATAATGCAAAAAATGGTGCAGTTAATTACGGAATCGAATTCGAGGTCAGAAAAAATCTTGGATTCATTGACAGGTTTTTCAGCGATTTTTCCTTAAATGCAAATCTGACTTTACTTAACTCAAAGATTGACCTTGACGGTTTGCAATCCATATCAACCGAAAAAACAAGGAGAATGCAGGGGCAATCACCTTACACCGTCAATCTCGGATTGTTTTACGATAACTATGATCTTGGTACAAGTATAAATATTCTTTACAACAAATTCGGCAGAAGAATATCGGAAGTCGGCAACAATGGTTACGCAGATATTGAAGAAGAAGGAAACGATATTATCGATTTCAGTGCATCAAAGAAAATTTTTGATAATTTCGAAATAAAATTCACCGCGAAAGATATTCTGAATCAGGAAAAAAGATATTTCCAGAAAATCGGAAGCGATGAAAAAATTGTCAGGACTTACAATTCCGGAACGAGATATTCTATTACAGTCGGATACAAATTTTAAATTAAATTAATACCGGCATTAAAATAAATTAACAGTAAATAATCAATTTTGAAAAGTTAAATTAAATAAATAAAAACAAAAAATGAAAAAACTAATTCTCACTTTTTTGGCTTTACTGATTCTGGCAGGAACAGAGAAAGCAATATCACAGCCTGTGGATTCGGTAACGCTGAATTCAGCCAATATAAACGGCATAGTAAATCTGACAAATGACAAGATTTACATAATGAAAGGATTCAACTATATTAATTCAGGCGGTGTGCTCGTAATACAGAAAGGCTCATTAATTCTCGGAGATAAACCCACTACAGGGACTCTTATCGTACAACGAGGAGGCAAAATAATTGCTGACGGTTCGTTAACCCAACCTATAGTATTCACGAGCAGATTTCCCTCAGGTCAGAGAAATCCCGGTGACTGGGGCGGAATTATTTTACTCGGCAGGTCAGCAATTAACACGTCTACCGGCCTTGATTCCGCACAAATTGAAGGATTTCCTCCCGGAACAGGTCCGTGGTACGGCGGGCAGCCTGTCATTAATGATGACAGCAGCGGCGTGTTGAGATATGTAAGAATTGAATTCGGAGGTGTTAATTTAACCGGTATCAGCGGGAATGAAATTAACGGACTGACAATGGGCGGAGTAGGAAGCAGAACGGTAATAGAACATATCATGGTGAGTTACTGCGGTGACGATTCTTTCGAATGGTTCGGTGGTAATGTAAACGGAAAATATCTGATTTCCTACAGGTCTGTAGATGATGATTTTGATGCCGATAACGGGCACAGAGGAAAAGTTCAGTTCGGACTCGCAATCAGAGACAGTCTTATAAGTGACGTTAGTGCCTCTCACAACTTCGAAATTGATAATAATAACAACAGTCCGTCAAATTATAATAATCCCAGAACGAGAACTATATTTTCAAATATTACCTGCATAGGTCCGAAAGCAAATTTAACTGACCTTGTAAATCCGAATTTCAAGAGGAATGCACATCTGAGAAGAAATATGCTTGCAAGCATTTACAATACAATTTTTATGGGTTATCCGACAGGGATTTTATTTGACGGTAAAGGCGTTCAGGTTGCGGCATTATTTGACACTGTTCAGATAAGAAACTGCATATTTGCAGGAATATCTAAAATCGCCGATACAGTTTCTAACAGCGGTTCAGGATTTAATAATCCTACCGGATGGATTCAGACAGGAAGTTTCTCAAACAGAATATTAACCGCAAATACAGACGTTCAGTTAACAAATCCTTTCGGATTTTATGCAAATCCTCCTGCGCCTGCCAATAACGTCAATTACTGGACACCGCTCGGAGGCTCACCGGCGTTAACGGGCGCAAATTTCTCCAATCCTAATCTTTCGGGATTTGAACAGACAAGTTATGTTGGTGCTTTCGGCGGCAATAACAACTGGATAGCAAACTGGACAAACTTCAATCCGAAAAATTATAATCCAACGCCAATAGGCATAAAGCAGATTTCATCAGAGGTACCATCGGTATATGAACTTTCACAGAACTACCCGAATCCGTTTAATCCTTCCACTAAAATTAATTTCTCGGTTCCCAAAGCGGGGTTTGTTACTCTGAAAGTTTTTGATGTAACCGGAAGAGAAGTATCAAATCTTGTAAACCGGAATCTTTCAGCCGGAAAATTCGAATTCGAATTTAACGCATCCGGATTAACTTCAGGTGTTTATTTTTACACATTAAAAACAGAAAATTTTTCAGAAACGAAAAAAATGCTCCTTATAAAGTAATTGGTAATAATCAACGGGTAAGTAACTTAATAAAAGCAAAAAGCGGGAAATAATATATTTCCCGCTTTTTTTATATTATTTCAGTTACATTATTCCGTGTCTTTGTTAATTACATCTCCTTTTTCGGTTATGATGATGTAATTTGAAGGTATATCCGTAAAACACCCCGTATTATAATATTCTATGTTGTTTGCAATAATCGGCTCTTTTGTTGCAACGTGCGTGTGACCGCAAATTACTATATTTACTTTTCTGCGGTTTGCATATTTTAATGCACCTATAGCGATTTTTTCAGTCAATCTCAGCCAACCTTTGCTTGCTTTTTTCAGAAAACGAGCAAATCTTTGTTTTTCACCACCGAGCCTCTGTATTAAATTATATATATAACCCGCCAGATTGCTTATGAAAAGATTCTCGTTCAGGAATCTGTCGAACTGATGTCCGTGTATTGTCAGAATTTTCCGCCCCGCAGTTTCAAATATATACTGTTTATATACTTTCAGCCCCATCATATGCGACATAATTTTTGATAATCCTGCATCGTGATTGCCTTCAACCCATATTACTTCAATTTGTTTTTTCGGGTTGGATAATTTTCTTATAAATGTAAGAAAACCCCAGTGTTCCTTTTTAAGCCTGTTAAAATTTAAATCATCAAATATATCCCCGAGAAGTACCAGCCTTTTGAAATTATATTTCAATAATACTTCTCTCGCTTTTTCCGCTCTCGATACCTCCGAGCCGAGATGGATGTCAGATAATATAATTGTGTTCGCAGTTTCCTTCTGTATTATATCCGTCAATTATTTAATTTTATTTTATAAAATAAAATATTTTTTGGTTTAATTAAATTAATAAATAAATGACAAAAAACAGTGACAAGTTTGTAAAGTTATAAAGTTTTTAAAGTCGAAAATTAAGGAGGTCCGGGATCAATATTGTTTCGCAAATATTGTGTTTTATAAGTCAGGAATTTTATATTTAGGAATTGTTAAAGGGTTTTATATTTTTTAAATTAATTATTATGATAAATGAATTAATAAAAGAAGTCTGTGAAATATTGGAAAAAAGCAATATTCCTTATATGATTTCCGGAAGCGTAGCATTGAACTTCTATACTATACCGCGAATGACAAGGGATATTGATATTGTAATTGAAATAAATGATTTAATGATTGATAATTTTATATCATATTTGAACGATTTTTATTACGATAGGGAAATGATAATTGATGAAATTAAATGTAACGGTATGTTTAACATTATACATTTAAAAACCGGTTTTAAAATAGATTTTATTTTAAGAAAAAAATCCGTGTATTCTGAAATTGCGTTTAACAGAAAAAGAAAATATAATGAATTCGGTACTGATATATACGTTATTGCGATTGAGGATTTGATAATTGCGAAATTATTATGGATTCAGGGCACTCAGAGCGAATTACAAATTAAAGATATCAGATCTTTGCTAATGAATTCTTCTAAAGATATGGAATACATAAAGCACTGGTGCAAAAAATTGGATATAAAAACTCAAAATCTGGTTTTATGACTGACACCCCTGAAAATATTTTACAGAAACAATTCGAGATATATAATTCACTTTCAGTTAAAGAAAAATTCGAAAACCTTTTTGATTTAACGGAATTATCGAGACAAATCATAATAAACCGTATCAGAGAAGAATTTCCGGGAATTTCTGAATTGGAATTGAAAATTGAATTATTCAAAAGGTTTTATAAAACGTATTTTGACGAAACAGCAATAAAAAAAATTACGGATTATTTTCGAACGAGGAATTAATATTATGTTTCTTCGGAAAATAATTAAATCATGCAACAGAATTTTACAGACATGCCAATTAAATATTATGAAATTTCTGATGATGTAAGAGCCTCATTGAAAAAGAAAAGTCCCGTTGTTGCACTGGAATCTACGATTATTTCACACGGGATGCCCTATCCCCGAAATTATGAAACGGCATTAAAAATCGAAGATACCGTAAGAAAAAACGGAGCAGTTCCCGCAACTATCGCAATTATTAACGGAAAAATAAAAATCGGGCTTAACAACAAGGAAATCGCATTTCTGTCAAAAGGAAAAAATATACTGAAAGCATCACGCAGAGATATACCCGTATCAGTATCCCGGAAATTAAATGCAGCTACAACAGTATCCGCCACTATGTTTTGTGCGAGTCTTGCCGGAATTAAAATATTTGCAACCGGAGGCATCGGAGGTGTTCACAGAAATGTAAATGAAACATTAGATATTTCCGCCGATTTAACTGAACTTTCAAAAACCAATGTTGCGGTAGTTTCTGCAGGGGTAAAGTCAATTCTCGATATCGGATTAACTCTGGAATTCCTTGAGACTCTCGGCGTCCCTGTTATCGGATATAAAACCAATAAATTTCCTGCATTTTTCACACGCGAATCCGGATTTAATGTAAATTACAAACTCGATTCTCCGAAAGAAATAGCGGATGTGATAAAAACCAAATGGGAACTAGGTTTAAAAGGCGGAATACTGATAGCAAATCCTATTCCTGTAAAATATTCAGCCGATAAAAAATCAATTGACAGTGCAATTAACCAAGCACTGGCAAAATCAAATAATATTAAGGGGAAAGATGTAACACCGTTTTTGTTGTCCGAAGTTAACAGAATTTCGGGCGGTAAAAGTCTTGAAGCAAATATTAAGTTGGTTCTGAATAACGCAGAACTTGCAGCGAAAATTTCCCGGTATTTATAATTCAATGCATTTTTATTCTGCATTCAATCATCCAATCCCCCTATCATACAATCCCCTGTTTTGAATTCCGGCTTGCCGGAATTTAAACCCGATGAGCCGGCAGACGAATCGGGACACCTATTCACTCATTTCCAAACCGTGATTTCTGAAATTTTCTTTCAAGTTCATCGAGGATTTCATTCGGATTTATAAGAGGGAAACCGTCTTTAAATTCTTCATAATCCAGCAGAAATGTTTTCTTTTCATTCGTCAGGGAGGGCAGAACCCTTCTGTGTGACGTTTCTATATGGTCGCCCTTTTCGTCTATAATTATTACTCTTGGTTTAAAAAGTCCTTCGCGTCCGAGAAATTTATCCATTATTCTTGTTGCTTCGTCGTATTCTTCTTTTGTTGCTCTTCCTAATGCCTCGTAGTTATTCATTTTTCTTCCGTCCCACGTTTCAATTGTTGCAAAACTGTCGGAAATTCTGTCTTCAAGGTCAACTCCGACGTTTAATGTATCATGTCCCGAATGCATAAGCAAAACTTTCCCGCCGCCGCCTTCCACATTCGCCGCATACATAGGTCTCGCTATTCCTGAAATCCAGCCCTGCAGATGTTTCGAATAAATTTTGCCGATTTGAACCGGTGTGATGAAATGTATCAGACCTCTTTCTTTGTGGCACTGAAGTAAATAATACGGATGCACTCCCACCCAGATTAAACGTCTGAAAGTTTCTGCCAGTGTTTTGTAATAGTCATTAATATGATTCAGAAGTACTGTCTGATTTCGTATCGTGAATCCCTTCATACGTATTTTTTTTACCGCTCTGTAGAAATCTTCCGTAATTTCGTGAAAGTGATTCACATGTGTCATGAAATAAACATTTTTCTCAATTCCGTCATTATACCTGTTTGCAGATTCAATTATAATATCCAGCAGTTCATCAGTAATTTTCATCGGCAATACTACAGGAACACGGGTTGCAATTCTTATTAACCTCAGGTGCGGTATTTTGCTAAGTTCTTCGAGAACATATTTCAGCCTCGGAATGCTAATCATCAGTGCATCGCCGCCAGTAACCAGCACTTCGTCAATATTTTCATTACTCCCGATATAAAACAAACCCCTGTTTATTTCCGTTCTGCTGACTGCAGCGGTGCAATCGAGTGATTTTGCTCTCTGGCAGTGTGTACAGTAGGAAGCACAACTGGTATTCTCTGCAACAAATAATGCAACTCTGTTTGGATACCTCTGATATGCGGCGCCGAAACTCCGTGAACTTTCTGACATTGAACCTTCTACTCCCGTATCAGGGAAAAGCAGATGAGCGGGTGTCGGTACTGACTGCCAGAATACCGGATCAATCCGCTTGTATGCTTTTTCCTTTTCCAGCATTACGGGATTAAAAGGGTCTTCAGAAATTATTGATGCATAATAAGGAGTTATTCTCATCGGGTCTTTGCCCGCTGCTCTAAGTGTATCTATTGTCCTTTGAATTTCATCCGCCTGATAAGAAGATAATTTTATTACCTTCTTAAGGGAATCCACCGTTCTGATAGTATTATGCACCTGCCAGTTTGCATCATACCATTGTTCATCTTTTATATCCCGCCAAAGTTCAATCCCCCTGAAATCTCTTTGGTTGAATAGAACATTGTTTTTGTTCATACCTGTCCTCCTTTCGGATTTAAAGGTTAACACTAATTAATAAGATAAAAGAAATTCTATGCTTTTTCAATTATAAACAAAATTATTTTTTTATTCATTGAATACATAATCCGGCATAGCCGGAATTTAATCCTGATGAGCCAACAGACGAATCGGGACACTCATTCTCTCTTTACTCATTCCCCCATTTCTTCATCCCCCCGTCAGCGATTTCATTTGCAGTTTTTCATCAGATATGAAATCTTCTCCAGCAAAACCTCTTTTGAAAACGGTTTTGATACATAGTCCGTACATCCCTTATTCAAGAATTCTTCTTCATTGCCTTTCATTGCGTATGCGGTCACTGCAATAACCGGAATACTTCTGTAATAAGAATTTTTCCTGATTTCGGAAAGAGCATCCAGTCCGGATTTCCCTTCTCTCAAATTAATGTCCATCAGAATAAGGGAATATTTTTTTTCTCTTGTTTTACGAACGGCTTCTTCCGTGTTCATCGCGGTGTCAACATCATAATAACCTTCAAGGAAAAATTTAACGAGTTCAATACTGTCCTCTTCATCTTCTACGTAAAGAATTTTACGTGCCAACCCTTTTTTATCTTTTGGAAATTCAGATAATGAATCAGAACGTGATTTTTTGCTGTCTGTCTTTATTTTTCTGTAATCTTCCATACTGAACTTCGGAATTACCAATTTAAAATCGGAGCCCGTTCCGGGTTCGCTTGTTACACTTATAGAGCCGCCGAGCAGTTCCATATATCTTTTGCAGATGGAAAGACCAAGCCCGGAGCCTCCGTGGCTCCTGCCCCATCCTTCACTTGCCTGGCGGAATTCATCAAATATAAAATTAATGTCCGATTTTTTTATTCCCACTCCTGTATCTGTTACATCTATTACAACTGAATTTTTATTGTTAATCTTTTCTTCACTGATATTAACCGTTATTCCGCCTTTTTTTGTAAATGTAATTGCATTATTTATCAGATTATTTATCGTGTCATATATAATCTTAGGGTCAGTATAAGTTATAACAGAGGAGGAAGCGGAATTATAAGTCAGATAAAGTTCTTTCTTCTGAACTTCCATCTTGAAAAGTTCTATGGATTCTTTTACAATTTCCAGTACATCCACAAACTTGCATTCGATTTTTTTTGCATTTGCTTCAAGACTCGATAAGTCCAGTATCTGGTTAAGTGTGTTCAGGAGTCTTTTTCCGCTCTTCTGAATAACTCCCGCAATATTTTTAATATCGTTAAGGTCATCCTTCTCGAGAATGATATCCGAAAAGCCGAGTATTCCGTGCAGAGGAGTTCTGAGTTCGTGGCTCATATTTGCGAGGAAACTTGATTTTAACCTGTTCATTTCTTCTGCTTTTTCCTTCGCTTCAAGCATTGCTTTTTCTGTTTTCCTTCGTTCCGTGATGTCTATTGATACGCCTATCAGTGCAATAAATTTATCATTGTTATCAAGTATTGAAGTCGCCGATAAATATATCGGAAATTCCGAACCGTCTTTTCTTTTATTAATAAGTTCACCTTTCCATTCCCCTTTCAAAGATGCATCAAGAATGATTTTATTAATATTGTTAGGATTTTTTTCCGAACCGACAAGTGAGATATTTTTCCCGATGACTTCTTCTTCGGTATATCCGTATGTCTCGAGAAATGCCTGATTTACAAAAATAATGTCATTGTTAATATCCGTTATATTGATGCATTCATTAATACTCTTAAGAGCAAATGCAAGCATTGCAATTTCTTCTTCCGCTTTCTTCCGTTCGGTAATGTCTGTCTGTGTTCCAATCATTCGCAGCGGCTTATTACCGGAATCGTACTCGAATATTTTTCCTATTGAATGAACCCAAATATAATCGCCTGTTTTCGTGCGTCTTCTGTATTCTAACGGCTTTGCTTCGCCTTTCTCTATACCTTCATAAAAAATTTTCAGAATTTTTTCCCGGTCGTCGGGATGAATATTCTTTTCCCAGATTTTCAGATTTGTTTTAAATTCGCCGGGTTCAAACCCGAGCATTTTTGCATACTCGGGACTGACTTCAATTTTACCTGAAGGAAGATTTAAATCAAACCATCCCTGCCTTGTTACTGTCATTGCAAGTCTCAGCCGCTCTTCACTTTCTCTAAGTGCTTCCTCGGCTTTCTTCCGTTCGGTTATGTCAACTGCTACTCCCAGTATTGCAGGTTTGTCAACTCCGGGATGCCTGTAAGGTATTTTGTTGGTCTGAAACCATCCTAAACTACCGTCTTTTCGGAGAACACGCTCTTCCTTTATTAATAAAGGTTTTCCGGAATCAATGACCTGCCTGTCCGCTTTCGAGTACCATTCAATCTGGTCTCTTGTTGCACCGTAATCTGCATCGGTTTTCCCTACTACTTCTTCCGGGGAGGCATTAAACAGGTCTGAGAGAGATTTGTTCACCATTAAAAATTTTCCATCGTAATCTTTTGCAAATATGTAACTCGGCACCATATCCAGCACAGTTCGGAGTTGTATTCTGTGGGATTTTTCCGCTTCCTCGGCTCTTTTTCTCTCCGTTATATCTCTCGCAACGGCTATTACAACTTTTTTTCCGTAATAAAGTCCGGAAGATAAACTCACCTCTTTCGGAAATACTGTTCCGTCTTTTCTTTTTCCCCAGAACTCAATTGTATTTGGCTTCCCTTTAAATGCTGATTTGACTGCTTTTTCAGTTACTGTCAAATCATTTTTCCCGGGTGCCGATAAGAAATCCGGTGTTTTACCGATAAAATCTTCCCTGCTGTAACCGTACATTTTTTCAGAAGCGAGGTTAACATCGAGAAACTTACCGAACTCGTCCTGTATATATATAGCTTCCGTAACGCTGTCAATTATACTCCTGTAAGTGATTTCGGAATTTTTCAGCATTTCTTCAGCCTTTTTCTTCTCCGTTATATCTCTGCCGAAACACACGATTGTTTTAACTTTTCCGTCTTCAAGTATCGGAATAATATTCATTGTCAGAATTAATACATTTCCTTTTTTATCAACAATCCTCGTATCAAAACTGTCGTGTTTCTTTTTTAAAGCATTCCTGTATCCTTTTTGTGCGCGCTCTATGCTGTCCTTTGTAACTATATCCTTGAAACTTTTTCCGAGCCAGTCGGAAATTTTATACCCGGTAATTTCCTCCCCTCGTTTGTTTATAAATTCAAAATTACCTTTTATATTAATAAGCAATATTATGTCGTGTGATGCTTCCACCATCGTTCTGTACTTCTGTTCGCTTTCTACAAGTTTCAACCGTGTTTCTTCATATTCCTTCTCAAGCTGCTTTTCCTTAGTGACATCTCTTCCGCTTCCTACCGTTCCGATTATTTTACCGTGCTCATTGTAAAACGGGGTTTTATACACATCGAGATAAAGGAATTTACCTTTAACATTACCGAATTCATCGAATCTTTCTTTCTTTTTGCTTTTTAATACGATAGTATCCGAATCCCTGCATATCTCACCGAACGTATGCCAAGCGTGATTATCGGGCTGACTCTCCCGCTCTCTTTTTGCAAAAAACATATCATTTTTTCCTACCGGTTCATCGGTATCTTTTGCATTAAGAAGATTATCACACATCGCCTTATTCGCAAATAAATAGCGGTTGTTTAAATCTTTCGCCCATATCATATCCGCCGCATTATCGCACATAAGCCGAATCATCCTGTAAAGATTTTTGTATTTCTCTTTTCCTTCCCTAACGTCATCCACTGCCTGCATAAATTCCGTTATATCCCGGAATATGCTAAGTACATATTTTTCTCCTGAAATCTCGATGAAGGAATTTGACTGCTCGAGGTAACGCTGTCTGCCGTTCAGGAATGTTACTCTTTTTTCCAGACGCTCGAGAATTTTGCCGGACGATAACCTTGTCCTGTATTCATCAAAATATTCCTTTTGCACATTTTTCAGATATACTATGAAAAACGGTTTTTGAGTGAGCAGTTCTCTCTCAAATCCCGTTAACCTGCAATAAGCATCATTGACGCTTATTACTGTTCCTTTTAAATCCGTAATCCTCATTGCATCCGCAGAAGAGTCCCATACGGCATCTAAAAGTTGCTTATGATTTGAATGGGGTGAATTTTCCATAACGTATAAATTGTTATTTGTTCAAAATACCATTTTTTTTCTTTAAATTCAAACTGTCTGATATTAAATTTTCTGTTAAGGGATTAAACAGTTTTCCAATCCATTGAGAAATTCAGGAAAAATTGAT
>CAYWMV010000015.1:14112-26142 GCA_964459055.1 uncultured Ignavibacteriaceae bacterium | reverse complement strand
GTATTATATTAATATGATTAAATAAACAAAATAAAAATCATGATTAAAGAAAATTTATTAGCCGAAATACAAAACGAAGCCAAATCAACAAGAAAGTTACTGGAGCATATTCCGGACGAATCACTAAAATGGCAACCGCATGAGAAATCCATGACACTTGACAGACTCGGTTCACACGTTGCAGAATTATTCGGATGGGTATCACTAATAATGGATAGTGATGAGCTTGATTTTGCAAAATTCGACTACAAACCCCCGGTAATAAGAAATAATAAGGACATCATAGACATTTTCGAGACAGGATTAAAAAAAGCAATAGAATCACTGGAAAAAGTTAATGATGAAGATTTCAAGAAAATGTGGACAATGAAAAACGGAGATATTACTTATTTCTCTCAGCCTAAAGAATTGACTATACGCTCTTTTGCTCTAAGTCATCTCTATCATCACAGAGGTCAGTTAACGGTTTATTTAAGGCTGCTGAATGTTCCCGTTACCAATGTATATGGTCCTACTGCGGATTATCCGGATATGTAAGATTTATCTCAATATGCATCCGGACATAAATTTTCAAATCTAAAAGCCCTGCCCTTTGGACTTATGGGTCGCCGCGGCGGAAAGACTGTTCCAACTTCGAAAAACATTTTTGTTTCGGTTTTGTCCGGGACATAGAAATAGATATTGAAATCCGCAGGGAATGTATCTTAAAACTTGCCGGCAAAGTATTTCATAAAAATAAAAAATAAAAACAAAAAGAATTTTGAGATCCGGAAGCAAGTTCAGGATGACAAACAGTTGTTTTGTACGGCAGACCTTATGACAAATAATAAGTCAGCCGGAAGGATAGTAATATAATCAGGAGAAAATTTAAAAATTACAATTGAGCATCAGATAATTTGTGTTATCCGATGAATGAATGTTTAATTTTACATTATCATTATTTCCGAGCAGGAAATAATTAATTACATCCGATATAATAATAGAACCGAGAAATAAGGGGGTAACGAGATTTGAATTATTTGAATCCTGTTTATACTTTTCATGGAAAAGATTATTTTTTAACGAAATAATTTCTGACCGCAAAGAATAAATTAAGACAGCGGAGCCGCTTCCCATTATCATACCTCCTAAAACATCCGAAGGATAATGATTTCCTAGATAAATTCTACCAATCGAAACCAGTATAGCATAAGAGTACAAGCCGACAATAAGAGCGGGTTTATCTGGATAACGCAGTGTCAATGAAGTTGCAAAAGAAAATGCCATTGAAGAATGACCTGAAGGAAATGAGTATGAATCAAGAAAAATCTCATCATCTTCCGAATGATTTACATTTCTCAATTCCCTGAAGGGACGGTTACGTTTAAAGATATTTTTTATTAAATATGATGATGAAGATGCAGTGATTTCCGAAAGGGCTAAAAGCACCGCAGAATTCTCATCATAGGTATGTTTATTAATTCGTGAAACAGTAAATAATGTAATAGGAGTAATTACAGAAACAGGCAGTATAGACATATCAGTGACTTTGATAATCTTGTCCAGTGTTTCATTTCGCGAATTATTAAGATATCTGAACAATTTTACATCAATATTATCAGGTTCGGAATAAGCAGTATCAAGAATCTGAGAACCTGCGTTCAGATACAGCAAAAAGGGAACAAATATTATTAAAAAAAATTTTCTGTTCATTAAGATAAAAAGAGCAGAATATAATTTACAAACGGTATGATTTTATTTCTCCAGCGGTTTCATAAGCGGAAATAATATTACATCGCGAATAGAGTATGAATTGGTAAGCAGCATAACCAACCTGTCAACTCCAAGTCCGACACCGGTAGTCGGAGGCATACCAACCTCAATTGCTCTTACAAAATCTTCATCCATCGGATGAGTTTCTTCTTCACCGCCTCTTCCCCTTTCCTCCTGTTCTTCAAACAATTTTTTCTGAAGGATAGGGTCATTTAACTCCGAGTATGAATTCCCGAGTTCCCATTTATTAATATACGGTTCAAATCTTTCAACAAATATTACCTGTTCAGGGTCTTTTTTCATTTCCTCCAGTTGTTCAAGTGTGTATTCCCTCAAGGGTTTGCACAGCGGGGTTGTATCAATAGGATGATCCATAACAAACGCCGGCTGAATCAAATCTTCTTCGCAGGTTTCCTCGAACAATACCGCTATTACCAGACCTTTAGATTTTGATAATTTCGCATCAATTTCGATATTATTTTTCTTCATATAATCAAGAATTTCAATTCGTGTCATATTGATAACATCAAGACCTGTTTTTTCTTTAATCTCATCAGTCATTTTTATTCTTTTCCAGGGTCTTTTTAAATCAATTTCCGTTCCCTGATAATTTATTACCGTAGTTCCGAGAGCGTCTATCGCTGCGTTTTCGACAATTTCCTCAAACAGGTTCATACTGTCATTATAATCCGCATAAGCCTGATACCACTCAACCTGAGTAAATTCCGGATTATGAGTTCTGTCAATACCTTCATTTCTGAAATCTTTGACAAATTCATATACTCTGTTAAATCCTGCCACAATGAGCCGTTTTAAAAACAGTTCATTTGAAATACGAAGATACAACTGAATACCCAGAGCATTGTGTCTCGTAACAAACGGTCTGGCATTTGCACCTCCGTAGATTGTCTGCAATGTAGGAGTTTCAACCTCAATAAAGTTATGGTGCTCAAGTGTATTTTTTATTGACCTTATAATTTTCGTTCTGATATGGAATGTTTCCTTTACATTTTCATTAACGATAAGGTCAATATACCTCTGCCTGTATCTCAGTTCGACATCCGCAAATGCATCATGAATAATTTTCTCACCTGACTCTGTAATTTCTTCTTTAACAACGGGAAGAGGATAAATAGATTTCGTCAGCAATACCATTTTAACGGCGTGAACCGAGATTTCCCCTGTTTTCGTCCTGAAGACATATCCTTCAGCGCCAATAATATCACCAATATCAAGTAATTTCAAGATATTGTAACTCAATTCGCCTATGTCATCTTTTCGCAGATAAATCTGTATTCTTCCCTCACCGTCTTTAATATGGCAAAAAGTTGCTTTTCCCATTCTTCTTATTGCAACAATCCTTCCAGCCAGACTAACTATTTCCTTTTTACGCGATTCCTGTTCCTCTTCGTTTTCAGGATCTTTAAAAGCAGATATTATATTTTTAGAATACGCAGTTACTTCGAATTTATGAGGATAGGGATTGACACCGAGTTTCTTTATTTCTTCAAGTTCCTCAAGTCTTCTTTTAATTAACTCATTTTGTTCATTTTGCATATTATTCGGTTTTATTATTTACATTTTCATTATTATCACTATTATTTTTATGTTCCGCCATTTCTGTCATTTCTTTATCGACTAATTTTCTCAGTTCATTAATTTCCCTTTGTTCGAGATAACGCCAGGTTCCAATTTTAATATTTCCCAGCTGCAAATTACCATATTTTGCCCGATGAAGTTTCTGCACAAAATATCCGAATTTCTCGAACATCTTTTTAACCTGCCTGTTTCTGCCTTCTTTAAGAGTAATAGTAATAACGGCGTGATTTTTGTTATGCCTGTATTTAATATTGCAAGGCAGAGTTTTCCTGCCCGCCAGCATAACACCTTTCGTTAGTGCCTGTCTGTGTTTTTCCTCAAGCGGTTTTGACAACTTGACGTCATAGGTTTTAGTAATCTTGAAATTCGGATGCATCAATTTATTTGCCAGGTCACCGTCATTAGTAAGCAGCAGCAAACCAGTGGTATCATAATCAAGTCTGCCGACCGGAAAGAGATTATATTTCGTATTAACGTAATCCATTACAGTCTGCCGACCCATATCATCGTGTAAAGAAGTAATTGTCTTTGCGGGTTTATAAAACGCTATGTACACCCACTTGGATGTTTGTTTCACCTTTTCGCCGTCGAGGAGTACTTTATCTTTCTCCGGGTCAACCTTATGACCCGGTTCCGTAACGGTAACTCCGTTAACCGTTACCCTGCCCTCAACAATATAATCGTCAATATCACGCCGTGAAAATTTCGAATTACCGGCTATGAATTTATTTAATCTTGAATCTTCCATTTTACCATTCGTTAGTTTATTAATTCGGAATCATTTAAAGTATTTTCCTGTTTTTTTTGAACATTATTAAGAATAATGTTTTCCGTATCTAAATCCGGTTCGGATTTGATATTTTCTTCATTTATCTCTTTATCATCAAAAGTTAAACTCTCCTGACCTTTCGGTTCGTTCATTACAATATTATTAACAGAATTGAACAAGTCAATATCCGCTTCCGTGATACCTTCAATTTTTTCATTTTTCAAAATTTCATTTATTTCTCTCAGCTTCGGTAAATCTTCGAGAGAATTAATTCCGAGCGTTTTCAGAAAATTCTGTGTTGTCCCGTATAAAATCGGACGTCCGGGAGAATTGGCTCTGCCCTTAATCAGAACCAAATCCTTTTCAAGTAAAGAATTAACAATATAATCCACATTTACACCCCTTATAAATTCAATTTCGCTTCTGGTAATCGGTTGCTTATAAGCAATTATTGCGAGGGTTTCCAGTGCAGGGGGAGATAATTTTTTCTTCTGCGATTCCGACCTCATTTTTCCGACGAACGGAGCAAATTCACGTTTCGTAGCAAACTGATATCCGCCTGCCAGCTGAATAATCTCAAACGCATTCCCATTTTCTGAATACATTGCATTCAAATTAAAGATACATTCCTCAATCTCCTTAAAAGTTGACGGTATTCTGCAAATATCGAGCAGGTCTTTTATTTGTTTCAGGCTCAATTCTTCTTCTGAAGCAAATAAGATTGATTCAATAATTTTTTCCAGTTTTTGTTCTGTCAATTCTGGGTCGGATTTGTTTTATAAATAACAAAGTTGCACAAATTGTTATTATTAACTCTGATTTTAAGAAATCCATCGAGTGCGAGTTGGAGTATTGCAATAAAAGTGCATACGATTTCCATCCTGCTATGATGTTTCTCCATAATCTCATTAAAAGATATTTCTGTATTTTCAAACAATAATTTAATAATGTAGTCTTTCTGCTCTTCAGGTGTATAGGGCAAAGGCTCTATCGGATGGACTATTTCAGTTCTCATATTGAGAAGGACATTTCTGTAACCTTTAATGAGATTAAATACAGTCAGGTTCTTAATATCAAAATCCTCACCCGAGTAATCGCTTTCGACAGTCCTGTAATCTTCCTCGAAATATGTCCTGAAAAAGATTCTTCGTGCTTCAGATTCGTATTCCGACAACTCCTCGCTTGCTTCCTTAAATCTTTTGTATTCAATTAATTTCCTAACGAGTGTCATTCTCGGGTCTTCTTCCTGAGCGTCATCACCTGTCTCAATCACAGGAATCAGCATACGGGCTTTAATTTTCATAAGTTCGGAAGCCATCAGTAAAAATTCGCCTGCAACCTCAATATCAATTGATTGTATATAATCAATATACCCGAGAAAATCGCGTGTTATTTTAGAAATCGGGATATCATAAATATCCAGTTCATCTTCTTTAACGAAATGCAGAAGAATATCGAGAGGACCTTCGAACTCAGGTAACTTAGCCCAATATTCTGCAGTTCTTGACTGATATTCTTGAATCCCTTGAAAATTTGAATCACTCATCTAGCGTAAATATACCTATTTAAGCATAAAAATTAAATGGAAACAATAGCTGCAATTTACAAATAAATACAGCATATCAATTAAAATAAAAGACTAAATGCCTTAGCAAAATGAAAAACAAAAATCCAAATTAAGACAGATGTTTAAATGCTTTCCTGCCGGCAAAACCTGCCTGAGAACCGAGTTGTTTTTCGATTCTTATAAGTCTGTTAAATTTTGCAATTCTTTCAGACCTGCATCCTGAACCGGTTTTAATTTTCCCACCGTTCACCGCAACCACAAGGTCAGCAATAGTAGTATCTTCAGTTTCGCCGGAGCGATGTGAAACAAAGACATTATAATTATTTCTGTAAGCCAGTTCTATTGTGTCAAGAGTTTCAGTAATCGTACCTATCTGATTAAGTTTTATCAAAACGGAATTTGCTACACCTGCATTAATTCCTTTAGCAAGGATATCAGGATTCGTGCAGAACAAATCATCACCGACAATTTCAATTTTATCGCCAAGTTTTTCAGTCATCAGTTTCCATCCATCCCAGTCATTTTCAGCCATTCCATCCTCAATAGAAATAATAGGATATTTATTTACCCAATCAATCCAATGCTCAACCATTTCCTGCGGGGTTTTATGTGATTTATCCGATTTACTAAATAAATATTTTCCGTCGTCCCACATTTCACTTGTCGCAGGGTCGAGGCAAATGGAAATGTCTTTTCCCGGTTTATAACCTGCTTTTTCAATTGCTTCGAGTATAACCTCAACTGCTTCTTCATTGGACTTTAGATTCGGAGCGAAGCCGCCTTCATCTCCGACTGCCGTATTATACCCTTTCTTTTTCAACACACTTTTCAAAGTATGAAAAGTTTCAATACCCATTCTAATTGCTTCAGAGAAACTTTCTGAATTATGCGGAGCAATCATAAATTCCTGAAAATCAACATTATTATCCGCGTGCTGACCGCCATTAATAATATTCATAGAAGGCACAGGCAGAACAGAAGCGTTCACGCCTCCGATATAATGGAACAGAGACATACCGTGACATTTAGATGCCGCTTTAGCAACAGCCATAGAAACACTAAGAATTGCGTTTGCACCTAATTTACTTTTATTCGGAGTTCCGTCGAGTTCTATCATCGTATTATCAACTTCCCTCTGGTCAGAAACATATTTCCCTGTAAGAGCAGGTGATATAATATTTTCGACATTTTCAACCGCTTTCAGTACACCTTTGCCGAGATATCTTTTTTTATCACCGTCTCTTAATTCTGTTGCTTCCCTTTCGCCCGTAGATGCGCCCGAGGGAACGATTGCTGTTCCGGAAACACCGTTATCGAGCATAACGCCCGCTTCGATAGTGGGATTTCCCCTTGAATCAAGAACTTCAATTGCATGTACTTTTTTAATTCGCATTTTAATTCTCCTTAATATTTAATTTTTACTTAATTATCACCTAAAAAGACTAAAATATATAAATTTATTTATTAAAATTATAGGTAGTTGATATGGAATATCATTTAATTAGACTTCATTTTTAGTTAAATTTAAAGTATGGAATTATTCAGATTAGGATTTTTAAAAGTAACTTTAATTGACATAATTGATATACTTATTATAACTTATATATTTTATAAGTTATACAAGTTAATGCGGGGAACGATAGCATTCCAGATTTTTGTAGCGTTACTGTTGATTATCGGTTTTTCACTACTGGCACAGTTACTTAATTTACAGGCAGTCGGCTGGTTATTAAGCAGGATTACTGAAATCTGGGTAATCGCATTTATAATATTATTCCAGCCTGAACTGCGGAAATTACTTTCAATAATAGGGACGACTAAACTTGCAAGAATGTTCTTAAAAATAGACATTAACGAGAACATCTCCGAAGTAACCGATGCCTGCATAGAAATTCAGAAAAACGGATGGGGCTCATTAATAGTAATAACGAGGAACGCCGGATTGAGTGAAATAGTGGAAAACGGAGAGCTTTTGCAAGCCAATATTAACAAGGAATTAATAATCTCAATATTCAATCCGAGGTCACCTCTTCACGACGGAGCGGTTATAATTAACAACAGCAGGATAGAGGCAGCGAGATGCACATTACCTCTTTCAGAAACAAAACTTTTCGGCGGGAAAAAACTCGGAACGAGACACAGAGCGGGTTTAGGTATTACCGAAGAATCCGATGCAATATCAATCATCGTTTCTGAGGAAACACAGGAAATTTCCATTGCAGAAGAAGGCAGACTTTACAAATGCACAAATCAGGAAGACCTCGTCAGCAAATTAAAAAAGGCAATGAGTTTCGAAGGTGTTACAAAGTCCATAAAAAATATTCTTGAAGTTCAGAAAACAGCCGAGAAGAAAAAATCCTCACCAGATGTCCAGTGATACATTTTCCGAAGAAAGAGAAAACCTGATTAACATAATAAGAAATCAGGGAATACACGATGAATCCGTTTTAAATGCAATGTCGAGAGTAAAACGTGAATGCTTTATTGACAAAACGCAGGCACCTTACGCTTATTTAAACCATCCTTTGCCAATAGGATGCAACCAAACAATATCGCAGCCGTACACAGTTGCATTTATGACTCAACTGCTTGAAATTAAAGAAGGTGACAAGGTACTTGAAATCGGGACGGGCTGCGGATATCAGGCAGCGATACTGAAGGAACTCGGAGCGGAAGTATATTCCATAGAACGAATTGAAGCACTTTACAACAAATCGAAAAAAAATCTCGAAAAACTTAATTACGATATAAAACTGAAATGCAGTGACGGTACACTCGGATGGGAGGAATATTCACCTTACGACGCAATATTAGTAACTGCCGGCAGTCCAAAAATTCCTGAAACCCTATTTGAGCAGTTAAAAATCAACGGAGTTCTTGTTATCCCTGTAGGTGATAATTATTCGCAGGATATATACAGAATAATGAAATACAAGGATATGGACGGAAACATAAAAAAAGATGTAATGACATTTAAAGAATTTGTTTTCGTTCCTCTCATCGGCAAAGAAGGCTGGCAATATGACTGATAAAATCATTCCCGATTCATTCCGCACAATTGAAACAACTCACCGTTCCGAAATTAAAATCAGCAAATCCACATTCATAGCAAATGCTTTTCCTGTTAAAACCAAAGAAGAGGCAGAAGAGAAACTCAGTGAAGTCAGAAAAGAATTTTACAATGCAAGACATCATCCGTATGCATATAAAACAGGATTAACAAACGTTACAGTTAAAATGAGCGATGACGGTGAGCCGTCCGGAACATCGGGAAAGCCGATAATGAATGCGATAGAGAAATATGAATTAACGGACATTCTGGTAGTTGTTACTCGATATTTCGGAGGAATTAAACTCGGGACAGGAGGATTAAAGCGTGCATATTTCGATGCAAGCGATTTGTGCTTATCAAACTGTAAAATAACCGAGAGACTCATTAAGAAAGAACTTGATGCAGAATGTGAATATCATTACATAAATAACTTAATGAATCTCATAGAACAGTACGGTTCGAAAGTAAAGAAAAATATTTCAGGCGAAAAAGTAAATCTGATAATTGAATTAAGACTTTCGGCAATAGAATCTTTCATTTCCGATTTCACAAATCTGACGGCGGGAAAAGGCAGTATAAAAATAATAAACTGATTTTTTAAAAAATACGAAATCAGATTTAAAAATAAAAACATTTTAGGAAATGTTACTGAAATTAAATCCGCCGTCGCAGATAAAATCAATCATTACTATTTGGTTTAAAGTTTAAATTGGTTATGTATTGAAAATTTTAAATATTAGACTTATTATATAACAATTAAAAATTAAAATCTAACGGATATGAAAAAAATCACATTATCAATTATAATTTTTGCATTTGCCGTTACAATATTCCACTGCAAGCCGGAAACCGACAAATCGGGTTCGAACATTTCCGTTCCGACATCGGAATTAAAATTCGAAGAAAAAACATTGTTGAAAACATACAACGACTGCGACCCGCAGAACGAGGAATGCACATACATACAATTCAAATATTCGTTAATTAATCAGGGACAGCACAAAGAAATAATCAATTCAACAATAATGGATTACCTTATTTCATCAGCCGAACCGGGCAAAAAGAGCACGGAAAAACTTACAATCGAGACAGCCGCCGATAAATTCATAAAAAATTACGAGGATTTTTTAAAAGAGAACTCCGGTTACAAATTCGGCTGGATGATAGAAGTTCAGGGCAAACCCGAATTCACAAATCCCGAGATAGTATGCTATTCAATTTCGAATGTAAATTTTCTCGGCGGGGCTCATCCCGGTTCTAATATGACGTATCTCAACTTTGAAAGAAAAAACGGAAGATTAGTTTTCATCCCTGATATATTTTCTCCCGGATTTGAAGAAAAACTGAATACTGCAATCGACGTGGTTTTCAGGAAGTCAAAAAATTTATCTCCCGAAGATAATTTATCGGATAAACTCGGATTATTCACGGACAAAATAACATTCAACAATAATTTTGCTGTTATGAAGGACGGAATAAGATTTTATTATAATCCTTATGAAATCGCACCGTACGCGTCAGGACCGTTTGAAGTTACTGTTCCTTATGAAATGATAGCGGAGATTATTCCCGAGGACAGCCCGTTAAAGTTTTGATTTTGAAAATATCTATAAAAAAAATGCCGGATAACCCGGCATTTTTTTTATCAGAATGAAACAATAAATCACATTTCATAATACAAATGAAATTCATAAGGATGAGGTCTGAGTGCGATCTCTTTTATTTCCTTTTTGAATTTAAAATCAATCCAGTGTTTGATTAACTCATCAGTAAAAACATTTCCCTGTTTCAGAAAATCATTATTCTTTTCGAGTTTATGAAGCGACTGTTCAAATGTTTCGGGCGCCTGTTTTATTTTTTTTCTCTCGGCATCAGGCATATGGAATAAATCCGTATCCACAGGTTCGCCGGGATGAATTTTATTTAATATTCCGTCGAGTCCGGCAAGAAGAATTGCGGAGAAAGCGAGGTAAGGATTTGATGTTCCGTCCGGTGAACGGAATTCGATTCGTTTGGATTTCGGATTTTCGGAATACATAGGGATTCTGATTGCCGCACTGCGGTTGCTTTTTGAATAGACAAGGTTTACAGGTGCTTCGTAACCGGGGACTAGCCGCTTGTATGAATTGGTAGTCGGGTTAGTGAAAGCGAGCAATGACGGTGCGTTATGAAGAATACCGCCGATGAAATTAATTGCCATTTCGGAAAGTCCCGCATATCCGTCGCCTGCGAATAAATTTTTTCCGTCTTTCCAAAGCGAAACGTGAATGTGCATACCGCTTCCGTTATCACCGTAAATCGGTTTTGGCATAAAAGTAGCGGTTTTGCCGGCGGCTTTTGCAGTATTTTTTACGATATATTTAAAGAGCATCAATTTATCCGCACAGTCGAGCAAAGGAGAATATTTAAAATCAATTTCTCCCTGCCCCGCGGTAGCGACTTCGTGATGCTGTCTTTCGACTTCGATATTAACGCTTAACAAATTTTCAACAATCATATTTCTGATGTCGTTCGTGGCATCCGCAGGAGGCACCGGAAAGTAACCTTCTTTCATTCTGATTTTATGACCGAGATTTGCCTCGAGTTCCGAGCCGGTGTTCCAGAATCCTTCTCTCGAATCAAGTTTAAACCAACTTGAATATTCATTCACATTGTAGGCAACGTGGTCAAGAATAAAAAATTCCGCTTCAGGTCCGAAGTATGCGGTGTCGGCAATTCCCGTGCTTAATAAATAATCTACGGCTTTTCTCGCAACGAATCTCGGGTCGAGGTCGTACTGAACTTTTTTCAGAGGGTCATTTATATCGCAGATTAATATCAGAGTTTTCGGATTGAGGAACGGGTCAACCTTCGCCGATGACGGGTCAGGCATTGCGAGCATATCGGACTCCTGTATATCTTTCCATCCGCGAATGGAAGAGCCGTCGAATCCGAGCCCTTCGAAAAAGCAGTCGCGGGTAAGTTGATTTATAGGCATTGTAAAATGCTGCCACTGACCGATTAAATCGGTGAATCTTAAATCAACATTCCTGATTTCTTTTTCCTTTATAAGTTTATATACATCATCAATTAATTTGATTTTTGCAAGTTGTTCTTCTTTGAATGACTTCGTGCTCATAGATAAAATTTTAAATTGTTTTTGGTATAAAATATAAAATACCCTGTTAATTATTAAATATCAACTAATTAAGATAGTATAAAATTCCATTTCTATGCTGAGAGTACGAACGGATTATGAAATTTTACATTTTTATAAGTTTTATGTACGTATTAAATAATCCGCGGTACCCC
>CAYWMV010000015.1:9155-14012 GCA_964459055.1 uncultured Ignavibacteriaceae bacterium | reverse complement strand
GGGGATTTCCGCGGTACCGCCGAATCCTTCAGATGTTGCAAAAATCATCAAAAATCCCTCTTTTTCGGCAAATTTCATCAATTAAGCCATAAAAAAACCGCCGAAGTCATCCTCCGGCGGTCTTTATAAATTAAATCTGCTAAAAATTGTTAATTTTTATGAATATCTTTATGACGGATATCTCTCAACTTTTTAATTTTGCTTTTGCCTTTGAGTTTAGAAATCTCCTTCTGAAGATTTTTATCCTTCTGCATTTCGAGATAATTAATCACATAATTGATGACGCTCGGCGGGAAAATACCGTCCTTTTCATACAAAGCCCGTTTCTCATCCATAACCTTTGCCGATTCGTGACAATTTGCGGGAAGTTCATTCAATGATTTCGCGAGCACAGGGTCTTTATGAATATTACCTTTCACATATAATCGCTCTGCAATTTCATAAGAATGTTCGGGATTGTCAAAGCCCCACATCGCAGCCATCGTAATACCCGCAAGAAGCAAATGCACGCTTGCACTTCCGTCTGCAGTTCGCAATTCAACTGTCTGCATACTGTCAATATCAAGCGGCGGCTCCTTGTATTTCGGATTCACAATCGAAGCAAGATTTTTCACTTTCGACCATCCGAGCGGAACACGAATCATCGCACTGCGGTTTGAATCGCTCCAGCATACTTTCGTCGGGGCTTCCTGCCCGGGCACGAGCCGCAGATAAGAAGACGCAACGGTATTCCCGAATGCAGTCAGGGAATCAGCATACTCGCAGAGTCCTCCGATTAATTTTCGCATATCAACCGATAAACTTCCGTCTGAATCAACCGTGACATTCTTTCCGTTTTTGACAAGTTTCATATGAACGTGCATACCGCTGCCCGCAATGCCTTCCTCGGGCTTAGGAGCAAATGTAGCAAGCATATTATACTTCGCGGCAATATTCCGGATGAGCCATTTTGCAATCACGAGAGAATCCGCCGCTTCCTCAACCGGAACTGATAAAAATTCAATCTCGAGTTGTTCGCCGGATTTTCCGTTCAACTCTTCGAGCGTGCTTTCTATTTTTTCAATATAACCTACTTCGCTATGCGCATACTTAACCGAGCCGACAATCTGTGTAATTTCCTTAAGCATTTCATTCAGAATTTTTCCGCTTTTGATATAAGGACCTGAAGCGTGATATCCTCTTTGCTTCAGCGGCAGATACATCTGTCCTTCAGAATTATAAAAAAGATAAAATTCAAGTTCGCCGAATGCGTGAAGTTCTATACCGGTTTTTTCTTTGAAATATCTGCTTGCTTTCAGCAGTATATTATCGGGAGTAAACGGAGCGAGTTCGCCGTCGTTATTAATATATCTGCAAACAAAATCGAGGCTCTTGCTGTCGAAAGGATTCAGAAATGCAGTTTTCCAGACGGGCACAACATACAAATCCGACAAGCCCGTATCAATCATTCCTTTAAAAAGCGATGAGCCGTCAACTCTTTCTCCTTCTGTTAAAACAACCTCGGCATTTATTCTGCCGGGAATCGGAATCTTGAGTTCCTTTAATTTTCCGTCAATTCCTGTATAATGAAAAGTGATTCTTTCAATTCTCTTCTCTTCAATCACTTTCAGAAGGTCCTCGCGCGTGAAATCTTCTTTCGGTTTATTCAGAAATGCACTTATGGGATTCGCCAGTTCATAATACATCTCATTTCCTTTCTATAATTTGTAACTGTTAAGTATCTTCATATAATTTGCTCTTTCAAATGCTACAGGGTCAGCAACCGACTTCTGACTCATACTGCCTTTCATCATAGAAACTGATTCGTATTCATTTTCTTCCATCCATTTTTTCATTTCAATCAGGATTTCTTTAATCCTGCCCACACCGTTTCTAAGCAATTCGGAACATATACACGCAACATCTCCGCCTGCCATCATTACTTTCAGGACGTCGAGATGATTCTGAATTCCGCTGGTCGCCGCAAGACTGCCTTTTACTTTTCCGTAAAGAATTGCAAGCCATCTCAGGGGCAGTCTCAATTCCCAGTTACTGCTTAACGAAAGATTCGGAACCACTTCGAGTTTTTCGAGGTCAAAGTCCGGCTGATAAAATCTGTTAAAAAGGCAGAAACCGTCAGCACCCGCCTCGTCAAGTTTTTTCACCATATTCGAAATCGAAGAAAAATGCGGACTTAGTTTCATCGCAACAGGAATTTTCACTGAACTTTTGACAGCCCTTAAATTTCTTATATACATTTCTTCAATTGCCTCACCGGCAATTTTAATATCAGACGCAACATAATAGACATTCAGTTCAAGCGCATCCGCACCAGCTTCCTCAATCAGTTTTGCATAATTCGCCCAGCCCTTGCTTGATACACCATTGAGGCTGCCGATAACGGGAATCTTAACGGACTCTTTAATTTTCGAAATGTGTTTAAGATATTCTTCGGGTCCGAGGAAGTATTCATCAGGTTCCGGGAAATAAGTCAACGCTTCAGCAAATGACTCCGTTCCGTAACTCGTGAAGTAATCGTATTCCCCTGCTTCGTGAATAATCTGTTCCTCGAATAATGAATATGCAATAATTGCCGATGCACCGGCATCTTCAAGCGATTTCACCATTCCCAAATCTTTTGAAAGCGGAGATGCAGACGGGACTATAGGGTTTGATAACTTAAGTCCCATAAAATTTGTTGTTAAATCCATATTATTATTATTTAAATTTTACAATCATAATAAAATATTACTTTTCTTCTTTTTCGTCCGAAGCAAGTTTTTCATAAAACTTAATCTTCTGATTTACTGCTTCCTGCGCCAGAACCATAAGTTCTTTTGCGTGCTCCGGATGCGATTTCGTTAACATCTTATATCTTGTTTCCTTGTAAGCATAATCCTCTAATTTAATTTTTGGTGCACCGGAATCAAGTTTAAGCGGATTCAAACCTTTGCTTACATTTTCAGGGTTATATCTCATCAACTGCCAGTAGCCGCTGTCAACCGCTGCTTTCTGATTATCAATTGCCTTACTCATATTAATGCCGTGAGCAATGCAATGGCTGTATGCAATAATCAAAGACGGTCCGTTGTATGCTTCCGCTTCCAGAAATGCTTTGAGGCACTGCAGGTCATTAGCAGCCATCGCAACCTTAGCCACGTAAACATTACCGTAGGACATTGCCATTAATGCGAGGTCTTTCTTTGCAGTCGGTTTGCCTGATGCGGCAAATTTTGCAACCGCTCCGAGACCGGTTGCTTTCGACATCTGGCCGCCGGTATTAGAATAGACTTCCGTATCCAGTACAAGAATATTTACATTTTTTCCGGACGCAATTACGTGGTCTAATCCGCCGTAACCGATATCATAAGCCCAGCCGTCTCCGCCCATAATCCAGACGGATTTTTTCACAAGGTAATCTGCAATTGCCAGCAGATGTCTTTCTTCATCGCCTTCTATTCCTTTCAATTTTTCTTTAAGTTCGGCAACTCTTTCTCTCTGTTCATTAATTCCCGCTTCGTCGCTCTGGTCTGCATTAATAATACTATTGACGAAATCCTCGCCGATTTTGCCGGCAAGTTTCATTAATAATTCCTTTGCATATTCATTATGCTTATCAATCGAAACTCTCATACCGAAACCGAATTCCGCATTATCTTCGAACAATGAGTTCGACCACGCAGGACCTCTTCCATCTTTTGTTTGCGACCAGGGAGTAGTAGGAAGATTCCCGCCGTAAATGGAAGAACATCCGGTTGCATTTGCAACAATTGCCCTGTCTCCAAACAACTGTGAAACGAGTTTTACATAAGGTGTTTCACCGCATCCCGCACAGGCACCTGAAAATTCAAACAGCGGCTGCAGGAACTGGCTTCCTTTAACGGTTCCAACGTTTAATTTACCTCTGTCATATTCGGGCAGATTAAGGAAGAATTCGAAATTCTTCTTTTCAGGTTCTCGAAGCGGAATCTGGTCAGCCATATTGAGCGCTTTCAGTTTAACTTCCTTCTTATTTTTTGCCGGACAAATTTCACAGCATAACTGACAGCCGGTACAGTCTTCAACTGCTACCTGAATTGTATATGCAGTATCCGTAGTAAATTCTTTTCCTTTCGCCTTCATCCATTTAAATGTCGGCGGCGCGTCTTTCAGTAATTTCTCATCGTACACTTTTATTCTAATACTTGCGTGCGGACAAATCATCGCACACTTGCCGCACTGAATACATATTTCAGGGTCCCAAACAGGTATTTCAAGTGCTATATTACGTTTTTCCCATTGAGTGGTTCCGGTCGGGAAAGTGCCGTCGCACGGCATTTCGCTGACCGCGACTTTATCACCGAGTCCTGCCATTATTTTACCGAGAGTATTTCTAACATATTCGGGTGCTTCCTGCGAAACAATCGGAGGCAAATCAACTTTGCTGTCTTCCAGATTTTCATAATTAACTTTATACAAGTTGGCAAGAGTTTTATCCACCGCTTCATAATTCTTTCTTACAATTTCATCGCCTTTTGCACCGTATGTTTTCTTAATGGAATTTTTGATTTGTTCAATTGCTTCATCTTTCGGAAGAATTCCCGATATTGCAAAGAAACAGGTCTGCATAATCGTATTTATCCTTGAACCCATACCGGTTTCTTTTGCAACAGAATATCCGTCTATAACGTAAAAATTAAGATTCTTCTCTTTAATCTGTCTGCATACTTTATTCGGAAGTTTGCTGAAAACTTCAGATTTATCATAAGGCGAGTTCAGCAGGAAAGTACCGCCCTGTTTCATATTTTTGAGTACATCATATTTTTCAAGCAGCGTAAACTGGTGACAGCCGATGAAACTCGCTTCGTGAATTAAATATGTAGATTTTATCGGTTTCTT
>CAYWMV010000015.1:0-9055 GCA_964459055.1 uncultured Ignavibacteriaceae bacterium | reverse complement strand
AAATGATTTTTCGGATTATCTTTTTCGAGTTCATCAAATACTCCTTTTACCATAGCGGGGGTAAATTCCTTTGAAGACAATCCATATCTGCCGCCGACAATTTTCGGGATTGAGGTGAAAGATAATTTCCCGTCAATAAACGATTCGGTAAGAGCAGTCACAACATCAATATACAAAGGTTCACCGACACTTCCGGGTTCCTTAGTTCTGTCAAGTACAGCAATTTTTTTCACGGAATGCGGAATTTCCTTAATAAAATGTTCAACTGAAAACGGTCTGTATAATCTGACCTTTATTATTCCGACTTTTTCGCCTTTAGACAGCAGATACTGTGTAGTTTCTTCGGCAGTTTCCGCACCCGAACCCATTAAGATAATAATCTTTTCCGGTTCCGGATGTCCCAAATAATCAAATAATTTATACTGCCTGCCGGTTAACCCTGCGAATTTATCCATCGCCTGCTGAACTATATCAGGACAGTCGATATAATATTTATTAACGGTTTCCCTGCCCTGGAAATACACGTCAGGATTCTGAGCTGAACCGCGCAGAACAGGTCTGTCCGGATTCAGAGCACGCATTCTGTGTTCAAAAATATATTTATCCTCGAGCATTGCCCGCATATCATCTCGCGTCAATTCCTCAATCTTAATCACTTCGTGCGAAGTCCGGAATCCGTCGAAGAAGTGCAGGAACGGGACCCTTGATTTCAGAGTTGCAGACTGGGAAATAAGTGCAAAATCCATTACTTCCTGAACAGAGCCTGAGCACATTAGTGCGAAACCTGTTTGCCTTGTTGACATAACGTCACTGTGGTCACCATATATAGACAGAGCCTGAGCGGCGATTGATCTTGCAGAAACGTGAAAGACCGTTGAAGTCAATTCGCCTGCAATCTTAAACATATTAGGAATCATCAGAAGCAATCCCTGTGACGCTGTAAAAGTAGTAGTTAATGAACCGCTTTGAAGAGAACCGTGAACGGCGCCGGAAGCACCTCCTTCACTCTGCAACTCGGTTACCAACGGAATGGTATCCCAGATATTTTTCTTACCAACTGCAGACCAAGCATCTGACAGTTCCCCCATCCCCGACGACGGTGTAATCGGGTAGATAGCAATAACTTCGTTAGTCTGATGAGCGACAAAAGCAGCCGCTTCATTACCGTCAATTGTGATTTTATTTCTTTGCATTTATGGACTCCTGATAATTAATTAATTATAATTTTTCTCGCCTCCACTGTTGAAAAAAAGTCATAATACTGTATTATGAAGGTGGATATTTTTCTGAATTTAATTATTTAATTTAATACAATTTAAAATTAATTGAAATGTAATTTAAAAAGACCTGCTGTGTAAATGAAGGAAAATACGAGGCATAGTTCTTCTGATACTTAAGTGCTAAGCCGGTTGGAAATAAGGAGGGTTTTTTCCTTCAGTTCCAATGACGGTTACTGAATTTCGACCCGCAATGCAGATTGGATTGGACAACCGTGGAAAATTTTTAATTTAAAATTTATTAATACATTTACTTTGAATATTTTTTTTTATAATTTTAAAGAGGTTTTGAACAATCACAAAAATGAAAAATAATTTTAAAAAAAATTTTTTTAGGTATTGACAAAAGAATTCAATTTTATTATTTTTGTAATAGATAGTTTGATGATTATGTTAAGATTAAATTTTGATAGTATAGAGACTATGATAAGAAGTTTAGAGACTACGTTCTTTGAAAGGTAAATAAGGAAGGAAAAAGACAAAAAGTTTACTCCCACCAACAATAAACCCCTAAATCCCGACTTTCCCCCGAGTCGGGATTTTTTTTATTCTTACAATAATCAATAAAAAACTCATCCGGCAAAATTAATGCCGGATGAGTGACAAAATATAAAATTAGAACCGGCTAATTTGAAACTAAACTTGCAACAATGTCTTTCGTATCACGCGCTATCATTAATTCTTCATTGGTAGGAATAACAAATACTTTAACTTTCGAATCGGGAGTAGATAATTCGGCAAATTCGCCCTTGATTTTTTTATTTTTCTCCACATCAAATTTCAATCCTAAATACTCCATTCCCTTGCAGGCTTCATATCTTGTTTCAGGGTCATTTTCACCAATACCTGCTGTAAATATAATCGCATCAAGTCCGCCCATAATTGCAGAATAAGCACCAATATACTTTTTCAATCTGAAGTCAAACATTTCAAGTGCAAGTTTTGCTCTTTTATCGCCCCTAGCATTAGCGGCTTCCAGATCTCTGAAATCATTACTAATACCGGACACACCATATACACCGGATTTTTTATTTATCAGTTCATCGAGTTCTTCGGGAGACAGATGTTCAATGCTCTCAATAAAGGTAACAATCGCAGGGTCAATATCTCCGCATCTTGTACCCATTATTAAACCGCCAACAGGAGTATGTCCCATAGATGTATCGAGGCTTTTCCCGTTGAGAACAGCCGTAATACTCGAGCCGTTTCCGAGGTGACATGAAATAAGTTTTGTATCTTCCCTTCCCAGTAATTTGTTTGCAATCTGCGCCACATATCTGTGCGACGTACCGTGGAAACCATATCTTCTAATATGATGTTTCTCATACAAATAAAAAGGCAGAGCATACATGTAAGCATAATCAGGCATCGTCTGATGGAATGCAGTATCAAACACACCTGCCATCGGCAGACCAGGGAATAATTCTTTACATGCTTCAATACCCGCAATATTGGCAGGATTATGCAAAGGGGAAAATACACTGCATTCGTGTAATGTTTTAACGACGTCGTCATCAATCAGTACCGAACCGGCATATTTTTCTCCTCCGTGAACAAGACGATGACCGATTGCATCTACTTCATCCTTGCTTTCAATTACTTTATACTCATCCGATGTCAGCATATCGAACACAATTTGCACACCGGCTTTATGATTTTCAACAAATACTTCTTTTTTCACCTTATGACTGTTTTCGGTACAGAAAGTAATTGAAGAATCTTTCTTCCCGATTTTTTCCACAAGACCTTTTGCGAGCGCCACTTCACTATTCATATCGAGCAACTGAAATTTCAGCGACGAACTCCCGCAATTGAGAACTAAAATTTTCATATATATTAATTTAAATTTTTTAAACAGACTGTACGGCGGTAATAGCCACAACATTAACGATATCATTCACACTGCAGCCTCTTGACAAATCGTTCACGGGTTTAGCAAATCCCTGACTTACGGGTCCTATGGCTTCGGCTTTTGCCAGTCTCTGAACTAGTTTATATCCGATATTACCTGCCTGTAAATCAGGAAATATCAGCACATTTGCTTTTCCCGCAACAGGACTTCCGGGTGCTTTCATTTCACCGATTTTCTTAATCAGCGCGGCATCAAGCTGAAGTTCACCGTCAATCATCAATTCCGGCGCTTTTTCCTTAGCAATTTTAGTTGCTTCCACAACTTTATCAATCAGTTCGTGTTTCGCACTGCCTTTAGTAGAAAATGAAAGCATAGCAACTTTCGGCTCCATACCGCACAAAGATTTTGCGGTACCGGCTGTTGCAATTGCAATTGAAGCAAGTTCTTCCGCATCGGGGTTCGGGTTGATGGCACAATCTGCAAACAATATAATACCGTCATCGCCGAATTCATTATCGGGAAGTTCCATAATAAAAGAACTTGAGACGATAGAAATACCCGGCAGGGTTTTAATAATTTGCAGAGCAGGTCTTAACAAATCCCCTGTCGAATGTACCGCACCTGAAACCATTCCATCGGCATCCCCGGTTTTCACCATCATCGTTGCATAGTATATTTCATCTTTCATTGTCTGTTCTGATGACTGAACCGTGACTCCTTTGGCTTTTCTGAGTTCATAAAAACCTTTAACGTAATTTTCAAACTGCGATGATTTCAAAGGTTCGATAATTCTGATATCCGCAAGGTTAATATTAAATTTTTCAGCGGAAGCCAGAATCACCTCTCTGCTGCCAATTAAAACAGGTTCGGCAAGACCTTCTTTTATTATTATTCCGGCAGCCCTGATTGTTCTTTCTTCGCTGCCTTCAGGGAGGGCTATTACTTTTTTATTTTTTTTCGCCTTATCCCATATCTTCGACATAACGTTCATGAAATATCCTTTCGAACTTTATATAATATTCACTATAAAATTAGCAAATCCGCGAATAATTTTAAATGAAGTTATTTTTCTATTTATTTTTAGTTATTCCATTAGTTTAAAATTCTGCGTAAAATGAAAAACTTTTTTTAAGACCGCGGATTACGCTGATTAGCTGAATCTCAATGATTTCAAGTATTACACATTAGAAACATTCCGATAAATCGGGATAATTTCCAATTCTAGAATTTACACGGAATAACATGGATTATTTATAATACATCAACAATTTGGTTCAAGTCTGACCAGAATAAGGATTACAAAATTTTTTACACAGAGAGCACCAAAATAAACACAGAAGTCACGAAGATTTAAATATATTCCGCGAGTCTCCTCATTTTTTCCGGGGCGAATTCGGAAGACTATACGGAAAGGTTTAATAAAAAAGCCAAGCCTTTCGGGCTTGCGACAGTCTGGAAGATTTTCCTGCAGTTTTTCTGAAAGATTTTAAAAAATAAAGGGAATAATTCTTTTTGATTTGGATACATACTCTTTATATCCTTGAAGAGAATTCAGAAGGATATTTTCTTCATAATATATTTTAATTAGCATATTAATCGCAAGCAATATAAAGACAACGAATCTGACATAAGTGAAATCGAATACAATCCATATTAAGGACAATGAAATAACCGTTGCATACATCGGATGGCGGACAAATCTATAGGGACCGGAAGAAATTAATTTTGCATCTGCAGTCGGCTCGGGATTAATTCTAAGTTTTGTATTCATCAGAATAATTGCCCAAACCGCAGGGATTGAAGCAATCAGAATTAAAATCAGATACAAAAAATCGAAAGAAATAATTCTTCCCGACAACATTATATAAACAAGAAAAATAATCTGAAAAGCAACGAGAATAACAGATTTATAAGATATCCGCTTCGGCATACATTATAGCTTCAGAACTTCATCAACATTTCTGCGCGGAGCAGGTTTCACATCACTGCCGAATCCCATTCTTAGAATCTGCTGCGGGACTCCTTTTAATTTTAAAGTATCAATTAATTTATTTTTCAATTCAGGAACTTCAAGCGGTTGATTCAGATATGAAGCGGAGAGTTTTTCGGATGCCGCAAAAAGCAGAATTTTCTCGAGAGCGATACCTGCACGCATCCAGTCTTCGGGGGTATCTCCCTTGCTTTCAATTATTCCGAGAACAGGCGAGCCTTCGACAAGATTTCTGTCTCTTGCAGCCTGCAAGTTACCCCATTCAATACTTCCGAAATAAAAAGGACCTGTCTGAGTAAACAAGTCCCCTACACCGAATGAATAAACAGGAATACCGTCTTTTCTATTTTTCCTGTTAGGGTGAACCCATTGAGAAAGTTCTTTGCAGAAAGTTTTATCATTAGACTGAATTTTATCACCTTCCTCGATTATACTTACTGCGAGTTCTCTGAGTAGATTATCTTTAACAATATTAAATTTCACTTTCTCTTCACCTGCAATGGTTTCCATTTTCTGCAAAATGAGACCGTCAATTTGTTTATTCTCAAAGGGTTTTCTGTTGGTTTTTCTTTTTGTAATTGATTTAAATAATCTTTTAATAAAATCAGTCGGTTCAAATCCTTTACTTAGTTTTACAAATGCCAGCAGGTCAGAATTATTTTTATCGGGAAATAAATCAATTTTTGCATCAAAACCGAAATTATTTGCCGCAATAATAAAATTCGTCAGTGCCGCCCCGCAACTTATAGTAAGTTCCCTGTTATCCGGGTCAATAACAGGTAAAGCACGCGTTTTGTCGGCATAAAGATTGACTCCGTCTTCAATAATTTCAAAAAGCCACGGCTGAGTGTTATGCCCGGACGGTGCCAGTATTGCATATCCGACAAAAAATTTGATTTTATCTTCATCCGAACCATTTACAGGAAAATCGTCATCTCTGATATTCCACGCCGATAGATTTTCTTTCATAATATGTTTTTACAAAAATTAATACAATTTTAGATAATTTAAACTGTATAAATGTAACAAGATTTTTCCAATTAAAATCTTTCGTTTTAAAGCATAATTTATTATTTTGAAGAAAAAGCACAATGACTCAAAACGATAATTTAACAGAAGCAATAACTCTTATAAATGACCATCTGGACATTTCCAAAACAAGTCTTGAACTGCAAAACAACAAACTTCAGACTTATCAGTTATTAAGAGATAAACTGGCGGATGTAATCAATTATCTCCTCAACAATGATATGGAAAAACTTTTATCGGCAATATACAGAATTGACGTATCCGAGGAAAAATTCAAATCGGCAATGAACGGGGAAAATATAAATCTAATAAGTGAAAACATTGCAGATTTAATTCTTGAAAGGGAATTTCAGAAAGTGGAATACAGAAAGAAATTTTCTAATTAATTTCTTATATTTTTAACAGCAGGATATCTAATAAACTAAAAGAACGCATCAAGCACACTGATAACACTGATACTACAGATTTACACAGATTTTTTGTATTAAGACTCAACTGAGATTCATCCGATAATGTTTTGGCTTTGGTTCTGCTTTTGCACGGGTCAGGATTTTACCAATTTACTCTTTCCAGTTTATAGCCGTCGGATTCAAACACGACCGCTCCCTCCAAATCGGTTCTGCAGAGCGAACATCCCGCTGCTTTCAGTTTTTCAACAGTAACGGGAGCAGGATGATTAAAATGATTTTCATAACCGCAGGAAATAACAGCAAATTTCGGATTAACTGAAGAAATGAAAGCAGGAGCCGTAGATGATTTACTCCCGTGATGAGAAACTTTCAATATATCCGAATTCAGAAGTCCGTTATATGCATTAGCAATTTTCATTTCAGCAACAGCATCCGCATCAGAAGGAAATAATACGTCAAGTTCTCTGAATTTCATTTTTAATACAATAACGGAATTCTCTTCATCACTCCGGTTTAAGTCAGTCGGGGAGAGGCAATAAAATTTTACATCCTCACCGGCATTAATAACATCACCTGCCGATAGATTTTCCCTTTCAATTTTTTTTGAAATAATAGCATCCTCCAGAGATTTCAAATTTCCCGTGTATTTATTAACATTGTTAAATATTATCTTTTTGACATCAAAGTTTTTCAGAAGGTATTCCGCACCGCCTGCATGGTCGTTATGATGATGAGTGAGAATCAATAAATCAATCTGCGATATTCTGTTCCTTTCGAGATACGGCGCGATGTGTCTTTTTGCATTATCGAATCTTTCATTTGAAGAGCCTGCGTCTATCAGAACAGTTTTTCCCGATGGAGTTACAATCAGTGAAGCATCCCCCTGCCCCACATCAAAAAAAATAATCCTCATATCTGACCCGCTGTCATATTTGAATACTGAAACAGCAATAATAATTAAAGCCGCTACAGTTATTTTAAATAAGTATTTTTCTTTCGATGCGGAGTACAGAATAATTAAGACAATAAAATATGCAATCATACTAATTGAATCGAAATTAAATTTCACTGTATATGCATAATCAATTTCACCGAAATAATTTATCATCAGAATCTGCAATTTAAGGAGTAGATAATTCACCTCCGCAATCACTTCGGAAATAACACCAAACAGAGGAGCCGTAATCACCTGCAGCATTCCGAGAGCAAGAGAGAAATTCGACAACGGGACAGCAAAAATATTACTTAAAAAAGATATAAGCGAAATTTTTCCGAAATAAACCGATGTCAGAGGCAGAGTGCCAAGTTGTGCAGCAAAAGTCGAAACGAACAAGATTACAAAATAATAAAATATTTTTAAAACGGCTTTTCTTTTCTTTAAAAAAACTGCCTGTAAATTTTCATTATACTTCCGGAAGAAGAGCACCATCGAGATTGTTGCACTGTAGGAAAGAATAAATCCCGCATCGAACAACTGTCTTGAATCAATCATAAAGACAACAATTGCCGAAGCACCGATAAGATTCAGAAAGACAATTCTTCTCTGTATGAGTACCGCATAAATTACAAGAACGCCGAGGATAGTAGCCCTTACAATAGACGGCTGCGCACCTGTAAACAGGCAGTAATAAACAATAAATATAATTGTAATAATAAACCTGTATTCTCTTTTCAGCCTGAAAATTGAAAAAAACATCATAGAGAACAAAATGACGTAGGCAACATTCAAGCCGGAGACCGCTATCAGATGCATAACACCCGCTTTAACGAAATTATCCTTCAATTCCTGCGACATCGTTGTCTTACTGCCCGTCAGCAATCCTTTCAGATAACTACCCTCATCGCCCGGAATCTGAGAATCGATAATATTCAATGCATAAACTCTCGACGGATACACGAGATATTGAAAAAAGAAATTCAGGTTATCCGAAGAAATTACTTCAACATTTTCATACCCTTTCGAATAAAATATTTTTTCGATTCCGTTGAGTTTCAGATATCGGTCATAGTTAAATTCCCCGGGATTTCTTTCGCCGGGTGCTGTCCGAAGTTTACCGTACACAGAAACTTCGTCACCTGCATTTAAAGCGGGGATTGGCTTTCCCGAATCAATTTTCATATCGGGATTCAGATACACAAGTATTTTACCTGACACGGTACGCGTCACATCTTCCTGTTCGAAATATTCCGCAGATAAAACAAAGCGTATTCTATCAGTGGTGTATTCGGGAGGCTCAGTAACGATGCCCGTTACATTTACATCTCTGTCCCTGTCCGTATCCTCCGTGAAAGAAATTGAACCGGGCGGTTTTAAAAAATTATCGTAATTAATCTTAAAAAAACCCGCAAGTATTATCAGAAAATACAAAGCATAAACGGGATATTTATTATTTTTAAAATTCAAAAAAGAAAATAATACGGCAAATAAAAATATGACTGCTGCGATAAGAAGAGTATAGCCGGTATTAATGTAGTACCCGGCAACTATGCCGATAAT
>CAYWMV010000014.1:0-26561 GCA_964459055.1 uncultured Ignavibacteriaceae bacterium | reverse complement strand
CAAAATCTTTAATTTCTTCGGGGATTCTTTCCTCCAGAACGATGGATTTATAAGACAGTAAAACGGAACTAATCTGAAAACTTGCTCTGTATTTATAGACATAAATAACAGCAATCAGATAAATTAATGCCGAGACAAAAAATAAACTTACCGATATAATATTTGACGCGTACAAAAACTGAGAAAAAATAATCGAAATAGAAACAACGGGCAGAATAATCAGTGCGTAACCTGCATTTCTGCTGACCGTAAGTTTCATAATTACGTCCTTAGCAAACATCTTATACACGCTGTTATGTTTTTTAGTCCCCAGATATCCGAATATCAGCGATAAAAATGAGCCGCCGATTAACATACCGAGAAACGGATAGAAAACTGCAAAAGACACAATCTGAACAAGATTCAGAAGGGGCATATTTTCTGCTGTCGGCGGTACTACAAGTTGTTCAAAGAAGTTCATGTTCGATTAAAAATTAAGAATTAAGAATATTGGATAATATTTTTTCAAATTAAAGTAATTATTTTGTCGATGTAAAGAAAAAGTATATATAATAATGTGAAAGTGTTTACTGCCATGAATAATCTGAATGTATTTTTTCTTGTAATATCTTTTTTTACATTAAGCATTGTCAGAACAATAACGGTTGCTCCCGAAAAAACCAGCAAGTATCGTATGACGTCATTTTCAATAAGTCCGGAAAAAGATGTACCTGCGGCAAAGAGCATTGACAGTACTATCCAGAAAGCCGTAAGAATTTTCAGTACATTCAGTCCGAAAATATCATTCAAAACGGGAAATCCCGTTTTTTTGTAATCATCGCCATAAACCATAAGCAGCAGCCAGAAATGCGGTATTTGCCAGAGAAAGAAATACAGGGCAATATATACAATATGAAAATCGAAAAGGTTTCCTCCGCCCGCTGCCCAGCCTGCCAGTGGCGGAAAAGCACCCACGAGTGAGCCGGGAATAACGGCAAGAGCAGTTTTCCGTTTTAGCGGAGTGTAAATTCCGTTATACCAGATTAATGTAATCAAACCGATAAAAAGCGTAGTAACATTTGTGCCGAAATATAAAATTATTCCGCCTGATATAACAGATACAGCAGCGGTTAATAATACAAAAACAGGATTGACGTTACCTGAGGGGAGAGGTCTATTTGAAGTTCTGTGCATCAGTTTATCTGAGTTTCTTTCCTGATAGTGATTTACAGCGGCAGAGCCGCAGGCGAGGAGAAATATTCCAAGCGGGGCGAATAAGATTGATATATCGATTGTGTTGACTGCAAGTATATAACCGAGTGCAGTTGTGAGAGAAACAAGTGCAGTTATGCGGAGTTTTGTGATTTCAGAGATTACACGGAGTTTCCTCTCCCGGTGAACAAGTTCATCTGATGAGTAGCTTTCCTGCATATCTGTTTCCTGTAATATTTCTGTTTTAACTGAATGCAATAATTATTTTTTTAATGTGTCAACAACCGATTTCAAAGTGTCGTTTTTAACAACCGTCGTATCCGTTGATTCTTTTCTCGTGTACCATTTATAAAATTCATCTTCGGGCATTACAACAAGTTTTGAATACATATAAGCGTGTGATAATCCGCAGTACTCCGCACAGGCGATATCAAAACTTCCGGTTTCGGTCGGCTGAAACCAAAGATAATTCGTACGTCCCGGAATAGCATCTTCTTTAACCCTGAAAGCCGGCAGATAAAAACTGTGATTAACGTCAAGCGATTTTATTAACATTTTTATTGGTTTATTAACAGGTACATATAGAGTATCGGTTAATTTGCCGTTTTCATACTGAAAATCCCATTTCCACATTTTACCCGTTACCGTTACCGGCATAGCATCCTCGGGTACATCACGCATATATTTAAATCCCGAATAACCAGAGAAAAACATAAGCAGAACAAGAATAGTCGGTATAAGTGTCCAGATTATTTCCAGAGTTGTATTGCCGTGAATGTCCGTAGGTTTTGGATTCCTTTTACGGCTGTATCTTATTACGAAATAAATCATCGTAACCGTTACAATTAAAAGCAGTACGACAGATATTCCGACTATAAGTAAAAACGTTGAGTCAACCTGTTGCGTTATAGTTGGTTTCATTGTAGTATTGGTCTATAGGTTAAATCAAAAAATGTTAAAACTATCATTACAATAAAAATAATAACACACACAGCAATAAATACTTTAAAAATCATCGTTTCATATTTAATATGCATAAAATAATTCATTACCAGAGCAGATTTTACGGTAGCGATCGTAAGAGCCGTAATAACCGTAAGTCCCGTAAGATTCAGTCCTGCCAGAGAAACAGTAATAACCGTGAGACTTATTAACCCGAGCCAGATTAAAATATAGATACCATATCCTGTGCTTTCCGGATGATGCTGATTTTCATTATGATTTTGTTCCATATCGTCTTTCTTTTAATGAATTAAATAAAATAGCGGGAACAGGAATATCCAGATTATATCAACGAGATGCCAGTATAAACCTGCGTTTTCAAACTTTTGGAAATTATCGCCTGTAATTTTTTCTCTTGCAATAAAAAGCAATATTATTCCGAGAAATATCATACCCACAACCACGTGCAATCCGTGCAGTCCTGTCATTGCGTAGTACAAACCGAAGTAAAGCACTTCACCATCGGAGAAGTTTGCCATTTCCGGACCCTTCGGGTAAATTCCATGGCTGATTTTTGCACCCCACTCGAAATACTTATTAATAAGAAATCCGAGACCAAGCAGCAAAGTAATTCCGAGATAAATTATACTCAAATTCTTTTTACCTTTCTGAATTGCCACAATCCCCAGAACAACAGTAAGACTGCTTGTAAGCAGAACAATGGTGTTAATCATACCGATTGTCGTATCGAGTTTAAGGGCGGCAACTTTGAAAGCGTCCGGGTGAGCGAATCTGTATGCGGCATAAAGCAGGAACATCCCGCCAAACAACAGTAATTCCGTGAACAGGAAAAGCCACATTCCCATTTTCGAACCTACATCATCTCTGTGTACAACGCTCATTATTTTATTATAATATTATAAAATTATTTTAAATTATTTACTCTTAAACTTGCCACTTAACACTTGTTACTTGTCACTGTATTCGTGCTCATAGGGACCTTTTGTAACCGTTGGTATTTCATCGAAATTTTCAACAGGCGGCGGCGACGGGACAGTCCATTCGAGAGTAGTTCCGCCCCAGGGATTCATTTCCGCTTTTTTGCCTTTGAACAGAGCAATTAAGATTGTTATTACCATTATCAGTACTCCTGCAATAAGCACCCAGGAGCCGACAGTTGACAGTGTGTGATAAATCTGAAATTCGGGAAGCGAGTCATAATATCTTCTCGGCATTCCGAGATAACCCATAATAAACATCGGGAAATATAAAAGATTAAATCCTATAAAGAAAATTGTAGCACCGATATTAGCCGCTTTTTCATTATACATTTTTCCGAACATTTTTGGCAGCCAGTAAAAAAGAGCGGCAAAGAAAATTGTTCCCATACCGCCAAACATTACATAATGAAAATGAGCTACAACAAAATATGTATCAGTAACGTGAATATCCGTGCTTAAGGAACCAAGAACGAGTCCTGTAAGTCCGCCGATTGAGAAAACAAAAATAAATCCAAGCACCATATACATCGGCGTCCGCACTTCAATGGAGCCTTTATACATTGTAGCAACCCAGTTGAAAATTTTTACTCCGGAAGGAACGGCAACGAGGAATGTAAGCAGAGAAAATATTGCTCTTGAAGTATCGCTTATTCCGCTTGTAAACATATGATGTCCCCAGACGAGATAACCTACGAAAGCAATCGCAAGACTTGACATAGCAATCGGACCATAACCGAAAATATTTTTTCTCGAGAAAGTAGGGATTATTTCAGAAACAATACCCATAGCGGGTAGAATCATAATATAAACCGCAGGATGCGAGTAAATCCAGAAAAGGTGCTGGTAGAGAATCGGGTCGCCTCCGAGTGCCGGGTCGAAAATTCCGATTCCGAGAGTTCTTTCAAGGATGACAAGAATTAAGGTTATCCCGACAACAGGAGTTGCCAGAATCTGTATCCATGCGGTAGAATATAAGCCCCAGGCAAACAGAGGCATTTTAAACCAGGTCATTCCCGGTGCACGCATTCTGTGTATTGTCGTAATAAAATTTATTCCCGTTAATATGGATGAAAATCCGAGAATGAAAGCGGCAAATAATGCATAAGTAACATTTGATGTTGACCTTATGCTGTATGGAACATAGAATGTCCAGCCTGTATCAGGTGCACCGCCTCCGATAAACAAGGAACCGACAGCAAGAATAGCGCCTAATATGTACAAATACCATGATAATAAATTCAATCTCGGGAAGATTACGTCTTTTGCGCCCAACTGAATAGGCAGGAAGAAATTCCCGAAAACGGCAGGAATTCCCGGAATTATAAACAGAAATATCATAATAACACCGTGCAAAGTAAACAGTGCGTTATATGTCTGCGGTTTCATTAATGTTTCTCCGGGGCTAATCAGTTCCAATCTCATCAGAAATCCGATGGTCATTGCGACAAGGAAAAAAGTGAGCATTGCCCACAAATACATCAGGCCGATTCTCTTATGGTCTGTTGTTAAGAGCCATCCGAGTATTCCCTTGTGTTTTCCTTTGTATTCGAGATATGATACTTTATTTATTGCTTCCACTTTCTATTTTTTTGATTTATTTTTCTTCTTTTTAGTTATAAATAATGCAACGGCAAAAATTGAAATCACAAACAATATGCTTGCACCGGCGACTCTTGTAATATTGAGTGTGTATCTTCTGCCGTCCGGGTCATAACTGTAACACAATTTAACAATTTTAGAGATTGTAGTTCCTACTTTCCCCTGAGATGCCTCTATTAACGCCATTTTAACATCAAACGGAAGAAAATCTATTCCGTATAAATATCTTGTTATTTTCCCGTCGGGAGAAATCACAGTCAGCACTCCGGAATGAACAAAGTCATTATCCTGTTTAATATATTTAAATCCGACTGCTTCAGTAATTTTTTTAACATTAATACTGTCGGCAGTTAAAAATCTCCAGGAATCTTCAGATACAGCACGCTTTCTGAAAGTTGCGAAATAGTTCTTCTTTTTTTCCGCCGCAAGAATATAATCCTCGCCCGGGTCAAAACTGATTGTCAGTGTATTAAAATCTTTTCCTGTTTCGAGGTCAATTTCATCAAGTACTGCCCCGAGTCCTGACATCAGCGGACTGCATATCCCCGGGCATCTGTAATACACAAGTGATATTATTGTTGGTTTTCCCTTTACAAGTTCTGCCAGAACAATAGTCTTTCCGTATTCGTCATAAAACTTAATATCGAGCGGAACATATTCGCCGAGTTTTTCATCAACTCCGACTTCGGGTGGTTCAGGTGTCTGAGAGAATATTGGAACCGAAAATATTAAAAAGAATAAAACCGCCAAAAATATCTTAACGGATATATCCCTTTTGAGTCCGGTATTATTTCTGTTTTCTTTTAAATAATTCATTATTTATAAAGTAATTAAATTTTTTAAATACTGATATAACGCAGTCCACTCTTCGGAGTTTAACTGCGTTACGGACGATTTAAAACCTTTCTGAACAGTATAATTATTTATAAAAGATATTAACTGATTTTCACTTTCAGTCCAGTTTTTGTAATTGTAAAGAGAGACAAGTACTTTTTTCAAATCGTTCGAATTTTCCTTTAACAGTATTGCGCCTTTGTCCGATTTGTTATCCTTGATGCTTTGAAGACTATTTTCAATTTTATCATTTACTGTTTTAAATTCCGCAATCAATTTATCTTCTGCCGCTGAAACAGGAATTTGGTTGGGAGTTTTGAGACCTTTCGACAAACTGTAATTTGTTTCGAGTTCAGTCAGTTCTTCAGGAGTTATTTTCGGATATTTATCCGAAAACGTTCTTATGTAATGAATCAGTGCAAATCTGTCCTCAGGGGGCAGGTTAGAATAACTTGCCATTCCTCTTGAAGTGATGCCTTCCTGAAGAGTCTTATATATTCCTTTAAAATCTGCAGTATTAGTCCATCCGTCAAGCGTGTGGAAATTTCTCGGTTTGGGATTTAATGTCACTCCTGCTATACCGTTTCCCTTGCCTTCTTCACCGTGGCAACTCAGGCATTGTGTTTTATATACTTCCTTGCCTTTTGCTATAAGTTCAGGAGTCGAAACGGAAAATTTATTTACATCTATCGGTGGAGTCATCGTACCTTTAACATACGGCAGGTCATCTTCCTGTTTATTCGTATCCGGATTGAAAACAGGCGGAGTGAATTTATTAACCGTAATTGTATTAATGTCGTTAAGATATACCATACCAAGTCCGATAATTAAAACAAGTATAAGTAAATAAATAATTCCATAGAATCTTAGATACTTCTTCATATAAGTATAAAGTTTTTAAAGTTCATAAAGTTCATAAAGTTCATAAAGTTTATAAAGTTTTTAAAGTTCATTAAGTCATTCAATCATTCAATCATTCAATCATCCAATCATTCAATCATCCAATCATTCAATCATTCAATCATCAAAAGACTAACAACTAATCTATTGATAAGTCAGGATAAAGTTTAACTTCGAGTCCCGTTTCAAGTTTCGGGTCTCCGACAGGTGTAAAGTTGGTCTTATCCGATTTCATTTTAAACACAAACAACACGAAGCCGATAATGAATAAAATAAATCCTATTTCATTCCAGCTGAAGAATGCTGATTCCTTATTAAAGTTCGGCATTATCAGCCAGTATAAATCAAGCATATGTGCGAACAAAAGCCACACTGCCATAATTTTCAAAGTTCTGAAATTCGTTTTAGCCCTTCCGGGAAGTAAAATTATAAAAGGAATTACAAAGTGGATGAAAAGCAATCCGAGCGATACCGCACCCCACGAGCCGTGCATTCTGTGCATCATCCAGAAAGTTTCTTCGGGAATATCGGCGTACCAGATTAATAGGTACTGTGAAAAGGCAATATAAGCCCAGAAGACATTCAGTCCAAATAGCAGTGTTCCCATACTGTGGAACAATCTGTCCTGCAACTGCGGATGAAGATACCCTTTCTCTTTTGAAATCACGGCAAGAAGCGTCGTTGCCGCAAGTCCCGCGACCGCGCTGCCTGCAAAATAATAAACACCGAACATCGTAGAATACCAGTGCGGCTCGAGAGACATAATCAAATCAATTCCTGTTATTGTAAGGGTAATAATTAAAAGCGGTGCAAATCCGATTGACAATTTTACATTCTTTTTCAAAAGTCCGTATTCCTTCGTTACATCCTGTTTCTCTGAATTTCTTGTTATTAAAAAATAAAACAACATCCAAATAAGGATGCATGCAAAAATTCTGATAATAAAAAATGTTGTATTAAGGTATGGTGCTTTTCCCTGCAGAACAGGGTCTGCTTCAACGGCTTCCTTATGCGACCAGTGATATAAATCGTGAATTCCAAAAATCAGAGGTATAGCAAGAATCAGCAGAAAGGGAATGATGAATGCGAGGAATTCACTTATACGCCTGAAAGGAGTTGACCAGGCGGCATCTGCCATGTATTCAAGTGCAACAAGCCCGAGCGAACCGACTCCTATGCTCACGATAAAAGAATACATCAGCACATAATTGTATAACGCCCTGTGTGAGTCAGCAATAAAAGAAATTATCATCAGCACAACTCCAGCACCAATCAGCAGCAGTGACACTTTCTTTACCGATTCCGGCATTTTTTTTTGTTCTGTTAATTCTTGCGTTGTCATATAATTAATACTTTTTTATTTATTTTTATTTTCTTCCGGGGGCTGTTCATTTCCCGCGGGGAAATCAGTATCAAGTGCATTCTGTGACCTAAGCAGTGCTCTTACGTAATGAACAATCGCCCATCTGTCATCGGGAGAAATCTGCTTTGCATAAGAAGGCATTACATTCTGTCCGTTTACTATGATGTGATAAATATTTCCGTCTTTGAAGTTTTTAATTTTTTCCGAATGAAGTGTCGGGGGATTCGGATATTGTCCTTTTAATCTGCTGTCGCCTTTCCCGTAATATCCGTGGCAGGGACTGCAGAAAGTCTCATATTTCTGTTTTCCTCTTGCAAAAATTTCTTTTGTTACGGCAAGGGGATTTGAAAGATTTTTCACCAGTGAATCGGGCATGCCTTTGAATTCATATTTTGATGAACCTCTTGACACCGTTTCTTCAACAGGCGTTCTCATTCCGAATCCGTCTTCAAAAAATTTGCTCTGCGTTTGAGCGTTTAGTCTGAACTGGTCTGTCATCCAGTCAAAGGGAGTTGTGTAAATTACTTTATTTAAAATCAGATAAGTTCCTAAAGCAGTTATAATTGCAATAACTGCAAGCAGTCCGATAAATTTCAAATCAAAAATCGGGGTTTTAATTTTATCTTCATCCTTCGCAAATTTATAAATCACCGAAACTTCACTGCTGCCAAGACTTTTCAGAAATTCCGTAACTTTAACCTTATCAAAAATTTTATCTTCCGCTTCGATTACGATTCCGTATCTGTCCGTTGAGACACGCTTCATATATTCGGTATCCATCAGCGGATGAAAAATTTTCGGAAGTCTGTTAAAAACAAAAAGTGTGAAAATGATTGTCAGCAAAGCCGCAAACAAAACTGTCAATTCAAATGTAACCGGCATAGAAGGCGGAAGTGCAAAAAACGGTTTTCCGCCGATGATGTTTTTGTAGTCAATTCCCGACATATATCCAATCATCAGTAATGCGGTGATAACACCCAGCAGTCCGAAAGCGAATGTCACGTACCCGAGTTTCGTCGGTTTTAGTTTCATTGCGTCGTCCATTCCGTGGATAGGGTAGGGGGTATGGACGTCGTATTTTTCATAGCCGGAATCCGCAACTTTCCTGGCTGCGTGGAAAATACTGTCCGGCGTGTCAAATAATGCCGCTACTGCATACACCTCGCCTGACCTCTCGTCAATTTTGAGGTCGGCGTTTACTTCTTCAAACTTTTGCTTTGTCTTTTTAAGCATATAATAAAAATATAATTTATTTCTTTTTTGTACAACCCCTGCGGGGCAGGGATTTTATTCCTTTTTTCTGTTAACATCTCACTCCTACGGAGTAATTAATCAAAGAACAAATCAATAATCCAATCAACCAATTAACTAATCATCCATCCAATCACTAACTACTAATAGCTAACCACTAATAACTAATGATGTCCCGGCTGTGAGCCCTTCATCACGCCCTTCAACTCTGTCAGTGATATTGCGGGCATAACTTTCACGAAAATCAGCATTAAAGTAAAGAACAATCCAAAACTCCCGATGAAAATACCTATATCGAAAATTGTCGGTGCATACATACCCCAGCTTGCAGGGAGAAAATCCCTGTGAAGTGAGGTTACAATAATTACAAATCTTTCGAACCACATCCCTACATTAACCAGAATTACAATCACCATCATCAGCGAAATATTCTGCCGTACTTTCTTAAACCAGAAGAGTTGCGGGAAGCCCACGTTGCAGGCAACCATAATCCAGTAAGACCACGCATAAGGTCCGAAAGCCCTGTTAAGGAATACAAACTGTTCGAAAATATAACCGCTGTACCAAGCCATAAAAAATTCCATCGCGTAAGCATACCCTACCATCATTCCCGTTGCGAGCAGAATCTTTGCCATTTTATCAAGGTGATTCATTGTAATGATGTGTTCCATATCGAAGACTTTTCTGACAACAATCAAAACAGTTGCGACCATTCCGAATCCCGAAAAAATTGCACCAGCAACAAAGTAAGGAGGAAATATTGTCGTATGCCATCCCGGCAGCACCGATACCGCAAAGTCAAATGATACGATTGTGTGAACGGATAGCACCAGCGGAGTTGAAAGACCTGCAAGAAGCAGATACGCCTTTTCATAATGCTGCCAGTGACGGTTTGAATTCCTCCAACCGAAACTCAGAAGAGAATAGAAAAACTTCTTAATTCCGCTTTTCGTTCTCGAACGCATATTTGCTATATCGGGAATAAGTCCGAGTCCCCAGAAAAAGAAAGACACAACAAAGTAAGTGGAGACTGCAAACACATCCCACAAAAGCGGGGAGTTGAAGTTTACCCAGACATTATGCTGATTCGGATACGGGAAAAGATATCCTGCAAGCCAGGGTCTGCCTACGTGTATTAACGGAAAAATTCCCGCAGTCATAACGGCGAATATAGTCATTGCCTCGGCAAACCTTGCAATTCCTGTTCGCCATTTCTGCCTGAACAGATATAAAATCGCCGATATCAAAGTACCTGCATGACCAATTCCAATCCAGAAAACGAAGTTGATAATATCAAATCCCCAGCCGACAGGATTATTGTTACCCCACATACCGATACCGTAATAAATGGAATATACGAGGCAAACAACACCGATTAAAAGAGCAGTACTGCTTAAAGTAATTCCTAAAAACCACTTTCTTGTCGGTTTTGTTTCTGTGGGCTGAAATACAACGTTATCTAGTTCCGGGAACGATGTCCTTTCGGTTACAAGCGGTATTTCTTTATAGGTGCTCAAATTTATAAATTTATATTTTTAAAATTATGTGTTCCTGATTTTAATTGTATAAGTTACGTTTGGTCTAACTTTTATATCTTCGAGAACATTATAAGCGAGCGTATGCTTCCTGTATTTTTGAATGAAGTCATCTTTGTCATTCATATCTCCGAATGCAATTGCATTTGCAGGGCAGGCATCCTGACAGGCAGTTGTTACATCCGAACCTTTTAAATTACGTTTCTCTTCGGTAGCTTTCTGCCTTGCTGCCATTACTCTCTGGACGCAGAAAGTACATTTTTCCATTACACCTCTCGAACGAACCGTTACTTCGGGATTGCTTATCTGATTAACCGGTTCCTCATATAATATCCCGTCTGCGAATCTGTCGCGGAAATCAAAATAATTAAATCTTCTGACTTTGTAAGGGCAGTTATTCGCACAGTATCTTGTTCCCACGCATCTGTTATATGCCATTCCGTTAATTCCGTCTTCACTATGAGTTGTAGCGGCAACGGGACACACATTTTCGCAGGGTGCTAAATCACAATGTTGGCATAGCATCGGCATAAAATTTGCCTTTGGTTCATCGGGTGTACCGGAATAATACCTGTCAATTCTAATCCAGTGCATTTCACGATTGGCTTTCACCTGGTCTTTACCGACAACGGGAATGTTATTCTCAACATTACAGGCAGAAATGCAGTCAGCACAACCTATGCATTTATTCAAATCAATTGCCATTGCCCATTTGACACCTTTGTATTCGTGGTCCTGATTTACACTCGGGAATTCGGTAAGATTAATTCCGTCAATCTTCTTTTCTTTTTTCAATGCATCCGGATTATTAAGATAGTCATTGAATGTTGCTTCTCTTATAATGCCTCTTTTAAACTGAATGTCCTTATATTTTTCCTGGTCAATCGGATAATGCTCCTGCGTCGAAACAAGTTCGTATTTCTCACCCGTCCTGATTACCTTTGCATCAATATAAAGATATTTTGTTAAGCCGGTTTTGTTTATTATCTGATTTGCGTTGAATCCGATTTTTGTCCCTATCTTACCGGCGGAAGTTCTGCCGTAACCGAGTTCAACTGATAAAGTATTATCGGCAACTCCGGGCTGAACGAATGCTGCGATTGTTATTGTTCTCGTACCTGATCTTATCTCAATAACATCATTGGATTCAATTCCAAGATTTTTAGCGGTTGCCGGAGAAACAGCAGCATAATTATCCCATACGATTTTTGAAACGGGATGCGGAATCTCCTGAAGCCATCCGTTATTTGAATAACGACCGTCACCGAGAAAATGATTTCGCCTGAGAACAAGAGTCAAATCATTGGCAACTCTGATTTTTCCGGCATTATCGGTAAATGCATTAACATTAAACAGGGGTTTGGATCCGGGAGAAGTTTTGATTTTCACTATTCCGTCGTGAAGGGAATTAAACCAGAAATTCCTGAATGAAGATTTATAACCGAATTCAGTGTAAATATTTTTTTCCCAGTTTTCTTTAATGTATTTCAGATAAAAATCAGCGGGAATTTTTTCACTCGTATTTTCATTCAGCCAGGAAAGCAATATTTCCTCTTTTTGTCTTGTTTTATATAGCGGTGCTATAGCAGGCTGCTGGAGAGAGTATAAATCACTTCTCGTTCTGTAGTCACTCCAACTTTCAAGATAATGATTCAAAGGCAGAACAAAATTTGAGTGGTCAGATGTTTCATTTGGAAACTCCGTAAGAGTGACTACAGTGTTGATTTTTTTCAGCAGTTCAGGATATTCCATATCCCTTTCGAAATCATAAACCGGATTTGAATCAATGTGAATTATGACCTCAACATTTCCTGATTGAATATTCTGCTTTAATTTTTCAAATTCCTCAGCAGGTGTAATATCATTTATATGATAATGTGCAGAGTCATAATTCATCAGAGCGTTATTACCGAGAATTTCATTCAGAAAATTTACCGTGATTTGAGCAGATTCAGGAAGCATATATCCCGCAAATACATATCCCGCACCCTGATTTGCGATTAAATCATCAACAAGTTTAATGACAACGTATTTATTAAGATTATGTTTTGAAGTAAATGTATCCAGTGAAAATTTACCGGCTATGGCTGTAACTGCCGGATTTGAGGTGTAAGATGATACATTCTTTTTGAGAATTTCAGAAATAAGGCACAAAGCAAACTCTTCCATAAGATTGGAAGGAATCCTAAATCTCTCGTCTGCATTCATACCTGTTACGGAGACAGAACCTTCTGCAGCGTAAAGTTTATTTATTTTCTTATCAAGAATAACTTCTCTGTTTTCAGAAAACATTCGCACATATTCGAGTCTGTTGGAATCTGTTCCGAGTATATCCGCTTCAAGGCAAAGAATTACTTTTGCCTTATTTAGGTCAACCGAAGGAACTGCGAATTCTTTCCCCTGCGGATTTAATCCATAAGATTTTTTATATCCGTTTATAATATTTTCATCTCCTGCAGTTTCGTAAGTGTAATGAAGCGTTCCTGGATATTTATCCTTAAAATCCGATATTATTTTACTGAATGTCGGAGAAACAATTACATTTGATATCAGTGCAATTGTTTTTTTTTGCTGCACGGAATTTTTCAGTGCGGCGATTATTTTTTCGTTTACCGTATTCCAGGAAGTAGCAGTATAATTCCCGTTCTTATCCGACATTTGCGGATTTTTAATCCTGTCAGGGCTGTAAAGGTTAAATATTCCTGCCTGACCTCTTGAGCATATTTTCCCTTTATTTACGGGGTGGTCAGGATTTCCGTCAATTTTTATTGGTCTGCCTTCTCTTGTCTTAATCAGAATTCCGCAGGACTCCGGGCACCCCGAGCAGGTTGAAGCGTAGAAATCGGGATTACCCGCTACTATATAATCGGATTTTTTGTTATACGGAACTACTTCGCCTTTATCGCGGTAATTAGCACATCCTGCAATTGCAACAGCAGCGGAAGCGGACATCAGAGCAAGAAATTTTCTTCTTGATACTCCTTTTTCTTCATATATTTCATCAGTGAATTCGAAATTCTTAGATTTCTCGAACTCCTCCGTATTATTTAACTCGTTAAAGCCTCTCCAGAAATTTTTATTGTCTGTTTTCAATTTTTGAAAATTAATATTTAAATTTTATTCCTTTTTACTGAAAACGGGTTCTCTTTAAATTTTATTGAAGAGCCCTGTTTACTCTCTGTTATATGCTTTTTAAATAATCCAAAAGGATTTTTTAAAAACGATAATAATGAAACTGAACCTGCTCCGAACAGAAACAGGAATTTTTTTCTGCTTAATTTCTTTTGTAAAAGAAAAAAATCATTTTTATCCGGCATTTTGAAAAATATATTTTAAAAAATTTGAAAATTACCTGTGACAGGCAGAACAGTATTCCGGTCCTTTTTTAATATTAGTCGTTTTAACAAGCGAATCGTAACCCAAAATTCTCTTTTCGGGATTTCTGTGGCAATCCAGACAGGCACCCATGGTAAATGAATTTACCTGAGCCACGACCTCCATTTGTGCGATATCACCGTGACAATTCTCGCAGTCTATTCCTTTTCCTACGTGAGAAGCGTGACTGAAATATGCAAAATCGGGAATTTTATGAATGCGTTTCCATTTTAAAGGTAAGTTGCTTTCATGATAATTGGCAAGTTTCATAATCTCCGGTTTGTCTTTCCGGGCTACATTGTGGCAGTTCATACAAACATCCACGGACGGAATATTTGCGGCTCTGGATACTTCAACGCCCGTATGACAGTATTTACAGTCAATTTTCATTTCCCCGGCGTGAAGTTTATGAGAATACTTAATTGGTTGTTCCGGTTCATAACCGATTCCGTTCCTTTCAGCATAAGAAACAAAATAAGTAATTGCAAATACCGCAATAACTGTAAATATTATAAGCGGTAACCGGACTTTTAATGTGTAATCAAGTAAAAATTTGCTCATAGACAATTGTTTAGCAAATATTAAAAAATTTCTACAAATATACTATATAATAATGTAGTCTTTTTTGTATAAAAAGAGTTTTTAGTCTTATTCTATTAATGCAGATGAATATCCTGCCCGGCTTAATGCATCAGTAATTTTTTTGTTGTCCAGATTTTCACCGGTAACAGACAGTATTTTATCAGGATCGGCTAAATCGACACTCCAATCGGAAATTTCTTTTATCGTGTTCAGGAAAGGCGTGATTTTTGAAAGACAGTGGTAACAATTTACGGTGGTCTTGAATTTTAAAGTCTCCATACATTTATATTTTTTCAAATAAAAAAGGTGTAAGCATTACTGCCTACACCTTTAATAACAAGATTTACCATTATTAAGTTTTAATCACCCTGATAACCCTGCATGTATTTTTCGGGATTTTTGTTGAATTTCTTTATGCAGGGACTGCAGCAAAAATAATATTTTGTTCCATTATATACTGTTGATATTTCCTTATCAATTGGTTCACCCATAACGGGACAAAGTAATTCTTCTTTTATGTAGTTCAGAGGTTCCGCTTTGAATTTTGCGAGGCAGTTTTCGCATCCTACGGTATATGTTTTACCAAGATAGGTTAAAGTTACGCCTTCGCCTTCTCCGATTTGGTCACCTGAGACAGGGCAAATTTTAGTTGAGTCGTTAGTACCCTGTGCTTCTCCTGTGTTTTTTACTTTTGGCTGACCTGAACTTTTTGTGCAGCATCTTTCCTTAATTTCTCCCGTGTTTGAATTGCTCATTTCGCATTTTCCGCTTTTGATTTCGCCGGAAGATTTTCCGTTCATATCACATTTGCCGTCTTTACATCCCTGACAATTTTCGCAGTTGCCTGTACAATTTTCACCGCATTTGCAATCAGGGCATTTGCAGTTTTCGTATTTGCATTTCGGGTCGTCAGTATTATAACTGAAGGTTAAATTATTTATAAACAATAACGAGAATATCAACATTATTGCTGTCATTATGATTTTATTTTTCATATTGGTTTTTTTAAATTAATAAATAAATATTTTAATGCTAATAACTGATTAAATTGCTCCTGTTCAGGACAATAAGAAAGGAGCATTTATAAGAGTATGTCTAAATTCTAAGGCTGGATATTTCGAGGTAAATTTCTGATTTTAATGCGGAAGTATTGGATTTAATTGAAATGACATTTAAACTTTCGTTATTATCCGATTCTATTGACTTAACCGGTATGTCGGATTTAAATCCTGCGAAGAGTTTCTGTAAATTAGTATTTAGATTAACAGGACTTTTTTGTTCTTCGGCGGGTTCCGAAGTGCTAAATTTACAGACACACAGGATTTCACTGCTTTTTTCCGAATCGGTTTCGGCTTCACAACAGCATTCATTATTTTCCGAACAGCAGCAGCATTTATTGCATTCCGTGTTTTTTTCTTCCGGACTGCATACCTGTCCATGTGTTACAGACAAAGGGTGAAACAGGAAAACAATTATTAATGAAAATATTAATAATTTAACCGTGTTTATGCTGTATGTTTTTGTTTTACTAATCATTTCAGAATTAATCATTCTTGTAATCATAATACCGATAAATCAGTAATAAAGTTCCGTTTTATCTATACTTTTCTAAAGGATATGTGTTAAATTTTAATCCGGAAATTGCTAATTTTACAGAAAAAAATATGGCATTAAGTGTTTTCGATAATAAATCGTCTGTTCCGGCTGAATCATCGGTAGTGAAAGAACTGGGTATAACGTATAAATTATGGGAAGAAATTAAAGAATTTGTTTTAGAAAGATACCCGGATGCTGCAGAGGAATGGAAATTTTCAGGTAAAAATTACGGATGGGGTTTCCGTTTGAAGGATAAAAAACGCGCAATAATTTACATGACCCCGAAAAAAGGATATTTTATAACTGCGTTTATGTTCGGTGATAAAGCATACAAGGAAATTTTAGAAAGTAAAATTTCCGCTGACATTAAGGAAAATCTGAAAAATGCGAGAGTATATGTGGAAGGGCGGGGAATTCGGATTGAAGTTAAAAATATGAAACCTGTTCAGGATATTAAACAACTGATTGATATTAAACTAAAACATTAATTTTTTTAGCAGAGATTTTGTTTTTGTCTGTAACATTTAGCGGATAATTTAAGTATAATAAGTAAAATATAATATATATGAAAATTTTTACTACACTCATGCTGCTTATAGCGGTCATATTTACTTTTTCTGACGGATTCGGTCAGGAAAAAAACGGAGATAAGGATAGTTACTGGTACAGGGACTTCTGGAGATACAAGAGACCGGCAATCGAATTATCATACGGCATCTCAGATGCAGGAATTGACGGAATAATTTCGGATTTTCAGAATTCATCATCAGGGGAAATAAAACTCGGTTATTCTTCAAAAATTAGATTTTACGGGCAAAGCAAATGGGAAAAATATTTATACAGTTTCGTCAGAATAGGAGCATATTCAAATCAGATTGATACAAGAGATGAAAAAGAAAACGGACTGAATTATGAAATGTGGAGGTTCGGATTCGGAAAAAAAGAAGGTTATCCTCTTGGTAATGAAAAATTTTTGGTTTTACCATACAGTTTGAATTCATACGACTGGTCTAAACTTAATCTAAAACAATTTCCTGATTCCGGAATGATATATGATAATGAGAGATTTAAAATGTTCAATAAATCATTCAGATTCGGTACAACTTTTGAAGGAGGATTCAATTTAAAATTCGGTAATATGCTGGCGGTTCATATGGGATATGAAAGAACAAATATTTACCAGAGGTTTATGGTGTGGAAAAATCTCGGCAGTATAATAATCGAAGAAGCAGGTTACGGTTTAATTGATGAATTCGTGAGAAAAGTATTACGGGAGAATCCTGTTGCGGGTTCGGTTGTTTATTTTATTCTCAGAAATGCCTATTCTTACGGAATATATCATCTCAGGTCGCAGCAAATGAACTGGCCTTTCGGAGGAGAATCGTCTCTGAATATAAACACATTCAAAACAGGTTTAAGTTTAACATTCTAATCACAATATGAAAACAAACATCAGAAGTATCAAAAAAAATGATTCAGCTGAGTTAATCAGGCTAATTACAGAACTTGCCCGATTTGAAAAACTAAAACCTCCTTCGAAACAGTCACAAAAGAGATTATTGGATGCCGTGTTTTCCAAGAAATCAGGAATTAAGGTTTTAATCGCGGAAAAAGAAAGAGAAATGATTGGATATGCTTTTTATTTCTTTACTTTCTCTACATTTCTTGCCAAACCGACATTATATCTTGAAGATATTTACATTTCAGAAAAATACAGAAGAAGCGGAATTGGCAAAAAAATGTTCAGTGAACTTATTAAAATTGCCAAATCAAAAAAATGCGGACGGCTCGAACTTATGGTACTCGACTGGAACGTCAACGCATTGAGATTCTACGAAAAATTCGGTGCGAAAAACCTCACAAACTGGAAATTTTACAGAAAAACTTTTTAAAAACCACTTTAAATCTTCTAAGACTATTTTTTATTTCAAAGAAGTCTGAAGACTATAAAAATTTTATACATTTTTTCTATTTCTTCATAATATTTATTCACAAATAACTACCTAAAAAAAATTTTATTTAATTCCTGAACATATAGACATGATTTATAGTCTATACATTACAAGTATAGTATAAATACTATATTATCGAACTAACGGTTATGAGAAAATATTATATTTGATTAATTTTTTTTGGCACACTATTTGCAAATATATTAATAAGTAAATAAAGTATGTATAAATTTGAATAAAGATTACAAAAATAGCGACATAATTGACGTATCAAACGACAAAAGAATTAAATCAAACAGTATTTATTCAGTCGAAGTGGATTACTTTATTTATATGATCTTTAATAATAACATCAGATTAAAGTGGAAAACCCCTATTGAAAGAGAAAATTATGGATTTGAAATTGAACGGGATTTAGGCGGTGAATGGGAGCGAATCGGATTTGTTCCTTCATACAACGGACAAATTTATGAATATACCGATTATAACCTTAATCCGGGTAATTATAAATACAGGTTAAAACAAATAGATAAAGAAGGAAATTTCAGATATATCAGTTTAAACGAGCAAATATCAATAAACAAGCCGAGGAGGTATGTTTTATCACAAAATTTTCCGAATCCGTTCAGTAATGTAACTAAAATATTATTTGAGATACCTTACGAAGAATTTGTAACTTTAAAAATATCAGATACGAGCGGCAGGGAGGTCGCAGACATATACAGTGGTTTTAAAAGGTCAGGGATGCACGAAATAGAGTTTAAAAATGAAAGTCTTCCGTCAGGAATATATTATTACGAGATTACGGCAGGAAGTTTTTCCGACAGAAAGGTTATGACGATTTTAAAATAAAGAATCCCTCCCTTTCTTTACTAACACAGGGCTGCTCACCCAAGGGCAGCCCGCTTAAAAAGAAGAGAGTTTTATAGAATCCCTCCCTTTCTTTACTAACACAGGGCTGCTCACCCCAAGGGCAGCCCGCTTAAAAGAGGAGAAGAGTTTAAAGAATCCCTCCCTTTCTTTACTAACACAGGGTTGCCCACCCCAAGGGCAGCCCGCTTAAAAAATATTATAACTTTTTTTGAAATCCTCACTTACTTTACTAAATCAGGGTTGTTTTTCTCAGCAGCCCTGATTCTATTTTCATAAATAAAGAAATCCCCGAACTTCTTAATCGGAAATAAAAATGAAAATTAACAAAAATTATCATCTCCGGTAATGATATTCCGCAATATTTATTTCATTTTGAACACTTTATACAGATTTTACACAAAAATTTTGTAACTTTTTATATAAAATATTCGTCTTATCTTATAGAAACCTTTAATTAAATATGTCAAGAGATACAAATGAATTTTTAACATTGCTGAAACCCCACTATAATGCTGCTCTAAAATTCTGTAAAGCACTTTGCCGGAAAGGTAAAACAGAGTGCGCAGAGGATCTGATACAGCATTCACTGCTGAAGGCAATAGAGAAATTTGAAGATTTAAGAGATGATAAAAAATTTAAATTCTGGCTTTTCACAATCATTACAAATGAATATTATACATCAGTAAGAAAATTTTTTTTAACAAAATTTATTTCAATAGACAGCGATTGTGAAGTACCTTCTATGCCAAGATTATACGGTGACAACGGGACAGGAGAATTATCCGAAATACTATTACTCGCGCTTTCAAAACTTAAACCTAAGGAGAAAACAGCAATTTTACTTTATGAACTTGCGGGATTTTCCATTGAAGAAATAATGAGTATTCAGAAGGAAAAGAGTATTTCTTGCATAAAGGCAAGGCTGGCAAGAGGAAGAGAAAAACTGAGAAATTATATTACGAAAATTGAAAGCGGAAAACATTTTAAAACAAATTCAGAAAAAAATTCCGGAGGAGGTTTAACAAATGAAACAATCAGACTTGTTTCGGAAGTCGAATCAGGAAATAATGAGTGACAATACCGATAAATACTGGCAGGAATTCAAAAACAGAAGAGCAGAAGATACATTCGAGCGAATGTCATCCTGGCTGACCTACACCCGGATGAAAATTCAGCCAAAATCAAAAAATAAAACGGGCGGGAAAATCCTGCAGATAATTTCGATGAACAAAGTTAAAGTTGCAGCAGTACTCGGTTTATTACTGCTTGTTTCTTTAGGAAATTATCCGGTAACAAAAAATAAAACCGTAGGTTACGTTGTCAAATTTACCGCACCGGTAGATAAGGTGATTGAAGTTAATGAACAACTGGAAAGAATGAACTGGGTTGATAAATCATCAATTACAGTTCAGGAAAAAGATTCTGCAGGACATAAATTATATGAATATAGAATATTGTTAAAAGATTCAGTAGAAAAGGACATTGCACTAAAAAAATCCGATATTGAAAGCATAAAAGCGTTCAGTACAGTGCAGGTAATGCCCATAGCCGCCGCTATGGAGGTCCCGATGTATTCCGTAGCACTGGATAACATTTTCGATATTGATGAAAGCGATAAAATTGTAAACGAAAAGGAATTTGAAAAACAAATACAAAATCAGTTCATAAATGCCGGACTGAATGATTTCATTTTTACCGTGAATCCGGTCAATAACGGAGGTAAATTTAAAATAGTAATTCCGGAAAATTTAGTCATTCATAAAGATTCTTTAAAGAAACTGAATAAAATGATAAGAATAGAAATTGAAAATGCGAACAGGGAAATCTCAAAGGAAGATGCAAAAATAAAAATTCAAATGGAAAAACTTCAGGATAACCAGGAATTACTTAACAGGAAACTCGAAAGATTCAGGGATTTTGATAATCTCAGGTATAACCGGAATAACAACATTAAAATTAATCCCGACAACAACGAAATTATTGTTGAGGAAGACGGACAGAAAATAATTGTCAATCCTGACGGAGTCATTATATACAACGGAGAAGAAATATTTAACATCCCTTCTGATTTCAATTTTGAATTTGACTTCGAAGGACTGGAAAAAAATGATGTTGAAAAAATGAAAAAGAAACTGAAAGAAGATATTAAAGAAAAAATAAAAGAAGAAGTGAAAAACAGTATTGAGTTAAGAAAAAACAAACAGGAGATACCCGACATAGAGATTCCCGATGTAGAGATTCCCGATGTAGAGATTCCCGATGTAGAGATTCCTGATGTAGAGATTCCCGATGTTGAGATTCCTGATGTAGAGATTCCCGATTTGGAAGAACCTGAACACAAAAAAGAATAATAAAATTTATAACTATATGAAAAAATCAATATTCATTATCCCGGTTTTCTTTATAACAGCTGCCTTAATAATTTTTGCGATTTCAATGAAAGGAGAAACAAAAAATTTCACATTATCTAACTTTAATGATTCCGATGAAGTGGAGATATATATCAAAATAGATTCAATCATACAGGATGTTCTGAATGAAGATTTCCTTACTGCGCTTGATACAATTGATTTTGAATTTAAAGAATTAGATAATATAGATATCATGCTGGATTCAATTAATTTTGAAGGTCTTGAGGGACCGGGTTTATATCTTGATTCCCTTGATATTGAACTGGATAATCTGGACTTCGAACTGGAAAACCTTGACATTGAACTCAATAAGTTGAAAGACAGCCTTGATACGAAAAAAATTATAATGGTAATAAAAAAAGAAGTCCTTGATTCACTTAAACACAATATGAAGAAAATGAGAATAGTCATTTCCGATAATATGCAGACTATGAAGGATTCACTTAAAACAAGAATGCACAAAATGAAAGGTGAATTGCACAAGGATATCAGAATCAAATGCATGAAATACAGGGATTTCAAGAACATGACAGATGGTGAAATAATCGAATCTCTGAAAGAAGACGGTGTTATTGAAAATGAAAACGAAGTTGAAATTGACAGAGACGGCGACAAGGTAATTATTAAAATTACCAAGACAAAAGAAAAGCAGATAAATGAATATTAAAATAATTTTTAAAGATTGTTTTAAATCACGAAAAAACAGTAATAGTCCTCCTTATTTTTATTATTTGAGCAAATATTTTCAAGTAAATATACTGTATATCCGGACATACATTATCAATTAGAAAATAATATTATTTCATAATATTATATCTTAATCAACAAAATTTATTAACCTTCAGCGGAACTTTTTAAGTTAAGAAATTATTATATTTATTATACTGAGGAACAAAAATTTATAAAGGGAAATACTTTCAAAAAGAGTGAAAACAAAGAAATGAGAAGTTAAAATTAATGTATCTCATAACCTCCAGACCCCGGTGAAAAACACCGGGTTTTTTATTATAAAAGAACAAAGCCTTCCGAATGTATTTCGGAAGGCTTTGTTTTGTTCAAACCTGTTATTGTTAAACAAGCATCAATGTCCTGGTTCACCTATTACTTTGAATCTGTCACCTGTTTCTTTAACAATCAATTTGTACCATTCAGTACCATATCCCGGTTGCTTTACCGTGGGGAATTTCTTATCCGGGTCAACAGTTTTTATGTTCCCGTCCATAAACTTTGTAAACAAATGTGCATATAATTTTTTCCAGGCAGAAAATGTCTGAGAACCTTTAGAAACAGAATATTCCGTCAGGAATTTTACTGCGAGTTCCGGATTTTGATTATAAAGTTCAACCGCTTTTTCGTCAATATTTGCGGAATTATTTATATAAGACATTTCAAGTTCTCTTTGCAAATCCCTTATTTCAGGAATCATATCAATCCATCTGGTGTAAGCAAAATTTGACACCTGATTAAAAATCCAGAAAGCGGCGCTATCGGAAAATTCCATCATTGAGCCGTTCCCTGCGGCGAAATTCGAAGGTGTTTCGATAATGGAAGTGTACATCGGTGTGTAAACAGTGGTATAAGTATCATCCACTCCGAACCAGAATATTCCGCCAACAGCGTCAGGAAGCCAGGAACGCGACTGAGTTACAAAAGAAAAACCGGTTTGCTGAGTGGAAGTAGCTCTTTCGTGCAGATATGTTACCTTATCGTCTTTATTGATTTTCCACGTCATCGGACGCCATCTAATCGGAACTTTATATGGACCGGCACCAACATCATTATTCATATCCATAGGAGTATTTTCGTAATGGTCTCTCATTAATTCCATTGCCTCATAAAGGGATATTTTTTCATCGGGTTTAATCCACAGCGGCATTCTGTTTTTCAGATTTTTTCCCATAGCATAATCCAGATATTGCTCGCCGAATCCTTTTTTAACTCTGTTAAACATTGCCCAGACCCTTGCTTCACAAAATCTTGCTCCTCCGAAATCCACGGGATTATAAGTGTCAGAGAATGAAAATTCTTCATCTTTTCCGTTAAACCATCCTTTTTCCCTTGCCAGATTAATCACGTCTTTTTCATAAAGACAGTTGTCAGGGTCATTCAGAGGGAAAGTCTGTATTCTTGACTGATTTGCGTGACCGCAGATATAACCGTCCGGGATTCTTCTTGCAACCCATACCGCACCTTTTTTATCCGGACCTTTACCGATTATTTCCATAATCCAGACTTCATTCGGGTCTGAAATTGAAAATGATTCTCCTTCACTGCAATAACCGTAATTTTCCATAAGGTCTGCAATAACATTAATCGCTTCCCTTGCGGTTTTTGCTCTTTGCAGTGCTATGTATATCAGACTTCCGTAATCCATTATTCCCGAAGGATTATGAAGTTCTTCCCTTCCTCCGTATGTGGTTTCTCCGATTGCAAGCTGATGTTCATTCATATTTCCTATAACATTATATGTATGGGCAACCTGAGGAATTTCGCCTTTGTATTCGCCGGTATCCCATTCAAAAATCTTGAGCATAGTACCGGGAGAATAATCCGCAGCAGGCCAGTGATATAATTCACCGTAAAGTGTATGCGAATCTGCCGTGTACGAAATCATCGTAGAGCCGTCCTTCGATGCACCCTTAGTAACGAGCAGATTAGTGCAGGCAGACACAAAATCCTGAATGAAAAACAGAGAAATAATTACAATCGAAATCAATGAAAGTTGTTTTTTCATATTAACAAATTTGGTTAAAAGATATTCAATAATATAGCGAGAAAATATTGTAGAAATAAATGGAAAATGGAATAAAAAACGAAAAATAAATTTGTAATATTTTAAGCGTTATAAAGTATGCAGGCGGGAAAAGGAAATTATACAGAAAATTCAATTTTTAACCTGCGGGCGGAAACCGAAAGAAATGCAGGACATAATAAGAAAAATAACTGCGAATTAAGTCCTGCAGTTTAAATATTACAACTCAATCTCTACGTAAACATACACATCATTTTTCACGCCTATGAAAGTTATAATACCGTTTTCTTTATTAAGTTTATAATCCATAAGAGCAGTATAACCGCCGGCAATTTTTCTGTCATTTTTAAATATATTATATTCCGTAACCGACTCGTTCAATTCCGAAGAAGTGGAATAATAAAAATCATCATTATATGAAATTATTTCATTAACATAATTATAACTGCCGGGTGCATTAAATTTATTCGAATAAACGGTGAACTTCTGGTCATCATAAGTTTTGGATTTTTCATCCGTTGCAGCAAACGCATAATTTCCCGATTCATTAAATGTAATCGCCTCGAAAAATCCTTCCATCAAACCGAAAGGAACCGAAAGAAAAGGACCGTGTCTTTTCCCATCGATTACAACAAAATATCTTTCGGGTATTTTTGCATCCTCATCACCGCTTATGGTGCCAATATAACCGATATTGCCTTCCGGAGAAATTGATAACCCGAAAATATAATTATATTCGGTTCCGATTTCTTCATTATTATATACGAGAACTTCCATTTGATTTCTCAATATTATAAAAACAGGCTTGTCTTTATTGTCAAACCTGACATTATATACTGCGTCGTAAGACTTTCCTTCAATTCCGTCAACGACAATCCTGCTGGATAATTTACCCTCCGGCGTAGAATCCGAAGCGATATAAAATATTTTCCCGGAAGGAGTATTATCTAAGCCCCAGACACCCGCATTGTATGATTTTCCGGGTGTGTTGCCCGTTACGTATTGCTTTGAAAAATAACTGTATGTTGTGTCGTTGCTTATCCCGTAAACGGGAAGATTATCTTTTGTAAATTTTATAAACTCAACGATTGACGGGAATGACCTGTATCTTTTAGTTCCCTGAATTACAAATGATTCTCTGAATCCATCCGAAATTCTTGTGGCAATGTAAGTAATTTCTCCTTCTCTGTCTAATGTTACGCCATAGGGATTAATTTCGTCAAATTTTTCCTGTTCTATGCCGCCTATAACAAGAAACTGTTTGTTATTATCTTTCGCGGCAAAATACTCTTTTCCGTCTTTGTTAAATCCCAGTTCAAAATAAGGCTCACCGTACTGTTCTTCTGGTATTGAAACAAGATTTATTTCATCGTAAATTTTTTCGTACTCGAATTTCTTTTTAATTGTATTATATTTGACAAAAACAGATTTGTTATCATTTTTTGCAATAACATATAATATATCATTTTTAATGATTAACTGGTCAATGTAACTGTATGCCCGCAGTTCAATTCCGTTTGAAATTAAATGTGTTTTATCGTTAGAATAATCTTCCGCAAATGTACTACCCGTCCCGAAATAATCTCCTTTGCTGTTAAACTGAACATTATATGCACCGCAGTAATCGTAGTATTTCGAATTACCTTTGTTACTTAAAAACATTGATTTTTTTAAAGTGGTATCGTAATATGAATATACATAAGTTCCTGTCGGTTTGTCATAACGCATATCATATTGAGGAAATTCCTCGTTTTCGGCTTTTAAGAACGGATTTTCCCTTACAGTCTGCGGGAATAAATTTCCGTAAAAAATCAGGATTATAACAATAAATACTAGTTTTTTCATATATTATTTTTAATTTAAACTTAACTCTTTGTAATAATATTCTTTTTATTTAAATAACTCTATGCTAAAATAAGTTCCAAAAAACATTTATTATGTTTCTTATCAGATAATTTATTATCAGACCGGTCAGTCAATCGCGTGACATTGAATATGGTTTTGATTCCGGATTTCTTCCAAACTCATAATTCGGTTTTGAATCCATTAAGTATTTTAAAGAACCTCCGTTTATTATATCCTTGTGCCTGATAAATGTTTTTTTATACTCCTTACCGTTTAAAAATATCTTTTGTATATAAAAATTTTTTTCGGAAATGTTTTCTGCTTCGATTACAAATTTGTTACCGTTTTCAAGATTGATTGTCGCTTTATTAAGAAACGGGGTTCCGAACACGTATTCATTACTGCCCGGACAAACAGGATAGAATCCAAGAGCACTGAAAATGTACCAAGCCGACATTTGTCCGCAGTCGTCATTTCCGCACAGACCGTCAGGAGCGTCGTCATACATCGTTTTTATTATATGGTTAACTTTTTCCTGAGTCTTATAAGGAACACCCGC
>CAYWMV010000013.1:21956-27309 GCA_964459055.1 uncultured Ignavibacteriaceae bacterium | reverse complement strand
ATGTCATCTGATTCCATAAGTTTCCATGTAAGAAATACAATTAATTGTTATAGTTTGATTGTGGACCCTGCAACCAAACTAATACTTCCCAAATATCCTGAATATCAGATTACTTTAAATGACTATAAACAATCAAATCCAAATAATTTTTTAAATGAAAACATTAATATTTCAGTCTTTCCAAGAAATTTAGGATTATATTCTGATTCAATGAAAACTAAGTTTCTTTTATATAGGAACAACGTCATTTATAAAACTCAAGATATTATAGTGAGAAATTTTGGATTTATTGATACTTTGACGGTAAATTTCAAGTTAGATTCTGTTGGAATTTATAAACTAAAAGTACAACTTGACCCGGATAACTGGAATACAAAAGAAAATAAAAACAACAATACAATAGAATTTGCAATTCCTTTCTCTAATACAATGTTTTATCCGATATCACCGGTTAACCATCAAAAAATTATTACTGACACTGTAATGTTTTCAGGTATTAATCCAACCTTAAAAGGTAATATCCCTTCACAAATAATTTTGCAGATTGATACAAATATAAATTTTAGCAGTTCATCGTTACAAACCCATTTTAAAAGCAATCCGGTTGGAGTAAAATCAGAATTTAAAATAAAATTATTACCGAATAATTCCGAAAGTGTTTATTTCTGGCGAACACGTACTATTATTAATCAGGATACATCAAAATGGTCTCAATTAAGAACTTTCCGTTTAGAAAATACGATATATCAATTTAATAAAGTTGAAAGTAGTATTGACAGCTTAGTTTCTGTTTATAAGTATAATAAAAATCAATATCTTAATGATGAAAAGTCATTTATTAGTTCTGAAAATTTTAATACTAAAATTGGCTATACGAAAGGTTATCTTTACTCTCGATCGCAAACAATATTTCCTTGGTCACCATCCATGATTACAATCGGAAACAATAATTTTCAGTTACTGAATCCAGGTTTATATTTATATAAAATATCGAGAACGAATGGATTCATAAAAGATCTGAAATATTTCCCTATGAATAATGTTTCTTATAATGATTCTATTATTAATTATATTAATACATTTGACACAACTCATTTTTTAATGGCTTGTAAGGCATTTGCTATAAGCAATGGAATTACTATGAACAATGACGCTAAAAATATGTTCAGAATGTTTGGCAGTACGCTCGTAGATTCAGTCGGTTCTTTTGGATGGTATAGTACGTGGAGTTTTTTAGGAAAATTGAATTTCACTTCACAAACAGTTAAAGAGAAATATATATATTATCCGGGGGGTGGATGGGATGCATTTCCTTCCATAATTTTATCTGAACCTGATTTTTTAAGTAATTTTGGAACTTTAAAAATTAAAAATGAAAATTCCCAGTATTACAAATCATTTTTGTGGGATCAGCAATTATTTCCGCAGACTGCTGTAAAATTTGATGTTTTGGGAATTAAGAGAGATAACACTGAACAACTACTGTATCAGAATCTGACAAATAACAATCTTATTAATCTGGATACTATAAATGCATATACATATCCAAATTTAAAACTTATAGCAAAACTCTCAATAGATACTGCGGGAGGAATGATACCTGATAACATTCCATACGGCGGTATTCCGTCTCCGATACTGAAATCAATTACATTTAATTATGTTCCGCCTTGTGAACTTGCAATTGATTACAGTTCAATGATAAGATCAGATTCAATCATATTTGATAAAGATAGTCTTGGGATTAGTTTTAGATATTATAACGTTGGTTTTAAAAGTTGTTACGGAACGGTAACGAATACTTACCTATTAAGAGATAACATTAAAATTCTGCTGCAATCAGATACAAACTATTCAACTTTAAAAGTTGATAGTATGAAGTCATACAAGAATTATATTAAATTAAGTAATTATTTACCTCCTTTAAGAAAGAAAGACGAATATATTTCTGTGTTTGCTGAAGTTTCACCCCTAGGACAACAGAACGATTTATACTATTATAATAATACTATCAATACAGATGTTCTCGTTAAAAGTACATTAGCTGTTGGAACTCTCGATCTTTTTGCAGACGGTATTAAGATACTCGGAGGGGAGTATGTAAAGAGGAATCCCGAGATTAGTGTTAAATATACGGGTAAAGATGTATTACCGGTTAATTTCGCAGATACGAGTTTATTCAGGATACTGATTAATAATAAGCTGTATCAGTTTAATGCTCCGGTTACTAAGCCGGTAACCCAATCTGACGTTGTTGATAAGAAGGTCACGAGAGGTGAACAAAATGACGCCAAGAGAAAGCAATACGAAAGCAGTAATTCATTTGTGATTTATCCTGAACTTCAGGAAGGTGAGAATGAGATAAAAGTTCTTTCAAGATTCGGTTACGAAACGGGATTTGATTCCCTGAAATATAACGTTCTGGTATCAAATGAATTTTTTGTAAAGGACTTTTACAATTATCCTAATCCGATGAACAGCGAAACCGTATTTATGTTTACCATTGCGGGTAATTTAGTAATTGATTGTAAAATCAAGATTTATACAGTTTCGGGGAAGTTGATAAAAACAATAAACTCACCCGTTAACATAGGATTTAATCAGGTAAGATGGGACGGACGGGATGAAGACGGGGAGTTAATTGCCAATGGTGTTTATTTATACAAACTCGTTGTGGAGGGTGACGGAAAGAAGGAAACACCTGTACAGAAATTAGTTGTTCTAAAATAATTACTTTACCAAAACATTTTTCTGAAAGAAATATTAAAGAAGACTTCTTTCTATTATAGAGTAAATCCCCGTAAGAATTTTATTATTATCTAATGTGTTTAAGATTAATATGAAAAAGGCAATATATGAATTTATGTACGGCATAATAGATTATGCAGGATTATTCCCGCCAGCAGAACTAAGTCTGAATGAGGCATTAATCAGTTACGATAAATATTTACATTCGTCCGATTCCTGGATGATTTCAAAATTTATTATCCCTGCCCGGCTTATAAATTCGGTTCCTCCTGAATTAAATGAAAAAATATTAAATGTTAACGGTTTTTATTCGGTAATAATATCAGATACAAAAACAGACTTCGAAAATATAATCAGATTTAAGAATTCAGGAAACAAAATCTGTATTACTGCTTTGGAAGTAAAACCGGGGGTAAATTTAAACAGTCTTTTTGACAAAATTCAGTTCATTAAAAATGAAATAAATAAAGACATTGAGATTTTTATTGAGAGTAATTCAAATCCCGACTATAGTTTAACGGAAGAAATACAAAGATTAAGGGATAAAAAAATAAATGCCGGATATAAATTAAGGACAGGAGGTGTGACGCCGGATTCATATCCCGCTCCGGAAATTGTTGCTTCAGTTATTAAGTCCTGTGCAGAAAATAAGATACCCATTAAGGCAACCGCAGGACTTCATCATCCGTTCACTCATTTTAATTCAAAAGTAAATACAAAAATGTACGGCTTTATAAATATCTTCACTGCAGGTATGTTTGCAGTTAAATATAGTCTCAATGAAAATGAACTTGTTAATATCATTACGGATGAGAATCCTGAAAATTTCTTTTTCGGGGATAAACTTACCCGCGCGGATAACGAATTGTCATTCGAAGAAATTCACAATTTCAGAAGAGATTATTTTATATCTTTCGGCAGTTGCAGTTTTGATGAGCCGAGGGAAGATTTAAGAAAACTTAAACTTTTATAACGTATGAAATCTTTCATTGATATCAAAAAGGATAGCGATTTTACATTAGATAACATTCCTCTCGGAGTATTTGAAAATCCGAAGACAAAAAATCCGCACATCTGCTCTGCAATCGGTGAGTATGTTTTAGATTTGAAAAATCTGGAAGAATCAGGACTGATTAATTTTGGTAAAAAGTTATTTAACGGTTTGGTATTGAACGATTTTATGTCATCAGGAAATGAAATTAGAATTAAAACAAGAAATAGAATCCGGGATTTGTTATCGGAAAATAATTTTGAACTTCAGGGCAATGAAGAAATAAGAAAAAATGTATTCTTCAGACAGAAGGAAATTAAAATGTTAATGCCTGTTAACATCGGGGATTATACGGATTTTTATTCTTCACGGGAACATGCCACTAATGTAGGCATTATGTTCAGGGGCAAAGATAACGCACTTATGCCTAACTGGCTGCACTTACCCGTTGCATATCACGGGAGGGCAAGTTCGGTTATTGTATCCGATACACCTGTAAAACGGCCATACGGGCAAATTAAACCTGATGATAATAAACCTTCGGTTTTCAGTCAGTCAGGACAGCTTGATATAGAACTTGAAATGGGATTTTTTATCTCAAAAGGAAATATTTTAGGAAATTCCGTAAACATAAGTGATGCAGGGAATCATATTTTTGGATTTACACTCGTTAATGACTGGAGTGCAAGAGATATTCAGAAGTGGGAATATGTGCCTTTAGGTCCTTTTTTAGGAAAAAATTTTGCTACATCAATTTCGCCCTGGATAATCACTCCTGAAGCCCTTGAGCCTTTCAGAACAGAAGGTCCTGTTCAGAGTCCGGAACCCCTGGATTACCTTAAAACTAAAGGCAATCCGACTTATGATATAAACCTTGACGTTTATCTTAAGACACAAAAAATGAATGAACCGGAACTGATAGCGAAATCTAATTTTAAATATTTATACTGGAATGTTTATCAGCAACTTGCGCATCATACAGTAAATGGATGCAATATGAGGACCGGTGATTTACTTGCATCGGGAACAATATCTGGTCCAGATAAATTCAGTTTCGGCTCCTTGCTTGAATTAAACTGGAAGGGAACAGAACCAATAAAACTGCAGAACGGGGAGGAAAGAAAATTTCTCGAAGACTATGATATTGTTATTATAAAGGGTTATTGTGAAAAAGGCGAATTAAGAATAGGTTTTGGAGAGGTTACGGGGCAGATTTTACCGGCAGATTAATTGGTTTGAAATAAAAATGATTATATATTATATTAATTGATTATGATTACATTTATAGTTGTATTTTTAGTTATTATAAGCATCTTGCTTATTGTGGTTGTATTAATGCAGTCTTCGAAAGGCGGCGGATTAGCCGGCGCTTTCGGCGGCTCTCAGGTAACGACCATGTTTGGCGCAAGGCGAACGTCGGATTTCCTGCAGAAATCCACAATTACACTTGCTATTGTTTTCATGCTTGTATGTCTGATTCTGAACATATACATCAGCAAAAGAACGGCAACAACCGACAGTTTTCTGCAGGGCGATACACCTCCGGTACAGCAGCAGACAATTCCGCAGACTGTTCCGCAGACTTCTCCCGATAATCAGCAGCAGCAACAAGAA
>CAYWMV010000013.1:0-21856 GCA_964459055.1 uncultured Ignavibacteriaceae bacterium | reverse complement strand
ATATTAATCTCAAACAAATACCTGTAAAAACAAAATTGTATAATGATGGATTTCTATCAGAATACGGACAAAAAAGTTTTAGCAAAAGAGATTTATTAAATGAGATTGCAAATTTTGACACCATGAAAAATAAGAATGACACGGTTGTTAAATTTGAGATGAAGAAAAATCCCTGGAAAGCGGTTTTATATTCTGCTATACTGCCGGGGTTAGGACAATTTTACAACGAATCTTACTGGAAAGTACCGGTAGTAGTCGGATTAGGGGGATATTTAGGTTACATTATAATAAAAAATCACGGTGATTTTCTGGATTACAGGGATTTATACGCAGCATCGCAGACGAGCCAGAACCCAAACGGGGATTTGAGGCTGAAAGAATTCAGGGAATTTTACAGAAATCAGAGAGACCAGTTTTTGTTATATTTTCTGTTTTTCTATGCCATAACAGCGGTAGATGCTTATGTAGATGCGAATTTGTATGATTTTGACGTGACGGATTATATGAGGTTGTCCGTATTCAAAAAAACAGGAATATTAAATCTTAACATAGGATTTTAATTTCCATCTGCTGAGGGAATAATTCCGTTTAAATTCATTATATAATTAACTAAATTTAATATTATTAAATAAAATTCATTATTTCGCTATTTTCGGAATTAATTAAGAAAACGGGCGGAAAGGAAAAATTATGTGGATATATATAGATAAAATATCGCAATACGAGGGTAAAGAAGTTACAATAAAAGGATGGTTATATAACATCAGGTCAGCAGGAAAGTTAATGTTCCCGATTATAAGAGACGGTTCAGGGATTGTGCAGGGTGTCGTGTCGAAAAAAGAGGTAACCGAGAAAGTATGGACAGATTTCGAAAGTCTGACGCAGGAATCATCAATAGTTGTCACAGGAAAAGTAACAAAACATCCAAAGAAAGAAGAAGTTTACGAATTACAAATAAACAATATTGAAATAGTAAACATTTCCGAACCATATCCAATCACTCCCAAAGAGCACGGCATAGATTTTCTGATGGACAGGAGACATTTATGGCTTCGTTCGCCGAAACAAGCAGCAATAATGAGAGTAAGGAACGAAATTATTCAGGCTATACGGGATTACATGTATGAAAACGGATTCATATTATTTGATGCACCGATATTTACACCAAACGCCTGTGAAGGGACATCTACGTTATTTTCGACTGATTATTTCGACCTTGGCAAGGCATATTTGTCACAATCCGGGCAATTATATGCCGAAGCAGGAGCCATGGCATTAGGAAAAGTTTACACACTCGGACCGACATTCCGTGCAGAAAATTCAATGACGAGAAGGCACATAACGGAATTCTGGATGATGGAACCGGAAATGGCATATTTTGATTTGAACGACAACATGAATTTAATTGAGGATTTTCTGGAATACGTAGTACAGCGAGTAATAAAAAACAAGAGAAAAGAACTGGAACTCCTCGAGCGTGACACAACGAAACTTGAAAAAGTAAAAAAGCCATTCCCGAGAATTACATACACAGAAGCAGTAGAAATACTGAAAAAGAAAGACATTCCGTTAATCAGAAAGACGACAAACGGTGAAGAGGAAATAAAGCCATTCCCCTGGGGTGAGGATTTCGGAGCACCTCACGAAGAAGCCGTAGTAGAAGATTACGATAAACCGGTAATAATACACCGCTGGCCGTCAGCGGCAAAAGCATTTTACATGAAGCGCGACCCTGAAAATTCCGATTTAGTACTCGGAGTTGATGTCTTAGCTCCTGAAGGATTCGGCGAAATCATCGGTGGTTCACAGAGAGAGGACGACATAAATTTACTGCTTGACAGAATTCATCAGCACGAATTACCGGAAGAAGAATTCGGGTGGTATCTTGATTTAAGAAGGTACGGGAGTGTTCCTCATTCGGGATTCGGCCTTGGAATTGAAAGGATGGTCAGCTGGATATGCAATCTGGAGCATATACGTGAGGCAATACCTTTTGCGAGGAGACCAAACAGAATTCGACCATAATGAAAAAGTTTATTATCATAGACGGTAATAATTTAATTCACAAGATTCCGGAACTGAAAAGCCTGTTTTACAAAAACCCGGAATCGGCGCAACTCGGACTGTATGAAAAGATCAGGTCACGAATGTTAAGGGAAGGGAAAATAATACTTGTATTCGACGGATTTGGCAACGAAAAGAGCGACATAATATATTCAGGCAAGTTAACGGCAGATGAGATAATCAGGAGATTTATAGAAGATAATCATGAAAAAAATTCAATTTCGGTTGTAAGTTCCGATAATTACATTTTATCACTTGCAAACGCATGCGGATGCGAAGTAATAAAATCGGAATCTTTTTTAAATAAAGATACAAAGAAGACAGGAATGAACAAACCGGAAGACAAATTCAGAAGTGAAAAACCGGAATATGCAACAAAAAAAGAAATTGAAGAATTTAAAAAGTTGTTTTCCTGAAAGAAAATGAAAATAGTAGAAACCGAAAATTTAACGAAAATATTTGATTCAGGCAGGTTTTCTAAGTCTGCGGTAACTGCATTAAAAGACCTGACACTGAGCATAGAAAAAGGAAAAATATTCGGATTATTGGGACCAAACGGAGCAGGAAAAACAACACTTGTCAAGATACTGCTTGGAATTACACATCCGACAATCGGGACAGTAAAGTTATTTGAGAGAGAAATTAGCGACCATAAAATCCGTTCAAAAGTAGGATATTTGCCCGAAAACCACAAATTTCCCGAATATCTGACGGCGTATGAATCACTGGTATATCTCGGTAAATTAAGCGGAGTAAAAAACATCGAACTGCAGAATAGAATTGATTTAAATCTGAAACTTGTTGACCTCGATAAATGGAAGAAAACCAAAATAAAAAAATTCTCAAAGGGAATGCTTCAGAGGCTGGGAATAGCGCAGGCATTAATAAACGAACCCGAATTAATTTTTTTAGACGAGCCCACAGACGGAGTTGATCCGATAGGAAGAAAAGACATCAGAGATATACTTATCAATTTAAGGCACGAAGGTAAAACAATATTAGTAAACTCCCATTTATTAAGCGAGGTTGAACTCGTCTGCGACAATGTTGCAATTCTGAACAAGGGAGTATTAATCAAAGAAGGCAACATTGAAGAACTTACAACTCAGAAGAACAAATACAATTTCACGACATCGGAAATCAGCAATGATATTTTAACAGGTTTATTAAATAACTTTAAAGCGGTTATCAGCAGTAAAACAAATTTTTCAATATTAATTGAGGATTTAATTGCGTTAAACGTTGTAATAGACTATTTAAGGGACAGTAAAATATTAATACACACAATTACAAAGGAAAAAGACACACTTGAAGATTTATTCATAAATTTAATCGGGCAGGAGGAAAATCTGAATTAACATGCCGATATTATCATTAATATACGGAACTATAAAAGAAGCAATTGCAAAGAAAGTTTTATTATCAATTTTTGTAATATTCTCGGCTGTCATAATAATAATGCTGCTCGTAATAAATCTTGACCCTGTTGAAGTATTGCCGCAGTTAATGGGCAACGACCCTAATTTTGATTTTAACACTTTCGTGTTATGGTTTGAGGTACAGATGATATCACAGTTTCCGTTTTTCATCATTATGACACTGTTTATTGTTATGACATCGTCATTTATTCCTTCGATGTTAGAAAAAGGAACCGTCGAATTAATTTTATCCAAGCCCGTTTCACGAAGCGAGATTATATTAGGAAAATATGCAGGCGGTGTAATTATAGTGTTTTCTGCACTTACATATCTGATAACGATAATCTGGCTGATAATATCCTTTAAAACAGGAGTGTGGCATTTTTCTTTTCTTACTTCCATATTATGGTACACATTCATATTTGCGGTATTATATTCCTTAATAATTTTCACGGCACTGATAACAAAGAGCACTGTACTTACATTGATTTTCAATATGTTCCTTTTATTCCCTATAACGGGTTTACTTTCGCTGAGAGAGGGAGTATATTCATTAATCAATAACAAAGCCGTTGAATTCATACTTGATTTCATATATTACCTGCTGCCGAAACCGTGGGATTTAAGAACGATGGCAGTTGAAATCATTGAGGGAAAATTCAGTGCTGCTCAGGGGATACTTATTGCATATCAGCCTTTAATCACATCAGTAATATTTATAATCACAATACTGTCTCTTTCGATATATTATTTTAACAAAAAAGATTATTAAGATGAAAATCAGATTTATAATCTTATTACTTGCTGCAGCGGGATTATTTTCCTGCGGCAAAACGCCTGCACCCGAAAGGCTGCACGAAACAGTCAGAGAAAATTTCAGACTAATTCAGAAACATCCGCAGTTCATAATGTATCTGAATTTCAAGGATATGCGGAAGACAAATTTCTGGAAGACAGTAATAAACGATTCCATCATCAAGGCGGAAAGCGAGTTCGGGGGAATATTAAATGTTTTCAAAGAATCAACAGGTGCATCCATTTCCGAAGGTCTGGATGAATTCATACTTGCAAATTCCTGGGACGAAAAAAACACGATTATACTGAGAGGGGTATTCAATAAAGACAAACTCGATGCGTATGTAAAAAGCGATTCATCATACGCAACAATGCCGACACAAAGCGGAACAACAATTTACGTAAACAAAGAAAAAAACCTTTATTTTTATTTAAATGAAAATTCAGTTATTTGTGCGAGCAATTATTTGTCGAGGATTGAAGAAACATTAAGCGTAACAGATACATCAAAAACAACATTGAACGATAATCCGCAGATGATAAAAATCATTGAAAACACGCTTTACAAGAATTCGATATGGATGGTAACGAATCAGAAAACTTTCATACGGGGATTATTGATGAATTTCAGCATAGGCGATAAGACGCTGAGTACAGATTCAATACACCTGACGGATTCACTGAATACAATTCCGGAAGACACGACGACACATATTGACAGGAATTATTTCGAAAACATTTACCAGAACATAAATTCATTTGCTCTGTCAACGAAGATGGACGATAATTTACAGGCGGCTATTCAGTTTGAGTTTGCGGATGAAATGAAAGCGGAGGAATTCACAAAGGTGTTAAACGGAATGATAGCGCTGAGCAGGATATCTGCGGGTGCGGTTCAGAAGGATAATCCGGTGCAGAAGGTACTGGAGAATATTGATGTAATTACAAGTTATAATTATTCGTTTATAAAAGTGAGAATAACGATGGAGAATATTAATGAGTTCAGGGGACTGAATTTAATGGGCAAGCCGACAGACAAATAATAAATAATAAATAGCGAATAAGTAATAAGAAACAGTAAATAGTAGTGTCACTCCGACGGGGTTAAATACAATTAAAAATTATTCAATTAGTTTTAAGATTCTGCGTAAAATGGCAAGAAAAACTTTCCCGTAAGAAATCAATATTAAATCCCTGACGGGATAAAGAATATGTTGATATAAATGGAGCCGCTATTAAATCCCTAACGGGATAAATTGACTTTTAAGATTGGTTTCGGTTATGCCGGGTTATGAATTATGGACAAAAGATAAGTTTAGGTATTATAGGGAGGTGTTTTGAGGGGATTTAGGGTTTGCGTGAGATTTTGCAAAGGAGAGGATTATGATGGCGGTGAGGCAGACAAGAGCTCCGAAAATGAATACGTAGAGAAAACCTGTTGAGTCAACGGGGGCAGGGGATTGAGGGATGTAATAAGAATACACGGCGGCGAACACGCACACCCCCAATGCTGAGCCGGCTCTTATGACAGTAGTCATAAAACTCGCGAGGCTGCCTTTCTGACCTGCTTGAGCGAATTTCATTATTGCATTTGTATTAGACGGAATACTGAAACCAATTGCGGCACCATATAGTATGAGTAAAGTAATCAGAAATGAATAATTCCTGACATAGACAGATAGTGCAAACCCGATAAAAGAAATCAAAGTAAAAAATATACCCGTAAGAATTATATATTTAGAGTTTCTTTTATCAGACAGGTGTCCTGAAATATATCCGAAAATCATCTGCATAACAGAAGGAACAGCCATCAGGAATCCGGTTTCGGATTTTGATATAAGTCTGTCATACTGAAGATAAAACGGGAAAGCAAAAATCATACCGTTGGTATAAACATAAATAAAAAGAAAAACAACCAAGTGCAGCGACAAATTTCGTATTTTAAGTAGAGAAAGATTAAATACAGGAAATTTTATTAAATTTTCAACTTTAACAAACAGTAAAAATCCGGCAAGAGAAACACTAAGTAAAGTAATAACTTTATAAGAGAAAAATCCTTCATCATTGACAATATTTATCGCAGTCAGCAGAGAGAGCAGTGAAATAAAGAACAATACAGAGCCCGTTATATCAAATTTTTCTTTTAACTTAGTAAAGTGATGCGAAGGGATGAAAGCAAAGCCGGCAATAATTGCAATAACGCCGGCAGGCAAATTAAGAAAAAATATCGACTGCCAGCCAAAATTATCAATAAGGATACCGCTAAGACCTCTTCCGACCACACCTCCTAGAGCAACAAAAGTATAATTAATTCCGAACGCTTTTCCCTTCATTTCTTCCGGGAGGAAAGCGGAAATAACAGCAGGGGACAGAGCGAAAAGGACGGCACCTCCGACTGCCTGAATAATTCTCGAAGCGGTTAATAAATTAAAATCACGAGATAATCCCGACAATAACGAGCCTGTCAAAAAGATAAAAATACCCGTGATGTATATTTTTCTGAATCCTTTAATATCACCGAATTTTCCGAAAACAAGGAGAAGGCAGGTAAGCACAAGAAAGTAAAGCCAGACGATTCTGGAAGCAACCGTACTGTCAACATTATAATAAGATGCAATGGAAGGCAGAGACACGCTTACGATATTGATATCGAGTCCGAGCAGGAAATGAACCAGGCACAGGACTCCGAGCAAGCCGTATATATTTCTTTTTAACCGCAGTAAATCAGAATCTGTCATCGGGATATTCCGCAATAAATTTTTCAATCATTTCGACATCTTCTTTACTTCCGATATACAGGGGAGTTCTTTGATGCAGATTTTGAGGAGTAATATCAAGAATTCTTCCTTTCCCTTCTGATGCTTTTCCGCCAGCCTGTTCCACTATAAATGCAAGAGGGTTGGCTTCATACATTAATCTCAATTTTCCGTTTTTATTTTTAATATCAGCGGGGTACATAAATATACCGCCGTACAGCAAATTCCTGTGAAAATCCGCCACGAGGGAACCGACATATCTAGATGAATAAGGTCTTCCGGTTTCTTTATCCTCCGACTTAATATAATCAACATATTTTTTAACTCCGTTCTGCCATTTACCATAGTTGCCCTCATTAACGGAATAAGTTTTAGATTTAGGAGGAATTTTCATATTTTCATAAGAGAGCAGGAATTCTCCTACTGACGGGTCAAGAGTAAATCCATGCACTCCCTCACCTGCTGTATAAACCATAATAGTGCTTGAGCCGTACACGACATAACCGGCAGCAACCTGTTTAATACCCAACTGCATACAATCCTCAAGTGTACCGGCGCCTTTCGTTGAGACTCTTTTATAAATCGAGAAAATAGTTCCGATTGAAATATTTGCATCAATATTAGAGGAACCGTCGAGAGGGTCAAAATGACAGATATATTTATTTTTAAGGATGCTATCGGCATACAAAGGAGCGACAGGAATAAATTCTTCATTTTCTTCCGAGCATACGGCACAGGCGTGACCTCCTGTCTGCATGACATTTGTAAGGAGATTATTTGCATATTCATCGAGTTTCTTAACTTCTTCTCCCTGGACATTTACTTCACCTGTTAATCCCAGAATATCAATCAATCCTGCCCTGTTAACTTCGAGGGAAATCATCTTACAGGCAAGAGCAATATCGGACAGCAGGTCTGATAACTGACCTGTCGCTTCGGGGTGTTTTCTTTCCTCTGCAATTATATGCCGGTAAAGAGTTCTAAACGGTTTGTTCATATTGGTATAATTAATTTTATAAAATTTTAAATCAGGAGGTTTATTGCATCTTTAATTTTCTCCACTCCGATAATTTCAATTTTTCTTTTCCCCGTATTTAATCCTTTAAGATTACTTTTCGGTACAAGAATTTTTTTAAAGCCGAGTTTATCTGCTTCGTTAATTCGCCTGTCAATACCTGAAATTGTTCTGATTTCGCCTGCGAGACCGACTTCACCGACGAGAACAGTTTCCGAATCAACGGGGATATCTCTTAAAGAGGAGAAGATACTCGCTGCTATGGCAAAATCAACAGCGGGCTCATTAACCTTCACTCCGCCTGCAATGTTAATAAAAATATCATATTTGTTCAAATATAATCCGAGTTTCTTTTCCAGTACAGCGATAAGAATATTAAGTCTTTTAACGTCATATCCCATAGAAGTCCGTTGCGGGAATCCGAAACTTGTTTCCGTAACGAGTGCCTGAACTTCAATCAGAATAGGTCTTGTACCTTCAATTGACGAAGAAATAACGCATCCCGAAGCACCGTAGTTTCTTTGTGACAGGAATACTTCACTCGGGTTTTTCACTTCTCTTAGACCGCTTTCAGTCATTTCAAAAATACCTATTTCATTTGTCGAGCCGAATCTGTTTTTTATTCCTCTCAAAATGCGATAAAGGTGAGTTCTCTCTCCCTCAAACTGCAGGACGACATCAACCATATGCTCGATAATTTTCGGACCCGCAATAGAACCGTCTTTTGTAATATGACCCACAATAAAAACGGGAATACCCGATGATTTAGCAATATTAATTAACAAAGCGGTACATTCTCTTAGTTGCGAAACGGTACCGGGTGCACTTTCGAGTTCATTCCGATACATTGTCTGAATCGAATCAATAACTACGAAATCCGGATTTCTATCCTGAATTACCGCCTGAACAATATCTACATCAGTTTCCGGAAGGACATAAAAATTTCCGGTTTTAAAACCGAGCCTGTCCGCCCGCATTTTAATCTGCAGGGGTGATTCCTCACCGCTGACGTAAAGAAAAACTTTGTCTTTAAGTTTTTCGGCAATCTGAAGCATCAAAGTTGATTTACCGATTCCGGGGTCACCGCCAATAAGCATAACAGATCCTTTTACAATGCCTCCGCCAAGAACTCTGTCGAATTCCTCAAGACCGGTTATGGAGCGGTGTTCACCCTGTGTTTTTACTTCAGTTATCAGATGAACTTCCGCAGACGAAGCCTTTCTGCTGATATCCCTGTCAAGTTTTTTCTTGTCGGTGCTGATTACTTCTTCGGTGAGTGAATTCCACGAATTACATTCCGGGCATTTACCAATCCATCTCGGAGACACAAAACCGCACGACTGGCAAATATAGCGGGTTTTAAATTTTGCTGCCAATTATACTTTATCATTTTAAATTTAATGAAACTCTGTTAAATTAATCAATATTTATTATTAAATCAAAATAAAATGAAGAACGTAGGTATAGACATTATAGATATAAAAAGGATAAAAAGAATCATAGAGAAATACGGTGATAAATTTTTTCAGCGGATTCTGACGGAAAATGAAATTAAGTACTGCAAAAAATTTTCAAAGCCGGAACTTCATTTTGCGGGCAGATTTGCGTCGAAAGAGGCATATTCGAAATCCATCGGGACGGGTATATCAAAGGACTTCGGGTGGAAGGACATTGAGATATTGAATGACGAACGCGGGAAACCCTATATAAATCATACCAAAGAAACAGAATATTCTAAACATAATTTTGCTGTCAGCATATCGCATACGGATGAATATGCCTGTGCGGTGGTGATATGTGAGGAGGTTTGAGAAATTATTAATTATATCCCGAATGAATCGGGTTCGGTAAAGAAATTACGAATTATGAATGGGGGATTCACCGCAAAGGTACGATTCAATTAAGAATTATACCATTATTTTATAAATTCAGCGTAAACCGGCAAAGAAAAATTTGCATTACGCATTTTTAACGTACAAAAAATTCAAAATATTTTAAACAATATCTTTCTTTGCGGTCTTTGTCTCTTTGCGGTCTTTGCGAGAAATACGGAATGTTTGTTTCCGGTTTATGAATTAAAAATTAGTATTCAATTAAGAGTTGGCGGGACTCATCCGATAAACGAGTTCATCGGATGAGACCGGATGATTAAATCAATAAAATGAAAACACTCTGTAATTATTTTGATTCGAGGGTGGCTTTGAAGTTCATTTCTTTGCCGTCTCTCAAAACGATGATATCAACTTCATCGCCGGGTTTATGACTGCCGAGTGCATTAGTATAGTCATAAATGTCTTTAATTTTCTTATCACCGAACTGAATCACTATATCACCCGCGAGCAAACCTGCTTTCTGAGCAGGACCGTCTTCTTTCACGGCAGAGAGTTTAAATCCCTCACCGGTATAAGAGAAATCAGGCACCGAGCCGAAATAAACTTTAACACCGCCTCTTTCCTTTTCAACTTTTTTTTCAGGTTTTTTCCCTTCTGAAAATTCAACGGGTTTTTCCGAGTTCCCCAAATATTCAGTTACATCAAAAACAAAGTCCAGAATCATTTTCTGACCTTCAGTATTTATAAGCCAGTAATCGTCGGTAGGTCTGTGATAATCTGCGTGAATTCCCGTAAAGAAGAAAAGGACGGGAATTTTTTTAAGAGTAAATGAAGTATGGTCAGAACCGCCGATACCATCGGGAATATACGATGTAGTAAAATTATATTTTTTATTAATATCATCAAGCAACGTATTCCACTCATCCGATGTTCCGGTACCGTTTACGATAAGAGTGTTATTGGTAAGTCTTCCAATCATATCGAGATTAATCATCGAGACAATATTATATTTTCCGAAGAGCGGTGATTTTGTGAAATAATCGGAACCGATTAATCCTTTTTCCTCAGCGCCGAAGAGCATAAAAAGGAAACTTCTTTTAAAATTTTCGCGGTTAGCGGAAATTTTCTGTGCAAGCTCCAGCACTCCGGTTGTTCCGGAAGCATTATCGTCAGCACCGTTATGGATTTCTTTTTCATTTCTATTTCCGGAAAACACATCAATTGATTTTCCTAAATGGTCATAATGAGCACCGATAACAATCACCTCATTGCTTAACACGGGGTCAGAGCCCTTTAAAAGTCCAATTATATTTCCGGTTTTTGTTTCCGATACAACAGTTTCTGTCTGAAGTTTTACATTTACTCCATCGAGAACAAACGAGTTTGGTAACTGTTCTTCATCAATTTTTCTTTGGATGCTTTTCAAATCAAGACCTTTTTCGTCAAATATTTTTTCAAATATTTTTGTTCCGGAATGAATTACAGGAACTGAAACTTTTCCTGCAGAAAAATCACTGTAATAAAAATCAGGCAGATTATCATCGTCATTAATTCTCGTCGGTCCGTAAATAACTATAACACCTTTTGCACCCGCGGCAACCGCATCCGATATTTTATATCTTATCTGGCTGTATTTATATTCGCCTTTAAATCCCTGAGTTTCTGTTTCCGGTACATCGTTCAGGATTAATACAATTTTATCTTTTACATTTATATTTTCATAATCATTATATTCCTTTGAGTTAATACCGTAACCAAGAAATGCAAGTTCACCTTCGGCAGATGCGTTACCGGAGAATTTGTAAGGGATGAAATCATTTTCGATTTCGTAAACGCGTTTTGTTTTTTTATACGATAATGAGAAAATATTATTATCAGATAGAGTAACTTTACTATTCAGATTAAAGAACTGAATATAGGCGCTGTCGCCGGCCGGTTCAAGCCCGTATTTCTGAAATTCAGCCGAAATATATTTCCGGGCGAGATAATCGCCTTCCGTACCGGGAGCACGTCCTTCGAGTTCATCGGATGCAAGGTATTTGATATGGTAATACACTTCTTCCTTTGAAATGTCATTACTACGGAAAAATTCAAGCGAATCAAAAAGACCGGAATCCTTCTGAGTATTATTCGAAGAAGTACTAAAAGCAAGAGACAGAACGGCAGCGAAGGAGACAACTAATTTTAAAAATATATTTTTCATATAATAATTTAATTAAAAATTTTAACGCATTTTACTGTAGTCAAGTTCCGAACCAAGCACGCTATGCGGAATTAAATAAACAACAATCATAAGCAGAGCGGCGCCCAGTATCCATAATCCGGGTTTTTGGGATTTATATTGCGCAATATAGGCGACAATCCAGCCGATGAATGCTACAAGAACTTTATTATCCGTCAGGTCAATTCCGAACGGAAATCCTGTCCAGTATTCACCGAAAGCATACTTCTGCATAATCGGACCGAGGACAAAGCCACCCAGAATCAGCAAACCGATTGTCCACAGAAGATATTTCTTAAACTGCGGTTCTTTATTGAAAAACTCCAGACCGGTTCTCATTGCTACTAGCATAGAGGAGAACACGACAATAATGTGCAGAATTAAAATAATAAACGGCACATCGCCCTTGAATCTGATAACGACGGGATTATCTTCCGGAATAGATTTCACCTCATTACCCGATTCCACCTGCAGGAAATAATCAATTTTTGCCGCATAAGGGATTTCATTTCTTAGGTAATTTGCCGCAATATATTCTTTCAGGGGAATGTCGGCATAATAAAAATATCTTCCTTTCTGAAATTCCTCACTTAATTCATCGGTTATAACCGTGTCATAATACAAAGTCATCGGAGTTCTCTGAATTTCCTTATTTGAATTATGTTCCCGCCAGTGAATAGATACTTTTATGGCTGTATCATAGGTTGGCAAAATAACGGGGCTGTTAAAAGTGACGGAATGCGACCTCAGAAATTTATAATCATAGGTTTTTCCCTGAAAAACGACCTGTCCCGATACCGGGTATGTCGGACCTGTAGTCCTCTGATAATAAGCGATAAATGCCGTAATAATAAATGCTAAAACCCAGAATATAACGTTCCTTATCATTGTATTTAATTTAATTATAAATTATGATAATTTAACAAATTATTTTAAAAAAAGTAATATATTTGAATTTGATATGAAAATATTAATTACAGGCGGAAGCGGATTATTAGGCCAGTATTTAAATATTTTACTATCGAGAAAATATCAAATATTAACAATATTCAACAAAAATCCCGGCAACTGTATATTTTACGATTCACTGAAAATTGACATAAACGACACAGCAAATCTGGAATATGCAATAACGAAGTTCGAGCCGGACGCCGTTATACATACTGCAGGATACACGAGACCGGAAATAGCGGATAAGATACCGTACAAAGAAGTATATAAAACGAACACGGAAGTTTCGAGATTCATTGCGGAAAAATGCAGCTCACTCGGAGCCAAACTTATATATACATCCACAGACCTTGTTTATGACGGCGAACAAGGAGAATATCTGAAGGAGAATGCAAAATTAAATCCATTATCTTCATACGCAAAAACGAAACTAAGGGCAGAAAATGAAATAATGAAGGTTCTCGATAATTACGTAATATTAAGGACGTGTTTATTATACGGGATTGGATTATATCATTCAGTAAACAATTTTTCATTAATGCTGAAGAACTTCAGGGCGGGAAAGCCGGTAAGACTTTTTCACGATCAGTTCAGAACGCCGTTATCGCTGATAAATGCCGCGGAGTTGATATCGGATATAATCGAAAAAGACATAAAATCGGAAGTCATTAATTTCGGGGGAATGAGAAGAGTCTCGAGAGCGGAACTTGGAGAAATATTATGCGAAACCGGAAATTTCGATAAAAGTTTAATTGAAAGGATTTCGATGGACGAAGTGCCGGATATACAGAAGGTATATGATGTATCCCTCAACACGGATAAATTAAAATCTTTCGGATTAAAGCAAAAATCAATTGAAGAATCAGTTAACGAAATTTTAAAACAAAAAATATAACATGGCGAAAATTAAAATCGAAGGAGTATTCAAGGAACTTGAATACGAAATAAAAAAAGCGTTCATAAAGACGATAAAAAAGGAATTTCCGGAAAGGGAATTTGACGAAAGAAAATTATACAAAGATTTCGCCGATGCGGTAACAGGCGAATGCAAGAGGTGGGAGTCCGTGCCGGATGATGTAATAGAAAGAGAACCGTATTAAGTGAAAAGTTTGTAAAGTTTGTAAAGTATATAAAGGTTTCGATATTCCCTTCATTTGCAGGAGTAAATTCGGGAGACTCTGCGAAACAGGAAAAAATGTTTTTATTAAAAATAAGAAAGCCCGTAGTATTAAGTACGGGCTTTTAATATAAAGAAAATAATTATTGGTTTTATTTTATCAATATCATTTTTTTCGTTTGGGAGAAACTATCGGATATCAGGCGATAGAAATAGATACCGCTTGGTAATGAAGAAGCATTGAAGTTAACATCATAATTGCCGGCATTTAATTTTTTGTTAATAATAGTTTCAATTTCCTTGCCGAGGGAGTTATATACTTTAAGAGTGATATACTCCGATTTTGGAATGCTGAAATTAATTCTGGTAACAGGATTAAACGGATTCGGATAGTTCTGACTCAAAAGGTAATTTTCTGGAGTACCGCCTTTACTGTTTACAATACCTGAAATAATCACGGACATTTCAAATACACCTCTTCCGTGCGTACCAATACGGATTTTATTTGTGAAAAAGTTATAATCGAGATGAATGGCAACAGTATTCGGGAGTCCCTGTGCAAGTTCAATCCAGGACACACCGTAATCATAAGTAACAAAAACTCCGATATCAGTTGCAACAAATAAAATATTCGTCGGATATCCCGGATAATAGAACATTCCGTCGTTAACGGGAGTATCGGGCAAATCTCCGCTTATATCAGTCCAGTCTTTTCCGCCGTTAATAGTTTTATAAATTTTCCCCGTACCGAAACCCGAGAAAGTAACAATTACAACATCTGAAGAATCAGGATGGACATTAATACTTGTGATTGTTCTGCCGGGTGTGCCGGATGTAATATTCGTATAAGTATAACCTGCATCAGTAGATTTATAAATATTGCTTCCCACAGTTGCATACATATATGCAGAATTACTTTTGCTGATTGCCATTTCCCTTATAGTTCCTGATATGCCGGAAGAAATGGAAAACCAGGATTCCGCATTATTAGTGGATTTAAAAACAGACTGCCGTGCAGTATAGAAAATACCGGCAGAGTCCGGGTGCGACAGCAAAGGAGCAACCCATGCACCGGAACCTGTCAGACCGTTTGTAGCGGTGAGCCAGTTATCTCCTCCGTTAGATGACCTTCTGACACCGTTATTTTGAGTTTCACCGATAATAAACATATTATCCTGCGACTGGAAGCAGACGTCACCACCGTCGCCGCCGAAAGCGGCAGACCAGCTGATTGTCCCGAGAGTTCTTTGCGTACCGTTATCCTGTGTTCCTCCGAGGATATGAGCAGAATACGAAGGGTCGGATGCAATTCTATAAAACTGCGTCAGAGTCAATGTTGAATTCAGATTTGAAAAAGTATTTCCCCTGTCTGTAGAATACCACACACCTCCGTCGTTAACGGAATACATAATATCCGGATTTGTCGGATGAAATTCCAGATTATGCTGGTCAACGTGAACATTTCCTCCGCTGTAGCCGTTAGTAATATTCTGGAATGAAGTTCCTCCGTCTGTAGTTCTCCAGATATCAATGGAGCCGACGTAAGCATAATCAGGGTCAAAAGGATTAACGTGCATATAGAAATCATACCATGCCTGCGTTCCCGAGAAATTTGTTCCGGGAGCCGATTCGGAGAAATTAAAACCTGCATTTGTGGATTTCCACACGTAGATATCCGGGCTTCTGTAAACGGATACATACAAAACATTCGGATGTGATTTACACAATGCTACGTGGCTTCTCGTGCCAAAACTTCCGATGCCTGTTTCATAAATCGTAAACGTTGCGCCTCCGTCCAGAGAAATTCTGAAACCTTCATTACCTATACTATAAGCCGTATCACCGGAAGGAGAAAAAACGATATCATCCGTTCTTGTTGTAACGATTTGTTTCCAGCTTTCGCCTGCATCCGTGCTTCTGTAAAGCCCTGCATTTCCGAGTGCCGCAAGTAGTTCATTACTGTATCCCGGTCTTATAACGATTCTGGAAAAATAAGTAAGATTAGGTAATCCTGATATTATGCTTGTCCATGTTTCACCGGCATTAATTGATTTAAGCAATCCGCGTCCGTAATATGAAGCACCGCTGTATGTTGCCTCACCCGTTCCGTAATAAATTATATCGGGATTAACCGGGTCGATTGCGATTGCCCCCGTTGACAATGATACCTCATTATCGGTTTTTACTTTCCAGTTTAATCCTGCATTAGTGGATTTCCAAATCCCGCCGAATGCAGCACCGAGGTAAATGATATTCGGGTCAGCCGGATTGATTTTAATAGAAGTTATTCTCGAGGAAATGTTTCCATAACCCGGATAACTTCCGGGTCTCGGACCGATACTGAACCATATAATATTATTATCGAAATAAAATCCCTTTTCCCGGCGCATATCATCTCTTTGCTTAAGAGCCTTTGCGTAAGCATCAGGCGGGTAATAGTTATATGGGAACATACGCTGTTCGTTGAACCATCTTTCCCTGTTGAATGCTTTTCTGGATTTTGTATATTCATCGGCTTTATCGTAGGGGTTATCGGGGATATACAAATCCTGTGCGCTTATTCCTCCTGTTAAAAGCGCTAAAAACAGAAATAAAAATACTTTTCTCATAATATTTGTTTTAGGTTGTCAAAATTTTTTAATAACAATATAATAAAATAATAATTTATTTTAGAATGTTAAAGGATAATAAGTTTGTAAAGTTCATTAAGTCTTTTAACTCCGGAGGAGTGGAATATTTATAGGAATGTAATATGAATTATACGACCCCTTTGGGGTCGGGGGAATTTCGATTTTATTTTTTATAAATATGTGACTTCTCCGGAGTCAGGTAAGATTTATATATAACCGCAATTACGCAAAGAAAGGTTACAACTAAGGAGAAATAAAAAGCCCGTACGGATAGGTACGGGCTATATGATATAAAGAAAATTTTGCGAAGTTTATTTGATAAGGATCATTTTTCTGGTTTCTGAGAAATTATCCGAAATCAGTCTATAGAAATAGACGCCGCTCGGGAGGTTAGATGCATTGAAATTAATATCATAATTTCCCGCATCGAGTTTTTTATTCACGAGAGTTTCAATTTCTTTTCCTATTGAATTATACACTTTAAGAGTGACATAATTTGTTTTCGGGACGCTGAAACTGATTTTTGTAGCCGGGTTAAACGGATTGGGATAATTCTGATTCAAACTGTAACTTTCCGGGAAGCCGCCTTTATTATTAATAATACCGAGTAAATTACCGGACATTTCGTAAACGCCTCTGCCGTGAGTGCCGATTCTGATTTTATTCGCCTGCGCATTATAATCGAGGTGAATAGCAACGGTATTCGGGAGTCCCTGAGCGAGTTCCGTCCACGACTGTCCGTTATTATAAGTTACGAATACGCCTACATCCATACCGACGAGAATAACATTAGTAGAGTAGCCGGGATAGTAAAACATACCGTCATTAGTCGGAGAATCCGGTAAATCGCCGCTGATGTTATTCCAGTTTACACCGCCGTTTGTTGTTTTATAAATTTTTCCGCCTCCGAATCCGGATAATGTAATAATAGCAACATTTGAAGAATCGGGATGAACGTTAATGCTTGTTATTGTTCTGCCGGGAGTTCCTGATGTAACATTTGTATATGTATATCCACGGTTAGTAGATTTGTAAATATTACTTCCGATAGAAGCATACATATAAGAAGGATTACTTTTACTGATAGCCATTTCTCTGATAGTTCCGCTAATACCCGAGGAAATAGAGAACCAGCTTGCTGCATTATTAGTAGATTTAAAAACCGACTGCCGGGCAGTATAAAATATTCCTGCCGAATCGGGATGGGAAAGAAGAGGTCCTACCCAAGCACCTGTACCTGATAATCCGCTTGTAGCACTTGACCAACTGACGCCGCCGTTTGTTGAGCGTCTGACGCCGTTATTTTGTGTTTCGCCGATAATATAATTATTATTTTGGGACTGGAAACAAACGTCACCGCCGTCTCCGCCGAATGCACCCGTCCAGTTCATAGTTCCGAGCGTTCTTTGAGTACCGTTATCCTGAGTTCCGCCCATTATATGTGCAGCATTGGAAGGGTCGGATGCAATTCTGTAAAACTGTGTTAAAGTAAGGGTTGAATTCAGATTTGTGAAGGTTGTTCCTCTGTCTGTAGAATACCATACACCGCCGTCGTTAACGGAATACATAATATTGGGATTTGACGGATGGAAGTCCAGATTATGCTGATCAACGTGAACATTGCCCCCGCTGTAACCGTTTGTAATATTCTGAAATGATGTTCCTCCGTCCGTTGTTCGCCATATATCAATCGAGCCGACGTAAGCATAATTCGGGTCGAACGGATTTACGTGCATATAAAAATCATACCAGGCTTGACCGCCGTTGAAATTAGTACCAACAGATACCTGCGTAAAATTATATCCGGCATTTGTTGACTTCCATACTGTAATTGCAGAACTTGCATAAATCGAAATATATAAAACATTCGGCTGAGATTTGCATAACGCTAAGTGGCTTCTGGTACCAAAATTAGTAATTCCGGTTGCGAGCGTACTGAAATTAGCACCGCCGTTAAGTGAAACAAAAAATCCGCCGGGACCTAAAGAATATGCCGTATCTCCCGATGGTGAAAAAACAACATCATCAGTTCTTGAATATATGATTTGTGTCCAATTTAAACCTGAATTAGTACTTCTGAACAAACCACTGTTGCCAAGTGCTGCGAGTAGTTCATTGTTATGTCCCGGTCTGATTACAATTCTCGCAAAGTATGTTAAGTTAGGTAATCCCGATGTGATATGCGTCCATGTTTCTCCGGCGTCAGTTGATTTAAGAAGTCCGCGACCGTAATAAGAAGCACCGCTGTAAGTCGCTTCACCCGTGCCGTAATAAATTATATTTGTATTAGTCGGGTCAATAGCAATCGCACCTGTTGAAAGCGAAACCTGGTTATCGGTTTTAACAGTCCACGTTAAACCCGCATCGGTAGATTTCCAGATACCTCCGAATGCTGCGCCGAGATAAATTATATTAGGATTCGAAGGATTGATTTTAATGGAAGTGATTCTTGACGAAATATTTCCGTATCCCGGATATGTACCCGGCATCGGACCTATACTGAACCATGAAACACTGTTGTCGAAGTAAAATCCTTTCTGTTTCCTCATTTCATCTCTTTGCTTCATAGCTTTTTCGTAAGCATCCTGCGGATAATAATTATAAGGGAACATTCTTTGTTCGTTAAACCATCTTTCCCTTTTAAACGCATTCCTTGATTTTGTATATTCATCCGCCTTATCGTACGGATTATCGGGAATATACAAGTCCTGAGCATTTATTCCCCCGGTAATAACAACCAGCAATAAAATTAAAAATATTTTTTTCATAAATAAAATTTAAAATTGAAAAATCAATTAATTTAACTATTTCTTTAAGCATCTGAAAGGAAAAACAGACTTTGAGTTTGTAAAGTTCATAAAGTTCATAAAGTTCATAAAGTTTTTAAAGTTCATAAAGTTCATAAAGTTTTTAAAGTTTGAAAAGTTCATAGAGTTTATTAAGTTTTTAAAGTGACATGAAGCAAGTGACAAGTTGCAAATAGAAAATAGCAAATAAAAAATAGCAGGTGGTTAGAAATGAGGGGTGGAAGAGGGGTATAAGGGGAATGTTTTTGGAGGGAAAAAAAAGGGAAATATTTATTCAATTCGGATTTATTATTTATGTAAATTGAATTATCTTAACAAATTTAAATTATTCCTGAAGAAATGATAAAAGACGATAAGGCAAGGCGCAATTTATTTACGCGTTTTCTTGATAAAGTAGAAATTATCGGGAATAAATTACCTCATCCTGCGATGCTTTTCCTGATACTGGCGGTTTTAGTTACAATATTATCGATGATTGCATATTACTTTGATTATACTGCCATTCATCCGGTCAACGATGAGACGATACATCCGAAGAATTTATTGAGCGGAGACGGGATAAGATGGATATATACTAACATAGTAAAAAACTTTGTCAGTTTTCCGCCGCTGGGATTAGTGCTTGCGGTAATGATAGGTCTGGGAGTAGCCGAAGGTTCGGGTTTATTTAACGTTATGATTAGGGCTTTAGTGTTGAATGCTCCGAAGAGATTAATCACAGCATCGCTTGTCTTCACCGGAATACTTTCACACCTTGCATCGGAAGCGGGTTATGTAATTTTAATACCTCTCGGCGCTATGGTATTTCACGCATTGGGCAGGCATCCGATGGCGGGACTTGCAGCGGCATTTGCAGGAGTAAGCGGAGGATTCGGTGCGAATTTTTTAATAGGGTCAATTGACCCGATACTTGCAGGATTATCAACTTCGGCGGCTCAGATTATTGTACCTGACCTTGTCATCAATCCGGCGGTAAATTATTATTTTATGTTCTTATCGGCAGTATTAATCGTAATTTTAGGTACGTTTGTTACGGAAAAAATTGTAGAGCCGAGGCTCGGTAAATACGACGGGCATGCGGAAAAACTCGAGATTGAAAGATTAAAACCGGTTGAGAAAAAAGGTCTGAAGTGGGCAGGTCTTTCATTAATTGTTGTTATAATTCTTCTTGCACTAACGGTTGTTCCCGAAAACGGCATCTTCAGAAATCCCAAAGACCAGACAATACTGCATTCGCCTTTCTTCGACGGAATAATAATCGGGATACTGATATTTTTCCTTGTACCCGGGCTGGTTTACGGTATAATAGTGAAGTCAATCAGGAACGACAAGGATTTTGTGAAACACATAACACATTCGATGAGCGGTCTGGCAAGTTATATTGTGCTTGTATTTTTTGCCGCACAGTTTGTATATTTTTTCAATTACAGCAATCTCGGAATAATAGTAGCCGTCAAGGGTGCCGTAGGATTGAAAAGCATAGGACTGACGGGCATTCCACTTATTGCCGCTTTTGTTTTGCTTTCGGCGTTTATAAATATGTTCATGGGCAGTGCATCAGCCAAATGGGCAATTATGGCACCGGTATTTATTCCGATGTTTATGCTGCTGGGTTATCATCCTGCACTGACGCAGGCTGCATTCAGAATAGGGGATTCGGTTACTAATCTGATAACTCCGATGATGAGTTATTTTGCTTTGATTGTTACTTATGCACAAAAATACAATGATAAATACGGAATAGGAACGATAATTTCAACTATGCTGCCTTACACAATAATATTTTCAATTGTCTGGATTGCGGCGTTAATTGTTTGGATGCTGCTCGGGTTGCCTCTCGGTCCGGACGGACCGCTGTATTTTGAGAATCCGCATCAGTGAGTTACAAGTTTATAAAGTTTATAAAGTTAATAAAGTTTTTAAAGTTTGTAAAGTTCGTAAAGTTCGTAAAGTTTCTTACTCAATCACTCAATCCCCCAATTTCCCAATCATTCAATCATCCAATCCCCCAATCACTCAATCATCCAATCATCCAGTCCCCCAATCATCCAATCAATCAATCATCCAATCACTCAATTCCCCAATCATCCAATCATTCAATCATCCAATCCCCCAATCATTCAATCATCCAATCCCCCAATCACTCAACCATCCAATCACTCAATCATCCAATCAATCAGTCATTTTGTTCTCAGTCTCTGAATCAGTGTAGATATGGATTATCCGTATTCAGGTAGTTTGAGATGTAGT
>CAYWMV010000012.1:0-28387 GCA_964459055.1 uncultured Ignavibacteriaceae bacterium | reverse complement strand
AAATTTTCAGATTACATACACACATCGTTTACACTCTTCTGAAATTCCTCAAGTTACGTTTACCGAAATATAAACATATGGAAATGAGGTGAGCCAATTTTCTACTTTTGTCATTTCCGCCTGATGTAGTACTCAATTATAAGAATTTTATCTGAAGCATTACATTACTTTTTTAAATAGATAAAAAAAATTATTTTATTGTTTTCAAATATTATTTTAAAAATACCTCGATTGTTTCATTTTCTTATGTTTTCTCTATTGACTTCCCGTTTTTTCTGTGTTATTTTTGTAATGCCATAAATTTTTATGGTATATTAAAAACGGAGGAATTTAATTATGTATTCTGAAAATCAAAAAAATGAATTCGCTTTGCTTAGGGCTGAAGGTCAGTCTTTTAATTCTATTAGTCAAAAACTTAATGTCCCCATTAGAACCCTCTTTAGATGGGCGAAGGATATGTCCGGCGATATAAGAGATATGAAATTAGCCGCTTATGAATCTGTCACTGATTCCCTTAAAGCATCTGTGAACAAAAGAATCCAAAGTCTTATTATCGCTTTAAATCATATTGACAAAAACCTTAATCGTTTGGGATTCCGTTATATTGATGCCGTGACACTTATGAAAATGAAAATAAATATTCATAATGAACTTCTTAAATATGAAGATAAAATTTATTTTTCTGATTCTGTGAAAAAATCAAAGACTGACGCTCCAAATGTTCCGGTTGCGGATGAAATCAATAAATTAAACTCGGATGAAAGGAATTAGAATGAATTTGATAAAATTGCATAGTTTTTGCATATTTTTAAGCGTTTTTTTGAAATATATGTTATTGTATTATCAAGTACTTAAAATTTCATATATGCAATTTTCGTGATTCTCTATTGTATTATAATATAAATGCTTCGGATTGTTTCAGAACGCACTGTTTTCTGCCTCCTGTCTTCTGTTTTCCGCTCACCGTTCACTTTAAGTTATATATTTAAATATATCTTATACATATAATGAATTTTAAAAACTTGTCAGAATTTTGTTGTGTAAATAAAAGAACTTTGGTTAACTAATTATTACATTGTAAATATTTTAAGAATAAATTAACTTAAATGTTTAATTAAAATAATTTTATATAGTGGAAATAAACGTCACAGACATTGAAGATTGCAGGAAAGAATTTAATGCAAAATTAACTTACGAAGAGTTACTGCCGCATTTCGAAAAAGCATATATCAGAGAAAGAAAGAAAATAAAAATAGACGGATTCAGACCGGGTAAAGTTCCGATGTCTATAGTGAAACAGAGATTCTCGGAAATGATAGAATATAACGAATGTGAGGACATTGCGCAAAAAGTTCTGAATGATTACTTGAAAAATGAAAAAATCAGATTTGCCGGAAAAGGTGAATTAGCAGATATGGATTATAAACCGAAAGAGCATTTAACATTCAAGATTACATTCGAATATTTTCCGGATTTTGAACTCAAGCAGTATAAAGGTATTGAACTGACAAAGATAAAATACGTTATAGACGACTCAATTATTGACGAAGAATTGCACAATTTAATAGTGAAATCGGCAGGACGGGAACTGGACGGATTAGTTCTGGATAAAGAATATATGGTTACGATTGATTTTCAGGAACTCGATGAAGCGGGTTCTGAATTAATAGGTCAGTCAGGCAAGGATTTAAAAATATATGTCGGAGATGCCCATCTGGATAAAGAAATGTACGAAGCGGTAAAGGACATTAAAGAAGAGGAAGAACGCGTTGTAAATCTTAATCACGAAGACGGAACGAAACATAAATACAGAATAAAAGCCGTAAAAGTGGAGAAATTGATTTTTCCCGAAATCAACAAAGAATTCCTGAAAAAAATCACCGGAAGAGATGATCTCGAAAACGAAGATGATTTGAAGAATCATTTAAGGAAATCTTTTGAAGACAGTTACGAAGATATTTCCGACAACAATTTGGAAGATTCAGTTGTAAACGAACTGGTAAAACTCAATGACGTAAAAATTCCTTCTCATTACGTTGACACTGTTCTGGATAATGAATATGAAGAATATTTAAAAAACCAAAAACCGGATAAAGAGGAAAAAGAAATATTGTCAAAAGAAGATTTTTCTAAAGAGCGGCGTGCAGGTATAATTTTTTACTCGAAGTGGTTTGAAATCAAAGATAAAATTATTGAAACTGAAAAACTTGAATTAACGGATGAAATAAAATTGAAGTCAGTCGAAAAAGATGCTGAAAAATACAGGATACCTGCAGACAAATTGCTGACTTTAATGGAAAAGCAGAAAGACTTCTTGGCAAAGGCTGAAGATTATATGGTAATGGATTATCTGAAAACAAATGCCGTTATCAAAACTGAAGAAAAGGTCATTAAGGCACATTCCCACGATGAATCTGAAAATTAAATAATAACATAATATGGACTTTACAAGCATTATCAAAAAGAACGAGGATTTCCTTCAGAAGGAACTCGATAAAGCATCTGCAATTAAGAACCAGTTGGTTCCTATCGTTGTAGAATCAACTTCAAGAGGCGAACGGGCTTATGATATTTATTCGAGACTGCTGAAAGAGCGGCTTGTTATACTCGGAACCCCGATATTCGATGAAATTGCTTCATTAATCGTGGCGCAGTTAATGTTTCTGGAATATGAAGACCCGGATAAGGATATAGCATTATACATTAATTCACCCGGCGGAAGTATTTCAGCGGGTCTGGCGATATATGATACGATGAATTACATACGCTCTGATGTATCTACGGTCTGCGTCGGTATGGCGGCTTCGATGGGGCAGATACTTCTGACAGGCGGAGCGGACGGAAAAAGGATTGCTTTGCCGCATTCTAAAATAATGATGCACCAGCCCCTCGGCGGAACGCAGGGTCAGGCAACCGATATAGAGATATATACAAAAGAAATGCTGAGAACGCGTGAAACAATTTACCTGATAATTTCGAAACATACGGGTAAGACGGTCGAACAAATCGCGAAAGATGCCGAGCGCGATAATTATATGACGGCGCCGGAAGCAAAAGAATACGGCTTGATTGATACTATACTGACGAAAAGAGAAAAACCGAAAAAATAAAATAATATCTTAAAGTATAAATATTAAAATATGAATTTTAAAAAAATTAACTGGATTGTCGGCGGACTCGTATTTTTAATCACTACTGTTGTTTATGTTATCACGGTTCAGCCGACAATGTCCTTCTGGGACTGCGGTGAATTCCTTGCGTGCGCCTACACGATGGGTGTCCCGCATCCTCCGGGTGCTCCCCTTCATATTCTCGTGGGCAGAATTTTCACTATGATTCCTTTCGGTGAAGATATTGGATTCAGAATGAATATGCTGTCAGTACTCTCAAGTTCTTTCTCAGTGCTATTCCTCTATCTGATTAGCGTCAGGGTGATTAAGAACTGGAGAGGCATTCCCAAAAATACATTTGATATCGTTGTTCTTACAATCCCTTCCGCAATCGGTGCATTATCCCTTGCGTTCAGCGATTCTTTCTGGTTCAATGCAATGGAGGCGGAGGTGTACGGATTCGGAACTTTCCTGCTTGCACTCAGCGTTTATCTGCTGATGATATGGTGGGATAACTCGGATAAGGAACACAGCGACAGATACCTGCTTGCGGTTGCTTATCTTTCAGGTCTTGCACTCGGTATCCATCTTCTGGTAGTGCAGGTTATGTTTTTGGCAGGACTGATGTTTTACTTCAGAAGATTTAAATTTGAATGGAAATCATTTTCAATTGCCGTTGTTTTATCGGCAATTTTATTCTTTATATTTTATCCCGGAATAACAAAGAAACTTCCGGAATTAATACAGTCAAGCCCGAGCGTTCTCGGTTTGTTCATTCTGATTGCACTCGGATTCGGAATAATGGTGTCTAATAAATCCAAGGCGAAAGCAGTTAATCTTATATTACTTGCAGTTTTTCTCGCAATTATCGGATATTCAACTTACCTTTCCGCAATGATGAGAGCAGGTGTTCAGGATATTCCCGTTGACAACAATAATCCCGAAAACACGGAGAGGATGTTATCATACCTGAACCGTGAACAGTACGGCGAGCAGCCGCTGCTGTTGCCGAGAAGATATTCTATGGAACCTATGCACGAACGTACCTGGAAAAATTATTCCTCCGATATGGATTTCATGTGGAAGTATCAGATTAATGAAATGTATAACCGTTATCTCTTCTGGCAGTATATCGGCAGGGCGGGCTATGACCAGGGAGACGGAGTTGATTTCAAAAAACTTTTTGCAATTCCGTTTTTAATAGGTCTTTTCGGAGTGTTCTATCATTTTAGAAAAGATAAAAAACTTGCGTTTATATTTCTCATGATGTTTATTATGATGGGTGTCGTTACTGCTTTGTACCAGAATCAGCAGGACCCCCAGCCGAGAGAAAGAGATTATTTCTATATCGGCTCGTATTTTGCATTTTCATTATGGATAGGTCTCGGTATGGCTGGATTAATAGAACTCGTAAGGGAAGCAAAGGAAAAAATGAACTGGATTCCGGTTACATCGGGAATTCTCCTGCTCGGATTTGTATTCGTTCCGGTGAATATGATCAGGAACAATTATCATTACCTAAGCAGGTCGGATAATTATTTCCCGTATGATTACGCCTACAATTTATTGCAGAGTTGCGAGAAAGATGCCATACTTATTACAAACGGCGATAATGACACATTCCCGTTGTGGTGCATTCAGGCGGTTTACGGTATAAGAACCGATGTCAGAGTCGTTAATCTTTCACTGGCGCAGATAGACTGGTACAATCTTCAGTTGAAAAATGAAAAACCTTATGGCGCCTTGACAGTTCCGTTTTCTATGTCGGATGAACAGATAAAAAATCTTAGACCGATGGAGTGGTCTAAAAACGGTAAAACTATGACGCTTGATGTTCCGAAATCGGCTTATCCCGATACGATGCAGAATAAAGAAAATATGCCTGAAAAAATTACTTTCGTTATGCCCCCGACAATAAATGTCAATCAGGGCGGAAAGATGGTTTACGCCGTAAAGGTCAATGACCTTGTTGTACTCGACATTATAAAAGCAAATAAATGGCAGAGACCTGTTTACTTTTCGGTTACGGTTACGGAAGATAATTACATCGGATTGGGCGAATATCTTATGACGGAAGGTATGGCACAGAAATTATATCCGTATAAAGTTGCAGACCCGACACTCGGTGTTGGAATTGATGAAGAAAAATTATCGAAGAGTCTTCTGGATGTCCCCGGTGAACCTTCAAAAACTCCGCAACTCGGTTTCAGATACAGAGGTCTGGACAATCCTGACATATTTTACGACCAGGTGCAGTCGAGAATGGTTGACGGATACAGATTGCTCTTCCTGCGGCTGTCTCACAAATATGCAGGCAATCCTGCTACTTACGGTAACGCCAAGAAACTTCTGGATGCAATGAATACTTATATTTCAAATGATGCTATCAGAATGGACTACAGACTGCTTTATGACGTCGCTATTCTGTACAGCAAGATTGGTGATAAGGAAAACTTTCTTAAATATGCGGCAGTAGTTGAACAGGGTGCGCTGAATGAACTTAAAGGTCCTGTTAATCAGAGCGTGATGCAGAGTTACTACAATCCGTATAAAATACTACTTGATATTTACGAGGCAAAAGGAGATTATCAGAAAGCGCTTGATATACTTAACCAGCTCGATGCTAAAGACCCGAGCGTTGTGCTGAAGAAACAGAAAATTATGGACAAAATGTCGGGCAAAATAGATACAACTGAAATGAATGATTCAAATTAATATTATTATACAATATAAATAAGTTGAATAACCTCCAATGCCGTTACGTGGCAGCGGAGGTTAAATTTATATGAAGAACGGAAAAAAAATAGGAATACTTGTTGTTGCTTACAATGCAGTTTCCACTTTAACAAAAATGCTGGACAGGATACCCGCGGAAGTTTATGAGGAGATAGATGAAATAGCGGTATTCGACGATGCAAGCAAAGACGATACATATACACTTTCCGTGGGATACAAGAAAGTAAATAACCTTGAGAAACTTCATATATATTACAACGAAAAAAATCTGGGATACGGAGGAAATCAGAAAAGGGGATTTAAATATTTCATAGAAAAAAAATTCGACGTTGTTGTTCTTCTTCACGGTGACGGTCAGTATGCCCCTGAAGTTCTAAACAGTATGTACACTCCGATTGCCGAAGGCAGGGCAGATGTTGTCCTCGGGTCAAGAATGATGAAAGAATATGGCGGCGCTCTCAAAGGAGGAATGCCGTTCTATAAATATATCGGAAATAAAATTCTTTCTGCATATCAGAATTTCACTCTTAAAATGTCATTGACCGAATTTCACTCCGGTTACCGTGCTTATTCAATTGAAGGATTGAGGAGAATTAATCTGGATAACTGTACCGATGATTTTCATTTTGATACACAGATTATTATAAAATCCCGACATCATAATCTCAAAATAATAGAAGTGCCGATTCCGACATTCTACGGCGAGGAAATATGTTACGTGAACGGAATGAAATATGCGAAAGATATTTTCCGCACGACAAGAAATTACAAAAAAACGATTAAGGGGAAGATTAAGGATAAATCATATATAGAGTATTACGTCAGATATCCCGTCAAATTATATCCTTTTTCGAGTCATTATGAAGTTCTGAAAATACTCAAAGCAAGAGATAATCTGAATATTCTCGAAATCGGATACGGCGACGGACTCTTGCTTAAAAATCTGCAGGCGAAAAACAATGTAGTGTGTTTCGGTATGAATGAACCGACTAAAGATTCACAGGATACGTACGGAAAATATATAAGAACATATCTGCAGGATGGATTACCTGAATATCCCGAACATTACGGCAGGTATGATTATGTGCTTCTGCTGGATATTGTAGAGCATTTGCTCAGTTACCAGAACGTCCTTGAAAATGCTTCGAAGTATCTGAAGAAAGACGGTATTATTATTTTATCCGTTCCGAACTTAGTTAATATTTACGTCAGATTAAATATACTAATCGGAAGGATTACTTTTGACGAAAGGGGTATGTTCGACAAGAATCACATCAGGATTTTCACTCTCGGGAATGCAAGAAAACTTATAAAGAAATTTAATTATGGTATAGAAAAGACCTTCTGTACCCCGATTCCAATCATCGAAGTGCTGCCGAAATTCCTGAAAAGGAATCTCGGATTAATTATGAATTTTATACTGTTTCTTAAAGCAAGAATCTTAAAAAGACTTTTCACTTACCAGTTTATTTTTTTGTTAAAAACTAAAGATTAAAAAGGTGGCGAAATCAAAAATTTCTCAATCCTCCGTTTCAAAAACAAAATATAATTACAAAAGTGTTTTTGATAATGTCTGGGTTTGTCTCGGAATACTTTTTCTTTTCTGGCTCGTTTTCTTCAGGAAAATAATTTTCGGAGATGCATTCATTTTTGATGACTTTGTTCATCAGTTCTATCCGCAGAAGTTTATGCTGTCGTATTTCATTTCCAATGGGATATTCCCGTTCTGGAATCCGTACTCATTCGGTGGGATGCCGTTTTTTGCACATATAGAAATTGCGGTTTTATATCCGCTGAACCTGCTGATGACTCTGTTTATGAATAACGGATATTTGTCTCCCGTACCGGTTCAGATTTCGATTGTATTTCATCATCTTTTTGCGTCCGTCGGGGCGTTCCTGCTGGGCAGACAGTTGAAACTGAATAATTTTGTTTCGCTGCTGTTTGGTCTTATGTTTGCTTATTCGAGTTATATGATTATTCACGCAATGCACATGGCGAACATCAGCGGTGTATCCTATCTGCCGTTTTTGTTCCTGTTTTGGTTAAAGTTTATTGAGAAGAAAAAATATTTTTATATTTTCGTTGCTTCGGGATTAATGGCGTTATGTATTCTTGCGGGTTATCCGCAGGTTGCCTTTTTCAATTACCTCATCCTGTTTCTTTTTGCAGTTAGTTCTCTTGTTAAATTATATCTTGAAAAAGATTTTGTTCTCTTCAGACATATTATATTAGGATTTCTGATTTTTGTTGCTTTGCCTTTCGGACTGGCATCGGTTCAGTTACTGCCGACGAATGAATTTGTATCATTATCAAACCGTGCAAGTTTTGATTATGAATTCGCAAAACAGGGCTCACTGCACTGGTATGATTTGATTACTTCCGTTATGCCGAAAGTTTTCGGGGTGTGGTCGTGGAATCAGGATTCCGGCGATATGGAATACTGGGCAACTCATCAGGAGGGCTCGTGGATGTTTTCAATTGCCAATGTGTTCGTTTCTGCTCTCGTGCTCGTGCTTCTGATTCCCGCTGTAAGAGTATCTGTAAAAAATAATGTAAATAAATTTCTTGTAATTTTTCTGTCCGCCTTCTCGGCGCTTGTTCTGATGTTCGCTCTGGGCGGAAATTTCTTTTTCCATAAATTACTGTATGATTTAATTCCCGTATTCAACAGGTTCAGAAATCCCGGACATATTCTTTATCTGTATATGTTCTGTGTTTCATTCATCGCGGTGCTTGGTCTCGATGCACTCATAAAGGATAAGCGAAAATTCAATCAGTTTCTGAATCTGAAATATCTGACGGCAGTTGCCGGAATATTCCTGTTTTTCCTCGTTTTAATAGTTGCGGGAATTTTTAAATCGGGCGAACGCCTTAGCAATCCGCAGATATACGGCTGGGTGACGAAACAGTATTTAATATTTTTCGTTTTCTTTGCCGCATTTATTGTAAGTATTTATCTTCTGCTTAAGGATAAAATTAAATTCAATGTTTTTGCCGTTGTTGTTACTCTGATACTTGCATTGGAAATATATGTAATATGGTTCGAACAGAATAACGGAAGTATCAATCCCGAAAAATTGTATTCACAGAATTCACAGGCAGCGGCGGATATTAAAGAACAATTGAAATCCGAATTGTTCCGTGTCAATATGCGTTATGGAAGCAATATGATATTCCAGCGCAATCAGGGAATGATTGACAGAATTCCGCTGATTGAGGGATACGGTGCGCTCCTTCTGAACAAATATTTCCCGCCGCAGAAATCGGAAACTGACAATAAGCAGGTGCTTGATATGCTTAATGTTAAATATAAAATCGAAGTTGACAATAATGCGAAGTCAATGAAACTTGTCGAAAATAAGGGTTACTTCCCGAGAGCGAAAATGTTTTACGAGATTAAAGTAATCGAGAATGAAGAACAACTCGTGAATTATATGAAAAGTCCTGAATATGACTGGACAAAAACTCTCGTGCTCGAAAAAAATCCCGGTAATATACGGTTGCCCGTGGTTGTAGATTCGAATCTGATTTCGGAAGTCAAAGTCACTGACTATAACATAAACGGAATGAAATTTGAAGTGAACTCTCCCGAAAACGGTTTTTTGTTCATCAGTGAGGTTTTCTATCCTGCCTGGAATGCTTACATAGACGGCAATCTCGTTGAAACATTTAGGGCTAATTACTCCCTCAGAGCCGTCTATCTTGAAAAAGGAAAACATACGGTCGAGATGAAATACGAGTCAGGGACTTTCAGCGCAGGTCTTAAAATCTCTTTGGCAACAGTTATATTTTTAATTGCCGGGCTGGTGTACACGGGAATAAAATTAAGGAAAAACAAGACGGAAGAAATTCAGGAATGAGAATACTAATCAATGCATTATCGGGAATAGGGGATGTACTGATGTTTACTCCGGCATTGAGGATCCTAAAAGATAATATGCCGGAATCACGGATTGACGCACTCGTGATGTATAAATCTGTGGAAAAACTATTTACGGATAATCCATTAATCGAAAATACTTACTTCATAGATTTCTTCGGGCAGTCAAAAATCAAATCACTAAAAGAAACATACAGGATACGTAAACAAAAATATGATTACGGAATAAATATATATCCGTCAAACCGGCTCGAATATAATATACTGAATTACCTTCTGGGCGCAAAAAAAAGACTCGGGCACAGATACAATCATACGAATTTTTTCAGATTTGAATTTCTGAACAATATGACGATAAAGGAAATATCCGGCAGGCACAATGTACTGCAGAATGTTGATTTGATTAAAATGTTCACCGGTGTTAATGACAAAGAAAATATTCCGGGAATGGAAATTTTTATTGCCGAAAAATATATTGAAAAAGCAAAAAAATGGATTGCGGAAATTAATCCGGGAAACAGAACCTTAATCGGATTCCATCCCGGCTCGGCTATACTGAAAAATCATATAAAAAAGAGATGGGACAAAAATAAATACATCGAACTCGGCAGAAAATTAATTGAAAAGGACAATGCATTAATATTATTATTCGGAAACGAATTTGAACTGAACGAAGAAATTAAAAAGGAGATAGGGGAATATTCAGTCATTGCTTCAACTGATGATTTCAGCGATTCGCTTGCAAGAATGAAGGAGTGCAGATTATTTGTGAGTAATGATACGGCATTTATGCACGCGTCAGCCGCATTGAAAATTCCTGTTGCCGCAATTTTCGGATATACGAATTACAAAGAATTATATCCCTGGGGAGTAGGGCACAAAATTATCAGAAAAGAACTTGACTGCAGTCCTTGTTTTTATAACTCCCCTAAACCCGCTTCCTGCAAATGGACCGGAAACGACGCCTTTAAATGTATCAAACAGATAACCGTCGAAGAAGTCTATTCCTCCTGCAAAGAATTGTTACAATAAATATCCATCTTTTTGTCATTCCCGCGTATGCTGGAATCTATAATATTTTGAGGGATTTCTATTAATGTCCTATATAATATTTTCAATTCATCGCAGAACTTTCAAAGTATAGTGATAATCCTTGAAAAATTTAAAAAGACTCCGGAGGAGTCCCATATTTATAGAATATGAATATATAAATATGCGACCCTGAAGGGGTCGCACTTTATGAAAACTCAAAAATACTCCTTCCCAAGCTCCGGCTTGGGAAGGTTTTTGCGGTTTTTTACTGCTTGACAATCTATTTTTACACAGTCTCTTTAGTCGTAGGTATTCCTTATAAATTGTCATTCCCGTGTATGCGGGAATCTGTTATATCATGAGGGATTTCTAATAATATCCTATAGACTTTTACCAATTCATCGCAAGACTTTCGAAATCAATCGACAATCCTTTGAAAATTCAATTAGAGACTCCGGAGGAGTCCCATATTTATAGAATGTGTTAAAACCACAAGTCAATCCTCTTGTCATTCCCGCGTATGCGGGAATCCATTGTATTATGATGGGTTTCGTAGTGAACTTGCCTGTACAAGTATTTTTTCGAAAAGGTAATTAACTAACGGATCTCCCTGAAAATATTTTGACATAATTTTTGCCAGCAGCAATTTTATTTTATATGCTTTATTTTTTTCAACATAGTAGTAAGTAACTGAATTTTTATCCGAAAATAAAATATTAAATTTTAGAAAGACTAATTTATTATTTTCATCTGATAAAATAATCATTTCACTGTCAAAGAAATCTTTCTTTAAGTCATATATACGTTTGATTTTCAATTTATTAATTTTGGCTATTAATTTTTTAAAATTATTTGTGTATGGTATTTCTTTAACCGTCATTATGATTGGAGTGTTTTTTAATATTACCTCGATATTTTTGTCAGATTGTTTCATAAAAATATTTTACCGAAAATTACTATAAACCGCTTAAAGAGGCAAAAGATAATTTTTGCGAATTTTTACAGAAAAACACGTTATTTTCCCGGCAAAATTGTAGTAATATACTGTTATTTCATTATATTAAAAAATTCAAAATTTTACAAATTTTTAACAAAAAAATGTAGTATTTTTTTAAAAAAGTTGAGATAAATTAGGTATATTATTAGAATCATTATGAAAAAAACATTATCATAGCACAAAAATATTATTTTTCTTTGCGGCTCTGCCTCTTTGCGTCTTTTCGAGAAATACGAAATGTTTGGTTCCGGCTTGTTCGGGTTATTTTTTAATATTTAAAGTCCCACGTAATCGAGAATCTTGCGAGAGCATTGGCGAGTCCGCCCCTCTCATTGTATGGGAAGAGAACGGATGTATAATTCACCCTGTCGAACAGATTTGCAAATGTTAATGTAAGATTAGCACTCCCGATTCTTGCCCCTATGTATGCATCGAGATTGAAGAAATTTCTGTCGTACAAAGCATCGTTATTGACGAAAGGCTCAAGTTTATACTGAGAATACAAAACAGGGATGTAAGAAGTCCCGAATTTTAAATTTATTCCGACTTTCAGATTCAGATGATTGTCAAAAAAATAATCGTGATAGCATATATCGGATTTGATGAATAATTCGGGATAATTCGGATAATCGAATTTATCAATATATAATTTGCCTTCAATTCTTTCTGTTATGTATTCGGCAGAGAGACTTCCGTTTTCGAAGTTAAATTTTCCGGAGTAGTCCTGTGCATACAGTTTAAGTCTGAATCTGAAGTCATATAAACGGAATTTAATACCGCTTTCAATGTAACTTCTGACATCCCCCGAGAAATATTCATTTGTAATTAATGCAGGGTATTTCAGTTTAGCGTAATTGAATCCGTCAACTGTAGAATTAAAGCCGCCGAACAAAGTAATTCCTGTATTATCGTTAAAAATAAAATTATATCCGCCTTCCGCTCCGTACTGCAGATAAGGCGTACTCTCAAAAAAATCGTTTCTTAGTCCGCCGGAGGCATAGAAATCTCCGAGATTCATATCGAATCGCGAATAAACCGAATAATGAAGAAAATCATTCGTTGTAATATTCGTTCCTGCATCGTTTATACCCGTGTAAATTACATTTAGAGGATTGTAATTATATAAATCAAGATATCCGTTTCCTCCTATTAGCAGTCCTGCGTTAATATTTTTTGCAATTTTCAGATTTAAATTTTGTTTTATGTCTGCTCCGTATCTTATATAATGAAAATTATTCTTAATGTATGTTCCGTTCGGAGTTTCCCTGTTTTCTTCGTCCCTGTACTCACGGAGAGTGTTAAGGGTATAAACATTTATTTGTGTGAGATAATCTTTTTTCAGCAGGGAGGATGTGATATTAAGGTTTACAAAAAAGTTAGCTGCCTTATCATAGGAATCGGGATTGATTATGTCGGCAAGAATTTCGTTCGACAGAGTGTCATCGGTAGAAAAAACCAGTCCCTCATTCAGACCTCTCTGATGTTTGCTGTAATTGATATCCAGCCTGAAATTTATTTTCGGAGAATGATAATAATTAATTTTCCCCCTTGCCCGCCATAAACTGAAATCCGTATTCCTGTATCTGCCGTCGGAACCGTGATTTCCCGTACCGAGTATAATACTGAATTTTTTTGAAAAGGGGATATTGAAATATGCATCTGCGTAAAGCGCCCCGTATCTGTCCTGTGAATATCTTAATTGCGTGAAAATATTCGTATTAAAGTCATTTTTCGTAATTATATTCACTGCCTTTCTTCTGCTGTTGAATCCGTAGAGAAAACTCATTACATCGGATACTTCCTCAATCAGGGAAATTTCGTTGACGGAAATGTTTTCAATGTCATAGCCTCCGAAAAAAATATCATTCTGCTGAACTCCGTCAGTGAAAAATCCTATGTTGTTATCGGTGTAGCCGTTGTAATTAATAGTGTTCCTGCCGCCCTCGTTCAGGTAGTTCATTATGTAACCGTTTCTTTCGAAAAGAATTTCGCTTAAAGTTCGCTTGTCGTTCCAGATATGATCCTGAACAGATATGGTATCGGATATATTGCTTAATATTCTGTCGTGTTTGATTTTATTAAAATCATAAGGAATTAAACCAGTCGTGTCTCTGTTTTCAGGCTGGGATATGGAGGAGTTATGCAGCAGGAAAATTATAAAAAAAATTCCCGAAATCTTAAAATATAAGTTTTTCAAGTTTGCTCGTTTGTATCTTGTTCGGATTGCTCCCTGTCAGTATTTTTTCTGTGTTTGATTATTTTTGATTCCGTCAGAAATATTACTTCTTCGGCAATGTTCGTACAGTGGTCCGAAAGCCGCTCGAGATTCTTTGATATTGAAATAGCGAAACTTCCCGCTTTAATAAGATTTTTGTCCTGTGTCATTTTCTCAATGATATTATTGAAGACCGTAATGTCGAGTTCGTCAATTATATTATCGGAGTCGATTACATTATACGCAAGTTCGTGGTCGTTGTTAATAAAGGAGTCGAGCGTATTTTTCAGTATCATCTGCGTTTTGGAAGCCATTTCATTCACTCCTGCATCTTTAAGAAGTTCGGAATAACCGATAAGATGTTCGTTTTTTTCTGCAATATTAACTGCAATATCGCCGATTCTTTCGAGGTCTCTGTTGATGCTGAGTGCCGACATACCCAGCCTTAAATCTACTGCAACCGGTTGTGTTAAAGCAAATATCCTCTGACATAGTTTGTCAATTTTAATATCAAACTTATCAACTTTGTCGTCCCGTTCAAGCACTAATTTTGCGAGTTCCCGGTTGCCTTCGAATACGGAGCGCAGGGCAAACTCAATCTGCTCTTCAACCAGACTGCCCATTTTTATTAATTTAACTTTCAGTTTTTCGAATTCTTCTTCTAAGTAGTGAAACATTTTTCTTTTTTTGAATTTAATTAATGTTTTTGATTTTAAAAATATTATTATTTATCCGAATCTGCCCGTGATATAATTCTGTGTTTCTTCTTTAACGGGATTGGTAAACATTTTTTTGGTAGTGTCGTATTCAATCAGTACTCCGTTGTAAAAAAATGCACAGTAATCGCTTACTCTCGCAGCCTGCTGTAGATTATGAGTAACAATTACTATTGTGAGATTTTCCTTTAGATTGAAAATCAGTTCTTCGATTTTTGATGTAGATATCGGGTCAAGAGCGCTCGCGGGTTCGTCCATAAGCATTATTTCCGGATTGACCGCAAGTGCACGCGCTATGCATACTCTCTGCTGCTGTCCGCCCGATAAACCCGTTGCCATTTCATTTAACCTGTCCTTGACTTCATCCCATAATGCCGCCTTCACAAGACTGTCTTCAACTATTTCATCGAGAATTTTCCGGCTGCGGACTCCGTTGATTCTCGGTCCGTATGCGACGTTCTCATATATCGATTTCGGAAAGGGATTTGATTTCTGAAATACCATACCGACGTTCCTTCTCAAAGATACCACGTCAATTTTATTCTTATATATATCAATTCCGTCAATTTCAATATTTCCTGTAATGCGATAGTTGTCAATTAAATCATTCATTCTGTTCAGACTTCTCAGAAAAGTTGATTTTCCGCAACCTGACGGACCTATTAGTGCGGTTATCTTATTCGCCAATATATCAAATGTAACGTCGAACAGTGCCTGTGTTTTTCCGTAATAACTGTTTAAGCTTTTTGCTGATATCTTTATATTTTTCAAATTAAACTATAAATGTATTTATCCTGTGTTATTAAAATGTTAAAAAATAATCAAAAAATCCTTACCTGAATCCGTGTTAATCCGTCTAATCCGTTTGTTCCGTGTTCCTGATGCGTTACGATGGCTCGTTATTTTAACCATACTATCGAAACCATAATATTAAAGAAAATCACGATATAACTCCGTCTGCCATTTTTATAATTCTGTCGCAGTTGTTGGCAAACTCTTCGTTGTGTGTAACTATTACAAAAGTCTGGTCGAACTTTTTTCTTAAATCAAAAATCAGTTCAATAACGGAATTTGCATTTTCGGTGTCGAGGTTGCCTGTCGGTTCATCTGCAAGTATTATCGAAGGTGAGTTTATGAGTGCCCTCGCTATCGCGGCTCTCTGCGCCTCGCCTCCTGATATTTCGGACGGTTTGTGTTGTTTCCTGTCTTCGATTCCTGTTATTTTAAGCAGTTCAATTGCACGTTCAGAGTCATTGTTCCCTGATACGTAGTTTGGGATAAGAACATTTTCAAGAACAGAGAATTCCGGCAGTAAATGATGAAACTGAAATATAAAACCTATTTTCCTGTTTCTGAATTCGGCAAGCTGCTTGTTGCCGAATTTAAATATATCCGAGCCCTCAAATTCAATTTCGCCTTTGTCGGGTTTATCGAGCGCTCCCATAATATGCAGGAGAGTACTTTTTCCTGCTCCCGATTTTCCCACTATGGCAACAATCTCTCCTTTGAAAATTTCCAGATTAACGCCTTTCAGAACATTCAGAGTATTGGATTTTGTTATCCTGTAGGATTTTTTTATGTCTATCGCTTTTAATATTAATTTATCTTTTGTCATCATATACAATTAAATTATTCCCACCTTATAGATTCGACGGGATTTAAACCGGAAGCACGCAAAGCAGGATACAGCGATGCGAGGAAACACAGAATGAACGCCGCCAGCGGAACGAAAATGAAATCCGTGAAACGTAATTCGACGGGAAGCGCCTGTATCATATAGACCGAAGAATCGAGTTTGTAAAATTCAAAATATTTCTGCAATAATGTAATTACGAGTCCGATAAAAGAACCCGCAAACATTCCTATCAGACCTACAACTACACCTTCGAATAAAAATATTCTCGTTATCATTGTTTCTGTTGCACCCATTGATTTTAGTATCCCGATATCCCTTTTCTTTTCGATTACCGTCATGGTAAGCGATGCAAGTATATTGAAAGAGGCAACTGCAATTATCAGGCTCAGTATAATAAATGCAACCCATCTTTCGACTTTGAGTATTGAATAAAAGTCTTTATGAAGGTCATACCAGGTAAGTATATTGAATCTGTCTCCGAATTTTTGAGTTAAATACTGCTTAACGGATTCGGAGTTGTTTATATCATCGAGCCTCATCTCGATTCCGCTTGCGGCATCTCCCATTCTGAAAAGGGATTTGGAATTGTTAAAAGAAATATAGGCGTATCTTGAATCATATTCTTTATTCTCCGAAAGAAAAATTCCTGTGACCAGAAATTGCTTGGTTACCGGTTCAACAAACTGAGTCAATGCGGATTCAAGACCTGCGGGACTTACAACTGTTACCGTATCTCCTACGGATAACCTGAGCCTGTAAGCAGCGGAAACTCCGATTACTATGCCTCCGAATTCTCCTATATCATTCAGATTAAATTCGCCGAATCTGATAGTACCCGTCAGACCTGATACTTTGTCTATTAATCCGGGTTCTACACCTTTAATCAGTAAAACTTTATTTAGGTCGCTCGTCGCTATCATTGCTTTGTTGAGAGTATAAGCAGCCGAGTATTTAATCTTTGGATTTTCAACTGAACTTAAAATTGAACCGTAATTTTCAAGTTTGTCGGATTTCAGCGGTTCAATTCTGATGTGAGGGTCAAAACCGATTAAAATTGAGGTCACTTTTGAATTGAAACCGTTGAAAACAGATAAAACAATAATCATCGCGGCAACTCCGATAGTAACACCGATTATCGAAATTGCTGATATTATTGTTATCAGATTTATTTTACGTTTGGAAAATAGATATCTTCGTGCTATGAAAAATTCTGCTTTCAATTTTTACTGTATTATTCGTCAAACACTATAACCGATTCCCTGTACTGGCGGACTTTGTTATTGTCGATTTTTTTAATTAAATATTTTTCAAGTTCAGTGGTTTTTTCTTCTATGTCTTTATCATCTTTCAGTTTTGCGATTTCATACATAACGTGAAGAACCCTGTTAATCAGTATGTGCCTCGTGATACCTGCAGGAATTCTAAAACCTTTCTTTGCGGCGTTAATAACGTGATGCTTCCTGAATTTCGGAAATTCAATTAAAACTCCCTTTCTTCTCGTATATTTTCTTAAATCCGAATATTTTATTTCCTCTTCCGACCTGTCAAAAGGAAATTTATTAAAATATAATTTTGTAAATCTGTTTAATTCGGTTACGACATCTGTAAAACCTCTCGGTAATGTCACCAGTATTGTTTTGTCGGACTGTATATCGGAAATTAAAATATGATACAGTTTTGAATTCCTTATTTTTAAACCGTCTTTGTACTTCTCGAATCTGTACGGGATTCTGTTTTTTGCGAAATACCTTATGAAATATTCAATGTCAATGTTATAAACAAGGTGATTCCAGTTCTTAAGCTTTATCTTATAATTATCATAATCAATTACCTGCGCAATTGAGAGTTTACAGCCGATGTCTTTCAGAGTGCTTAACCTGTTGGCTCCGTCAATAAGAATTAAATCATTTTTGTGCCTGCCGACTATAACGGGATTGAAAAGGTATTTGTTATTTGCAATTCTGTCGTAAATATTCCTCAACCTTTTCGTTTCCGTGGTTTCGTGAAGTTTTATATCACTGATTTTAAGAAGTTTAATGTCGAAAAATTTCTCTGTAAAATTTATCATCCGGAAAAGACCACCTTTCCCTGTTTATCTGCAGAAATTTTGATTGTATCTCCCGGAAGATATTCGCCCGCTAGAATTTTTTCTGAAAGGGGATTGGTAATGTATTTTTGTATAATTCTTTTTAGAGGTCTTGCACCGTATGTAATGTCATATCCCGCTTTACCCAGCCAGTCTTTTGCTTCATCAGAGACTTCAATTTCGAAATTATTTCTTTTCATCCGTGAGCGCAGAAATTCAAGTTGGATGTCAACAATTTTTCTTATCTCGCTGCGTGTAAGCGGATTGAAAAGTATTATTTCGTCAATTCGGTTGAGGAATTCGGGTCTTATTGTTGATTTCAGTAAATCAAGAAGTTTAATTCTCAGATCGCCGATTATTTCATTTTTGTTATCATCATTGAGAAACTGCAACTGTTCCTGTATAAGCATTGAACCGAGATTCGAAGTCATTATGATAATTGTGTTTTTGAAATTTACTGTTTTACCCTTAGAATCAGTGAGGTGTCCTTCATCCAGAACCTGAAGCAAAACATTGAACACATCGGGATGGGCTTTTTCGATTTCGTCAAGCAGGACGACGCAGTAAGGTCTCCTTCTTACTGCTTCCGTGAGTTGTCCGCCTTCCTCATAGCCGACGTATCCCGGAGGTGCGCCGATTAATCTGGATACCGAAAATTTTTCCATGTATTCACTCATATCAATCCTTATCATCGCTTTTTCATCATCAAAGAGAAATTCCGCAAGTGCTCTGGCGAGTTCTGTTTTTCCGACTCCCGTAGTTCCGAGGAAAATAAATGAACCAATCGGTCGGTTTTCATCCTGCAAACCGGCTCGGGTTCTTCTTATTGCATTTGATACCGCTTCAACCGCTTCATCCTGTCCTACAACCCGCTTCCGTAGATTTTCTTCCATTTTAAGCAGTTTCGCCCGCTCGCTTTCAAGCATTTTTGAAACCGGAATACCCGTCCATTTCGATACTATTTCCGCAATATCTTCTGCATCTACTTCCTCTTTCAGCATTTTCATATCCTTCTGGATTTTGTTCAGTTCTTTGGTTTTGCCCTGAATCAGTTTTTCCAGTTCGGGGATTTTTCCGTAACGGAGTTCGGCAACTTTTGCAAGGTCGCCGTCACGCTCATATTTTTCGGCAGAAATTTTTGCAGACTCCACCTGCTCTTTTGCGTCACTGATTGTCTTTATCAGTTCTTTCTCGAGTTTCCAGTGCGCAGCAAGTTTATCACGCTCAGATGATAATTCTGCAAGTTCTTTTTCGATTTCTTTTAATCTTATTTCTGTCGGATTAATATTGCCTTTATCCATTTTTAGAAATTTAATCTGTAATTTATGAATTTTGATTTTTGTTTTCTATGTATTTCACAATAAATTGAATATAATGATAAATATAAATATTTTTAACGGACTCCAAAATAAATATATCACTTGTGAAAAAGGACGATAAAATTGTACCTGTCGAAGAAAAATATCAATCCGTAAAGGATTTACCTGCTGATTTGAGACCGAGGGAAAAACTTCTTAAATTTGGACTTAATGCTATGGAAAATTACGAACTTATTGCAATTTTGCTGAGGACGGGCACGAAGGGTAAATCTGTGATAGATGTTTCTAAGGATTTGCTGAAAAAATTCAATAAACTTGAATATTTTTTTGAAGCATCTATGAATGAACTTCGGGATAAGAAACTCGGTATAGGACTGGCGAAATCTGCCGAATTATATGCCTGCATCGGTCTTGCCCGGAGATATGCGGATGAACTGCTGGAAAATGAAAAAAAGAAATTAATGAACCAGCAGAGTATCACCTCACCGTCAGTTGCTGTTGATGCCGTTAGATTGCACATATCTGATTTCAGCAAGGAGCATTTTTTTGTCGTTTCGCTCGATACAAGAAACCGCATAACCGATATTACGGAAGTTTCAACCGGCTCGCTTACCGCAAGCGTAGTTCATCCGAGAGAGACATTCGAAACTGCTATAAGAAAACACGCTGCAGGAATAATAGTATTTCATAATCATCCATCCGGAGACTGCGACCCGTCAAGCGAAGACATAAATATTACTAAACGCCTTTTCGAAGCAGGAAAAATTCTCGGAATAGATTTACTCGACCACATCATAATATCAAAATCCGATTACCTGAGTATGAGAGACAGGGGATACATATGACAATTAAGAATTAAAAACTAAGAATTAAAAATACAAGAATTTGCTTCAATTTTTCATTCGATAAACGAATTTCATCGGATGTGGGATCGTCAGAAATATTTCGAAAACACTCATTCCCAAGCTCCAGCTTGGGAAGGTTTTTGCGGTTTTCCTTTTGCTTGAAAATCTATTCTCACACAGTCTCCGAATTTCATCGAATGAGAAATACTCAAAAATATTCGAAATAAATCACACAAGTTTATAAATTGTGTTTTTCTTGATTCCGTTGATGAATTCAAGGGAAGTGAGTTTTCTTTTCCCTTCGGGCTGGACTTCCGTTAATTCAAGGAGGTTATCACCCGTGTTTACGAATAAATTTTTATTTATCACGGATAATGTGCCCGGTTCCGAATCCGATGAAATTGTAGTAAGATTTGCGGAAAATATTTTAAATATTTTATTTTGAAAGGTGCTGAATGCTCCGGGATACGGTGACAGTCCGCGAATCAGATTCCTGATTTTAAAAGAGGATTGACTCCAGTTAATTATGCAGTCTTCACGGAAAATTTTCGGTGCTTTACTTGCTTTCGATTCATCCTGCGATAATGTTCTTGCATTTCCCGATTCTATCATTTCCACAGTCTCAAGTATTGCTTCCGCCCCTAAAACGGCCAGTTTATCGTGAAGAGTTCCTGCATTATCGGGTTCTTCTATATCAATTTCTTTCTGAAGTATTATATTTCCCGTATCAACTCTCTGCTGCAGAAAAAATGTTGTAACTCCTGTCTTAGTCTCCCCGTTTATAATTGCCCTGTTAATCGGAGCGGCGCCTCTGTATTTCGGGAGAAGTGATGCGTGAAGATTGAATGAACCGTATCTCGGGATTGAATATATTTCCTCAGGGAGAATTCTGAATGCAACAACAATAATTAAATCGGGATTGAGTTTTTTTATTTCGGTAATGAAACTTTCGTCTTTCAGATTTTCCGGCTGTAAAATATTCAGATTTTTTTCCAGAGCATATTTTTTTACATCGGAGAAATGCATCTTTAAACCCCGTCCCTGTTTTTTGTCGGGAACTGTAACTACGGCAGATATTTGATAATTATTTTTAATAAGTATATCGAGGGAAGGGACAGCAAAATCAGGCGTCCCCATAAATATAATGTTCATTAGTTTAGAATGTTTGCTTTCGCATCATAAATCGGGTAAGAAGTCTCGATTTTTCCGTTTTTGATTTTCTTTAGGAGTGCTTTGTTTTTCTTAAGGTCTTCTTCGGTAAGATAATCAATAAACAACTTGCCGTTCAGATGGTCAATTTCGTGCTGTAATACACGTGCAGGCAAACCTTCAAATTCCTCCCTGTGTTCTTTCATATTCAGGTCATAATACTGGAGATATATCTTTTCAGGTCTCGGAACATCACCCCTGACTTCGGGAATACTCAGACATCCTTCGTTGAGTTCAACTTCTCCGTGATTTTCAAGAATAACAGGATTTATCAGAATTATTGGTTCGTAATTTTTGTACTCTTCAACCGGTGATATGTCTATGACTGCAACGGATACATCTTTATTAACCTGCGGCGCGGCAAGACCGATACCATCAGCATTTCCCAGCGTATATAACATATTATTAACGAGTTCAAAAATTTCGCCGTCAATTTCTTTAACGGGTTTTGTTACCCTTCTTAATATGTCCATTCCGTATGTGGTAATCGGCAGTTGCTTTTGCATAATTTATTGATAATTCATATTCTAAAACTGAAAATAATTTTATAAAGTTTCTAGAAGTATTATAAATATCGTATAAATAGAATTTAAATTAAACCGATAAATCTGTGACCTATGCCGGCAAATATATAAATTTTATAGTTTAATCCTGATACTATTTTTGGATTATGATAATGTACGAAAGCATTATTTTAAAAGTATGTTGAATATAGATAATTACGAAAATAAGAAATTTCCGATTGATACGCCTGAACCGATTGAAGCTATTAAATTCAGAATGGAACAACTCGGATATACTCAAAAAGACCTTGTTAAATTTATTGTTTCGAAAAGCAAGGTCAGTGAAATATTAAATCGTAAACGAAAATCAAGTTTACCGGTGATACGAAATCTGAATGAAAATTTATATATCCCGGCAGATATTCTGATAAAAGATTATAATGTTGAATATAAATCAAACGGTAAAAAATAAAATATGCAGATATTCCTGTTTTATTTTAATAAACAAATCTAACGAAATGCATTTTAAAGGGGTCTGTCGCCGCGATAACGGGTTTGTGCCGAAAGGACTGTCTTTCTAATCCTGATATTTTTTGGGGTTACTTCTACAAGTTCGTCTTCATTGATAAATTCAATAGCTTTTTCAAGAGTAAGCGGGATGACCGGAGCAAGAATTATTCCTTCATCTTTATTTGAAGCTCGCATATTCGAAAGTTTCTTCGGTTTACATGCATTTACATTTAAATCGTTATCGCGATTGTGCTCGCCTATTACCATACCTTCATAAACCGCTTCTCCGGGAGCGACAAATAAAACTCCGCGGGGTTCCAGATTATACAATGCGTATCCCGTTGTTTCACCCTGCCTGTCAGAAACAAGTGAGCCGGTAAGTCTGACGGGATAATCTCCCCGGTACTCTTCATATCCCTGCAGGAAACTGTTCATTATTCCCGTACCTTTTGTATCGGTTAAAAATTCGTTTCTGTATCCAATTAGTCCGCGTGAGGGAATAGAAAATTCAATGCGGACTCTTCCGTGACTGTGATTAACAAGATTTACCATTCTTCCTTTGCGCTGTGAAAGTTTGTCCGTTACAACGCCGACAAAATTATCTCCGCAATCCACGAAGAGATGTTCAATCGGCTCGAGTTTTTTTCCGTTTTTATGTTTATAAATTACATTTGGTCTGCCGATGCTTAATTCATATCCCTCGCGGCGAAGAGTCTCAATTAAAATTGCCATTTGAAATTCTCCGCGTCCTTTGACTATGAAATTCTCCGAGGTTTTACTTTCTTCAATTCTCAGGGCAACGTTCCGTAGCGTTTCTTTAAATAACCTTTCCCTTAGTTTTGCAGACTGAACGTATTTTCCGTCTATTCCGGAAAAAGGTGAAGTGTTAATTCCGAATATCATAGAGATAGTAGGTTCATCAACGGCAAGCCGCTTCAATGCTTTCGGCGCAGACTGATTGCATATAGTATCTCCTATGTGGACATCATCTATACCCGCAACAACAATTATATCTCCGGCTTCGGCAGTTTCAACTTCTTTCAGAGAAAGTCCCGCATAAGCCTGAAGTTTCGTAACACGAAGCGGAATAGCAGTGCCCTCTTCATTTATACAAACAAGTTTATCATTACAAATCGCACTGCCATTTGCAACTTTACCGATCGCGAGTCTTCCCAGATAATCCGAATAGTCCAGATCTGCAACGAGCATCTGGAACGGTTCTTCGGGATTATAAGCAGGAGCGGGAATTTCTTTCAGTATTTCTTCAAAAAGAGGCTGTAAATTTTCACCGGTATATTCAATACGATGTTTTGCAATTCCTTCCCGGCCTATTGCGTAGAGCACGGGAAATTCAAACTGCTCTTCGGTTGCATCGAGGTCAAGGAATAATTTATAAATTTCATCGAGAACTTCTTTTGGACGGGCATCTTTTCTGTCAATTTTATTTATAACTACTATAATTTTCTTTTTTGACTCAAGTGCTTTCTTCAGTACAAATCGCGTTTGAGGTAGCGGACCTTCGGTAGCATCAACAAGCAGAATAGCACCGTCAACCATCATAAGAGCACGTTCGACCTCGCCGCCGAAATCAGCATGTCCCGGTGTATCAAGAATATTAATCTTTACATCGTGCCAGATTACGGAACAGTTTTTTGCAGCAATGGTAATACCGCGTTCCCGTTCCAGATCCATCGAATCCATAAGGCGGTCTTCCACTTCCTGATTTGCCCGGAACATACCGCTTTGCTTAAACATAAAATCAACAAGCGTCGTTTTTCCGTGGTCAACGTGTGCAATTATAGCTATATTTCTTATTCTTTCGTTTATTACAATATTCTTATTCATTAATACGGTTAAATTAATATGAAAAGTACTTTTTTAGGTACTGAAAAAACAGGTAGAAAGGATTTTAACAAGAACTGAATTTTACTATTTTTAATTTCATATTAAGAAAATGAATGAAGTTTCCGTAAAAATGCAAAAGGGATTATAAAACAGCCAAGAAGAATTCCGGTCGGGAGAAAATAATAATATTTACGGATTTTAAAAGTATGGAATATATCCAACTAAATTACTTTAAAAAAAGAAAAAATAATGTTAATTTATATATTACGCAAAAAAAACATAAATTTAACTCATAATAAATTAAGGAGATTCAAAAATGGCAGGAATCAAGCCGGAACAAATAAGAAACATCACATTTATAGGACACGGTGGAAGCGGTAAAACAATACTAACCGAAGGTATATTATATACGACCGGAGCAATCAACCGTTTCGGTAAAATTGAAGAGGGAAACACAGTCAGTGATTTCAACAAAGACGAAATTGACAAGCAGTTATCCATTAACTCTTCTCTTGTCAATACCATGTGGAAAGATTCAAACGGAGAAGCGAAGAAGATAAATATAATAGACACGCCCGGATATATGGATTTCCTCGGTGAAGTTAAAGCGGCTTTGAGAGTAACCGATACTGCTGTTGTACTTATTGATGCATTCAAGGGAGTTGAAGTTGGTACGGAAATTTGTTTCAAATACACGAAAGATTACAACAATAACATTATATTCCTTGTCAATAAATTGGACACTGAAAACTCCAATTTTGATGAAACCCTGTCACAAATAAAAGAAAGTTTCGGCTCGGAAGTTGCCGTTGTGCAGTTTCCCGTTGACCACGGAACCGGATTTCATAATGTCATAGACGTAATCAAAATGAAATTGTACAAATTTGATACGGGCGGAAAGGGTGAATATAAAATCGAGGACATACCTGAAGATGTAAAGTCAAAAGCCGAAGATTACAGGCAGAATCTCATCGAAGCAATCGCTGCTGAAGATGATTCCCTTATGGAAAAATTCTTCGAAGGCGGGCTGAATGAAGATGATATTTTGATAGGTCTGAAAATGGGACTGAAAGAGAGGAAATTGTTCCCTGTCTTCTGTTCGTCTGCCGTTAACAACGTAGGTGTCAGACCTTTACTGGATTTTATATGTGATTACTGCGAATCTCCCGTTGACATTGGCTCGGTTAAAGGAATAAAAGCGGGAAGCGGAGAAGAAACTGACATTATCCCTGATATAAACGGAGAACCCGTACTGTTTGTTTTTAAGACTATGTCGGAACGCAATGTAGGCGAATTCTCATTTTTCAGAGTGTATTCCGGAAAAATTTCTGCAGGTATGGACTTGTTAAACATAGGGACAGGAAAATCCGAAAGATTATCGCAGATTTTTTCTATGAACGGGAAAGAGAGAAAAGAAATGCCGGAGGCAATATGCGGAGATATTGCAGCAGTCGTAAAACTCAAAGACACTCATACGAATAACACGCTTTGTACGAAGAGTATTTCGGTTCAGTTGAAACCGATTCAGTATCCCGAACCGAATATGACACTCGCTATATATCCGAGAAGAAAAGGTGATGAAGATAAAATGGCAACATCTCTGCATTCGTTCCACGAGGAAGACCCGACTTTTATTGCAAAATATGACCCGGACATAGCACAGACATTAATACACGGACAGGGTGAAATTCATCTGAATACGATTATAAACAGAATGAAATCGAAATACAATCTGGAAGTTGATGTAATGGAACCCAGAATTCCTTACAGGGAGACTATCCGTTCATCAGCGAAAGAGGTTGAATATAAGCACAAAAAGCAGACAGGAGGCAGAGGACAATATGGTCACGTAGTAATTACATTAGAACCGAAACCGCGAGGTGAAGGTTTTGAATTTGTTAACGAAATTGTGGGCGGTGTGATTCCCGGAAGATTTATTCCTGCAGTTGAAAAAGGCATTATAGAAATTATGAGTGAAGGTGTTTTGATTGGTTCAAAAGTAATTGACGTAAGAGTCAGATTGACATTCGGTTCCTATCATAACGTTGATTCGGACGAACTTTCTTTTAAACTTGCTGCAAGGCAGGCATTCAGAAAAGCATTCAAAGATGCAAATCCTGTTCTGCTGGAACCGATTTACAATGTGGACGTTAAATTCCCCGAGGAGTTTATGGGTGCCGTATCGGGAGATGTTTCTTCGCGCAGAGGAAAAATTCTAGGTATGGAAGCAGAAGGCAGACTTCAGGTGATTAAATGCCAGATGCCTCTTTCTGAAATGAGCGGCTATTCTTCAAAACTCCGTTCGCTGACTCAGGGCAGGGGAACATATTCAAGAAAATATTCACATTATGAGGAAGTACCGAAAGAAGTTGAACAGAAAGTAATAGCGGATTACGAAAAGAAAAAAGCGGAAGAGAATAAATAAAGAAGAATTTAGTAATAGAATATAGTCATAGAAGTTCATTACAGCGTCGGACATTTACATCTTAGAGATTTTAAATGTTCAGGAGGATTGATTAAGGGGATTAATATATTTGTCATCCTATCCGCCACAGCGGACGGAATTACAAGTACGACGTTTTTAAGTCTTTTAGATAACCTTTTTAGGTATAATATCGAAAGTATCCTTCACGTTTCTGAAATGAAACTGAAATACAATTATATCTCTTGCATTTTCCGTGATGAAATATAATATTGAAATTTTCATATATATTAGGTAGAATTATTAAAAAAAATGAAAGAACTAATTACTGATTTAGAAGAAATAAAACGTCTAGGAGAACAGAACAGTGATAAAAATTTTAAATTCCGTTCATTTCTAAAGTCCAGAGACGGTAATAGGTTAGATGAAATTGTGCATGAACTAAATGAAAAAATATCAAAACAAATAGATTGTACCCGATGCGGTAATTGCTGTAATTATCTAACTCCTGAATTAACTAACAAAGAGATTGACAGTCTTTCAAAATATTTGAAATTAACAAGTAAAGAATTTGGAGATAGTTATATTGAAATTGACGAAGAGAATTGCAAATTTCTTTCGAAAATACCGTGTGTCTTTTTTAAGGACAAAAAGTGTTCTATATATGAAATCAGACCAAAAGTGTGTGCCGAATATCCTTTTTTACATAAAAAGAATTTTTCTACAAGATTGCTCGGAGTTATTGATAATTATTCTACTTGTCCGATTGTTTTTAATGTATATGAAAGATTAAAGATATTTTATAATTTTAGGTAGGGGATTTAAAAAAGTTTTAAAATCAATTTATAAAAATAAATACTCACCAAGCCTGCGCCCGGGAAGCAGTAAAAATTTATTAAGCAGAATTTAATCGAAGATTTTTTTATGGAAATGGCAGTAAGGAGTGCTGCCTTTTACGTCATAATAATCCTGATGATAATCTTCCGCTATCCAGAAAGTTGACGCTTTTTCAACCGTTGTTGCTACTTCATAACCTTTACCGGATAATACTTTAATCAGATTCTCCGCAGTATTTTTCTGCACTTCATCAAAGTAATAAACAACCGTTCGGTACTGTTCCCCTATATCGGGACCCTGCCTGTCTATCTGGGTAAAATCGTGAATTTCAAAAAAGTATTTTGCAAGTAGTTCATAGGATATAACCTGAGGATTATATATCACTTCGATCGCCTCTGCGTGACCTGTATTTCCCGAACAGACTTCCTTGTACGTCGGATTTTCTTTATGTCCGCCGGTATAACCTACACTTGTTGAAATAACTCC
>CAYWMV010000011.1:26922-28696 GCA_964459055.1 uncultured Ignavibacteriaceae bacterium | reverse complement strand
AAAACCTTCCCAAGCCGGAGCTTGGGAAGGAGTATTTTCGAGTTTTCACACAGTCGCCGGAGCGTAGAAACCAGACGGGATTCCGGCTATGCCGGCTTATTCAATTAGTTTTAATGTTTGTGTGCAGTTATAAAGAGAACGGGGGATGTCAGCAACTGAATTACAGATAAGTAGTTTATTTTATTGTTTTTTTATGGTTTTAGTTAATAACTTATAATACAGAAGAGAGATATATAATAATTTATACACCTGTATAAAAAAACATACACAAGGAAATAAGGGGTTACTTTTCATAATAAGTGAATTAAACGCAAATAAACCAATTTCAGAATAAAAAAAATGTATATAATTTTATACGATTACACATTTTTCTTGAATCTAGAGTATCTAATGAACAAAATTATGTTTGGCACGATATTTGCAATAATATAGGAAAACAAAAGAAAATTAAAAATTAAAACATAGAAAGGAACTTAAAAATGATTACAGAAAAAATATTAGTAGTAGATGACGAATCAACAATCTGCGACAGTGTAAAAAAGATTTTATCCAGAAAGGGATTTTTGGTGGAAAATTCTCTTAATGCCGACCAGGCAATTGAAATGATGAAGACAAACAATTACGATTTATTAATAACCGACTTAATGATGCCAAAGACAAGCGGAATCGAGTTAATTGAAATGGTAAAGAAACACTATCCCGAAATCGACGTAATGGTCATAACCGGATACGCTTCAATAGAAACAGCGGTAAAGGCAACAAAACTCGGTGCCTTAGATTACATTCCAAAGCCTTTTACACCGGATGAACTTGCAGAAAAAGTACAGAAGGCAGTTGAATTCAGAAAGGTAAAAGAAACAGCAAAGAAAGAAACGAAGAAAGAAGAAAACAAGACAGAAGATAAGATTGACGTTGATATGCCCTTCAGTGAAAAGGAAGTTGCAGATGCCACGAGTAAAGATTACGCTAACAAATTAACACGTTCAGACACAACAACACCGGCGAGAAAATCCAAGACTGCTTTCTGCAATATGGGACAGAGAGAATGCAGAAGACTGGTATTAACAGGAAAAGAATGTGAAAACGAATGCCCGATAGTAAAAAAAGAAAAAGAAAGAGCGAAGTTGACAAAGAAAACGGAACATACGGCAGATTTAATGGACGTTGATATGCCGTTTAATTTATCGGAACTTGAATCGGTAGTCGGTTCGGAATATCTTGACTGCCTTGACAGGTCAGACTGGCCGAGAGCTGCATTATACGGAAAGAAAACCGAAGCATCACACAAAGCACTTGTAATTGACGACGAGCCGGTAGTATGCCAGAGTTTAAGGAAAATATTAACAAAACAAAGTTTTAATGTTGAAGAAGCATTCAGTTCTGAATCAGCGGAAGCAAAACTGCAGAACAAAGAATATGATTTAATCTTTGTTGACCTGAAGATGCCGGGAAAAGACGGAATGGAAATGTTACTTTCTATAAAAGCAAAATATCCGAACACACCGGTAATTATGATAACAGGATACGCATCAATTGAGACAGCAATCGAAGCAACAAAATTAGGAGCTTATGAATTTCTTTCAAAGCCCTTCACACCGGAAGAATTAAACAAAGTAGCACTTGAAGCAGTAGCATAAATATTTAATAAGGTAACAAAAATATAAAAGGCTGACCAACGCGGGCAGCCTTTTTTTTAGTAGTCAGTAGTCAGTAGTCAGTAGTCAGTAGCAAAAAAGGAAGAATATAGTCATAGAATTTAGTTATAGAAGATTGG
>CAYWMV010000011.1:0-26822 GCA_964459055.1 uncultured Ignavibacteriaceae bacterium | reverse complement strand
AGTCAGTAGCAAAAAAGGAAGAATATAGTCATAGAATTTAGTTATAGAAGATTGGTAGTAAGTAGTCAGTAGTCAGTAGCAAATAGCAAAAAAGGAAGAATATAGTCATAGAATTTAGTTATAGAAGATTGGGAGATAAGAGACAGTAGTCAGTAGTAAGTAGTAAGTAGTAAGCAGTTAGCAGGTTGGAGTAAGAATGGGGGAGATTTCTTACTATGGGGGGCTTTCAGGGAGGGGAAAAATCAGTGCATATTTATTTATACGTTACAACATTTAAAAGCAATAACTTTTTAAATGCATTTATCATTTTGTATTATTTTTCTATATTATTAAAAAGATTTAAAGACCTTATTATGATATTATTGCTCACGAATTTTTCTCACAAAAGAAAAGACTACCATAGGTTTTTAATTCAGGATATCACATATATCTGAATCGCTTTATGGAATATTTTACAATATTCCATTTTTTGTTCTTTAAACTGAATAAACTCGATAATAATTATAATTTTTCACATTCATAATAATGAATGCTTTAATAATGGGAATGGGAAACACCCTTCTGTCGGATGACGGAATCGGTATAATAGTAAAGAGATACCTTGAACAGAAGTTAGTTAATGCAGAAGGAGTAAAATTTGCAGAAACTCACTGGGGCGGATTCAGAGTTATTGATTTACTGAGGGGTTTTGATTATGCAATAGTAATAGATGCAATAAAGACAGGCAGAGTTCCTGAAGGTGAAATACATCATCTGAAAACCGATGACCTGCTTCCCACGTTAAGATTAAATTCCTACCACGATATAAGTTTCATTACAGCGCTGCATCTGGCAAGAAAGATGGATTACAAGATTCCGTCCGATATAGATATACTTGCTATTGAAATAGAAAACAATTATACCATAACGGAAAATTTAAATCCGGTAATCAGAAAAAGCATTACTACGGTATCGGAAAAAATAATTGGATTACTTAATGCAAAAGGCATTAAAGATATTGAAAATATATCCTTCAGAGATGAATTAATAAGCGAAGAGGAATTAAAAAATTACTATTTACTTGATAGCGAAATAGAAAAATAAAAATAACAACTGAAAATTTATAATACAAAAAAATGAAAATCGATAACATTCCGCCTCCCGGCAGACTTTCGCAGACAGAAGAAGACTTAAGAGAGTCATTTTTAAGGCAAATCGAGTTAATTCCGAACAGCGAAAAAATAAAGTCCTGCATACAATGCGGCACCTGCACGGGTTCGTGTCCCGTATCCTATGCAATGGACATATCCCCGAGAGAACTGATTGCACTTTTCAGAGCAGGAGATATAGAAGCAATATTAAAAAGCAAAACGATATGGGTATGTGCATCCTGTTATGCCTGCCAGACAAGATGTCCTGCAGGAATAAAAATTACGGATATCATTTATGCTATGAAAAGACTTGCAATGGAGAAAAACCTTTATCCGCCGCATTTTCCCGTATATGCTATGCAAAAATCTTTTGTAAGCATAATGAATTCTTACGGAAGGCTTCACGAAGCAAGATTGCTGATTTATTATTTTATGAAAACCAATCCTTTTAAACTGCTTAGTTTTACTCCGCTTGGTTTAAGAATGGCAAAAAGAGGGCGTTTAGCATATCTGCCAAAGAAGATTAAAGATTTGAAAGGTTTCAGAAAAATTATAAAGAAAGCGGAAGAAATGGATATGCCGACGGTCAAAGATGAAAAGCAGTACATTAAAGGTGCCGTCGGATACGGTGCAGTTGATAAAGAAGTTATTTTAGAACCTACAAAACAATAAAAATTATGGATTATACATATTATCCCGGATGCAGTCTGGAATCGGCTCACAGCAGTTACAGTGATTCCGTTATAAAAGTGTTTGAACATTTAGGCTCAAATTTGATTGAACTTGAAGACTGGAACTGCTGCGGTGCAACAGCCTATATGTCGGTTAAAGAGATTCTTGGTATGTCAATCGCCGCTAGAAATCTTGCACTTGCAGAAAAGTACAAAAGGGACATAGTTGCTCCCTGCAGTGCCTGTTTCACAAATCTTGCAAAGACAAACAGGTATTTAAAAGCGGTTCCCGAACTTCGGGAAAAAGTTAATCAATGCCTGAACGAAGCAGGTTTGGAATACAATCTCTCGCTGAACGTACGTCATCCTCTGGATGTACTTATAAACGACATAGGAATTGATAAAATAAAAGAAAAAACCAAATATTCACTCGAAGGTTTAAAAATTGCGAATTATTACGGTTGTCAAATCGTCAGGCCGGAAAAAGGTTTTGATGACAGGGAAGAGCCGACTACAATGGATATGCTTTTCGAAGCACTCGGTGCGGAAAATATTTATTTTCCCGCAAAACTGAAATGCTGCGGCGGTATGCTGATGACCACTTATGAAGAAGTTGCACTGAAATTATCCAAAGAAATAATCGAATGTGCGATAGAAAACAAAGCAAACTGCATGGTAACCACTTGTCCGCTTTGCCAGATGAATGTCGAAGCATATCAGGATAAAATAAACAAGGTTTACAATACAAACTTTAATATACCGGTGTTGTTTTTCACGCAGGTATTAGGGCTTGCATTCGGTTTCAATGATAAAGAACTTGGTATAGATAAAAATTTAACAGACACGATAAAACTAAACGGGAAATTACTGCATCAAACAATTTAGTAAATAAAAAAAATATTAATAATATATTATGAACAAGGAAGAACAAAAAAAAGACGATGTAAGAATTGGTTTTTTTGTATGCCATTGCGGTGTGAATATATCGGCAACGGTTAACGTAGCCGAAGTCAGAGATCACGTATCAAAACTGCCGAACGTTGTAGTCTCACAGGATTACAAATTTATGTGCTCCGACCCGGGACAGGATTTAATAAAAAATGCAATCAAGACAAACAAACTGAACAGGGTAGTAGTAGCGGCATGTTCCCCCTTAATGCACGAACTTACATTCAGGAACGCCTGTGAAAAAGCAGGGCTGAACAAGTTTTTATTTCAGATGGCAAACATCAGGGAGCATTGTTCGTGGGTGCACGATAATAAAGACGAGGCAACCCTTAAGGCAAAATCTCACGCCAGTGCCGCAATATCGAGAGTTGCACTTCAGTCTCCTCTTGAAGTAGAGAGAGTAAAAATCAATAAAGATACGCTGGTAATCGGAGCAGGTATTGCAGGAATTCAGGCTTCGCTTGAAATTGCAGATTCAGGAAATAACGTTTTTCTGGTTGAAAAAGAACCGTCAATCGGCGGTAAAATGGCTTTATTTGACAAGACATTCCCGACTCTCGACTGTTCAGCCTGTATATTAACTCCAAAAATGGTATCTGCGGGACACCGTGAAAACATAAAATTATTTTCATGGGCAGAGGTAGTTTCCGTATCGGGATTTTTAGGTAATTTCAAGGTTAAAATCAAGAAAAAAGCACGTTACGTTGATACGGATAAATGCACGGGCTGCGGTCAGTGCTGGAGCAATTGTCCTGCATTGAAGTTCCCGTCGAGGCGTCAGATTATACTAGGCAAAGATATATTGATTAATGAAAAAAGATGAGATACGATATACAATTATGAATTTTGAATTAGGAATAGATAGACAATTAAGAATTATGAATTAAGAATTAAGAATAAAAGAAAATTAACAAAAATTCAAACAAGAATTTAGAACAGATGAAGTTAAAGGAAATCAAAGAACTGTTAAAGTGTAAAAGTTTAACGGAAGAAAATGTATCCGACAGGGAAATAAATTCCGCTTACGCCGCGGATATGATGAGCGACGTACTGAAATCCTGTGAGACGGGAGCATTACTTATAACAGGTCTTATTAATCAGCAGGTAGTGCAGGTAGCCGAAATAATGGATTTAAAGGGAATAATTTTTATAAACGGCAAAGAACCTTCAAAGGATGTAACAGACAAAGCACTATCAATAAAACTTCCTTTACTGACGACAGAAATGAATATGTATGAAGTGTGCGGATTATTATTTAAATCGGGACTGAAATGTTCAAAAAAGACTGAAAAATGAGAATGGAAATCGAAACATTATACAGCCAGAAATTTTACATAACCGGAAGGGATTTTGTCAAAGCCGGTAATGTTTCGGTTCAGATAAAAAAAATACTGAAGGAAATCGGTGTAAAACCCGATGTTGTTTACAGAGTTTCAATATGCTGTTATGAAGCGGAGATGAACGTAGTTATGTATGCATATAAAGCCGAACTTGATTTTAAAATCACCGACAGGGCGGTTTGCATTGTGGTTGACGATGAAGGACCCGGAATTGAAAACATAGAACTTGCAATGACGGAAGGTTATTCCACGGCTACTTCGGAAATAAGAGAAATGGGATTCGGAGCAGGTCTCGGTTTACCGAATATAAAAAAGAATGCGGATGAATTTCACATTGAATCGGAAATTTTAAAAGGAACGAAATTAAATATAAAGATATATCTGAATTAATGCAGCAGGAATTAAACACATATTATCATTCAATCGTATTTCAGCCGGAAAGATGTCTGGGCGATATGGCTTGTATGAAGGTATGTCCTGTCGGAGCGATAAGAGTAAGAAACGGCAAGGCGAAAATGATTGAATACCGATGTATAGACTGCGGAGAGTGTGTAAAAGTCTGCAAACCTCAGAGCATCATTCCTTTAACGAATTCATTCAAGGATTTTTCCGATTACAAATATACGGTTGTTATTCCTGCTCTGGCTTTATATTCACAATTTGACAGGAACATCAAACCAAAAACGGTTTTAAGTACACTTGAAAAAATCGGGTTTGACGAATCTTACGATGTTACTAAAGCCTGCATATCGGTTACAAAGGCGCTTTCGAAATATATAAAAGAGCACAAAGGATGTAAACCTCTGATAGCAACATTTTGTCCGACCTGTGTAAAAATTATTCAGGTCAGATATCCGGAATTACTCAACAGGCTGGTTCCGGTAATTCCGCCGATAGAACTTGCCGCAAAAGATGCGAGAAAGGAAGTCACCAAAAGACTTAATTTAAAACCCGAAGAAATCGGCGTGATATATATTACTCCCTGTCCGTCAAAAATGATTTTGATATCGCAGAAATCAGATAAATATTACTCCGATATTGACGGTGCAATACCTATAAATGAAATTTACAACACGCTGTACAGTGCAATATACAAAGAAAAAAGTGAAAAAAGTTCTGATACGGGATATTACGATGTAAGCGGATTCGGATTGAATTTCGACCGAATCGGCGGATTGGGTTATATGACAGGAAACGACAATTTTATTTCCGTATCGGGAATCAATAATGTTCTTTACATACTTGATGAAATCGACAAGGGAAAACTTCACAACGTAGATTTCGTGGAAATGCATTCCTGTCCCGAAAGTTGCCTCGGCGGACCGATGGTTGTTGAGAATGCATATCTTGCAGGAACAAATTTAAAAGGTTTGATTGATTCATTTGCCGAAACAAAAATCCCCGTCGGGAAAAAAGATATTTATGCGGAACATAATTTATACAACGAACGGATGTTCGATAACGTAACAGGGAACGGTGAAGACCTTGATATCAAGAATGCATTAAGCAGGTTAGCGGAGAAAAAAAGAATATATGCAAAACTTCCGAAAATAAACTGCGGTGCCTGCGGGTCACCCGACTGTGAATCATTTGCGGAAGATTGCGCCGCGGGAGAAACGACATTATATGATTGTGTGGTTCTGGAAAACAAAAAACTTAAAAAAGAAATTATTAATTTAAAATCCGAAGAACAGGTAAAATAATTGACAGTAAAAGAACTTTTAAATATTGACGAGTTAAAAGTTACAACGGATTTATTCAATCCCGATACTGTAATTTCCGGCGGATACACGAGCGATTTACTCAGTGATGTAATGGCGAATGGAAAAAAAGATAATATCTGGATAACAATGCAGACACATCTGAACATAACGGCAGTTGCATCACTAAAGGAAATTGCCGCCGTAATTGTTGTTATGAACAGGGAAATAAGCAAGGAAACACTGGACAAAGCGAACGAAGAACAAATAACGATACTGACTACACCGCTTACATCATTTCAAATAACAGGAAAGATATATGAATACGGAATCAGATGACGGAGAAATTAATAAAAGTGGATATTCATTTACATACTTGTCTGTCACCCTGCGGCGATATAAGTCAGTCGCCAAAGAGAGTGGTGGAAAAAGCATACGAAAAAGGATTAAATTTAATTTTTATAACAGACCATAACACAATGGCAAACGCGGAAGCAGCGATGAAAACAGCAAAACATTACGACAACATAAACGTTTACCCCGGAATGGAAATAACCACAAGCGAGGAAATTCATTCGCTTGCCCTGTTCGGGAATACGGAAGATGCTCACCGTGTTCAGGATACAATAAATAAAAATCTTCCCGATGTATATTACGAAAAAGAAAAATCCGAGCAGATACTTGCAAACGAAAATGACGAAGTTGAAGGTTTCTATAACAAATCATTATTAAGCGCCGTTGATTTGAGTCTTGAGGAAATACTGGAACTGATACATAAAAATAACGGTCTTGCAATTGCCGCACACATAGACAGACCGAGTTTTTCTGTAATCAGCCAGTTCGGTTTCATACCCGACAACTGCGGATTCGATGCACTGGAAATTTCACCAAATATGAACATAGAGAGTGCAAAAGAATACTACAAAGATTATTCATTAAAATATAAGTTTGTTAAAGGTTCCGATTCACATTCATTAAATCTTATAGGGACCACATACACGGAAATTTGCGGAAAAGAAAATACGTTTGCCGAATTCAGGAGGTACATAAATGACTGATTTGTCAATGCACATACTGGACATAGCGGAAAACAGCATAAATGCGGGAGCAAAGAATATCGGCATATTCATAAACGAGGATGAAAAGAGCAATCTTCTTACAATTGAAATTACGGACGACGGTAAAGGAATGACAAAAGAGGAAACCGAAGCGATACAAAATCCGTTCGTTACTTCCCGGACGACCAGAAAAGTCGGACTCGGGATACCGTTACTAAAAGAGTCGGCTGAAATTGCCGGCGGCAGGATTGAAATTCAGTCCGGTGAAGGCAAAGGAACGAAAGTGAAAGCATACTTTGAATACAATCATATTGACAGAAGACCGCTCGGTAACATCGCAGAGACATTAATTTCGATTATACTTTTTTCTGAAGACACGGGAATAAATTACAGACATATAAAAAACGGAAAGGAATTTGAATTTAACACGAACGAAATCAAAAGTCAGTTAAGAGTAGAAAAATTGAATGATATAATACTTTTAAATCAACTAAAAAAAATTTTAACAGAAAAAATATCTAAAACATAACACAGGAGATAAAATGGTAGAACAGATAGTCAATCAATTCATAAGCAAGCATCCGAAAGACCGGAGTTCATTAATCGGAATTATGCTGGATGTACAGAATCATTATTATTATCTGCCGAAGGAGGCACTGGGATACATATCAAAATCGCTGAACGTACCGATTAGCGTAATATATAATCTGGCAACGTTTTATAAGGCATTCAGTTTAAATCCGAAGGGGAAGCATCCAATCTGTGTATGCACCGGAACAGCCTGCTACGTGCAGGGGTCAACAAAACTTCTCGAAAAGTTTGAGCGTGAATTAAAGATAAAAGCCGACGGACCTCCTACTGAAGATATGATGTTCAATCTTGAGAGCGTTAGATGTCTGGGCTGCTGCGGACTGGCGCCCGTAGTAACAATCGGCAAAGACCTTTACGGTAAACTTCAACCAACAAAAATACCAAAACTTTTAAAACAATATAAATAAGGAGAAACTCCAATGGCTAAGATAACAATTGCAGACCTCGAGAAAATACGAAATGAGTCATTGCGCACAACAAATTTAAGGGGAGGAGCGGGAAGAGTTAAAATCACGGTACATATGGGAACCTGCGGAATAGCGGCAGGAGCGCGGGACATACTTTCAGCGGTAATGAAAGAAATTGATGAAAGAAAACTGACGGATGTAATCGTGATGAATTCCGGATGTGCAGGATTATGCAGTAAAGAGCCGATGATAACCGTAGAGATGAAAGAAGAGATTGCTCCCGTGAAATATATCGAGTTAACAGCATCGAAGATAAAGACCATATTTGACAGGCACATAATGAAAAACGAAATTGTAAAGGAATATGCACTGGCTCTTGGCAGCGAAAAAACAGCATAAAGAAAATAAATAAAAAACTATAATTATAAAAAAATGGCTTACAGAACACATTTGATGGTTTGCGCGGGTACGGGATGCGTAGCCAATCAATCTATGAAAATCAAAGAGACACTTGAAAAGGAACTTGTAAAGAAAGGTTTACAGGACGAAATTGAAGTGGTAACGACAGGTTGCAACGGATTTTGCGGAGTAGGACCGATTATGGTGGTTCAGCCCGAAGGTATATTTTATCAGTTGCTGAAAACTTCGGACATTCCAAAACTGGTTGAGGAGCATTTCATTAAGGGGAGACCTGTATCGAAATTAATGTACGTTCCGAAGGAAAAAGAACCGCCGATTCCAAGAATGAGCGATATAAGTTTCTTTAAAAAACAGATGCTGATAGCACTGAGAAACAGGGGTTTAATTGACCCTGAAAAAATCGAGGAATATATCGCACGCGACGGTTATGCCGGACTTGCGAAAGCGTTAACTCAGATGAAACCCGATGAAGTAATACAGGAAATAAAGAAATCAGGGCTTCGCGGACGGGGCGGAGGCGGATTCCCGACAGGAATTAAATGGGAAACAATGAAAAAAATTCCCGGAGAGAGAAGATTTGTAATCTGTAATGCCGATGAAGGTGACCCGGGTGCATTTATGGACAGGAGCATAATAGAGTCCGACCCGCACTCAGTAATTGAAGGAATGCTGATTGGTGCTTATGCTATGGGTGCATCAGAGGGATATGTGTATATAAGAAACGAATATCCGATAGCACTTGAAAGATTGTTAAAGGCACTTGAACAGGCAAGAGAATTCGGATTGCTGGGTGAGAACATTTTCGGAACGGATTTTAAATTTGACATAAGAGTAATAAGAGGTGCAGGTGCATTCGTATGCGGCGAATCAACCGCATTAATGGCTTCGATAGAAGGTCGTCCTGGCGAGCCGCGGGCAAAATATGTACACACCGTTGAAAAAGGATTATTTGATTATCCGACTTGCCTAAATAATGTTGAGACCTGGGCGAACGTGGCACAGATTATACTGAAAGGTTCAGACTGGTTTGCAAGTATAGGGACAGGTGATGTGACACACGATCCCTGGGGCGGAAGTAAAGGAACTAAAGTATTCTCGCTTACGGGAAAAGTTGTAAACACCGGACTTGTCGAAGTACCAATGGGTATAACACTGCGTGAAATAGTATATGATATCGGCGGCGGAATTAAAGACGGGAAAAAAATAAAAGCCGTACAGACAGGAGGACCCTCAGGCGGTTTCATACCCGACAGTATGCTTGACCTGCCTATTGACTTTGACGAACTTACAAAAGTAGGTTCAATGATGGGTTCCGGCGGTATGATTGTGGCTGATGAAGATAACTGTATTGTTGATATGGCAAGATACTTCCTGAATTTTACTCAGGAAGAATCCTGCGGAAAATGCGTTCCCTGCCGCGAAGGCACAAAAAGAATGATGGATATACTTGAAAATATAACTTTAGGAAAAGGTACGGAAGAAGACCTCGATTTACTAGAAGACCTTGCGAATATGGTGGTTGAATCGTCATTGTGTGCTTTAGGCGGTTCGGCACCAAATCCTGTATTGACATCATTAAAATATTTCCGTGATGAGTACTTAACTCATGTCCGAGATAAGAAGTGTCCTGCTAAAGCCTGCAGACAATTAAATGTTTATACCATAGATGAAGAAATATGTGTAACAGTCGGACACGGATGTGATATGTGCAAGAAAGCGTGTCCCGATTATGCAATATACGGTGAACCGAAGAAAGCACATTATATAGACCAAATTAAATGTCAAAAATGCGGTGCGTGTTACGACGCCTGTAATTTCCAAGCAATTAAAATTGAATAAGGAGAATAATAATGGTAACTATAACAATTGACGATAAAAAAATTCAGGTAGCGGAAGATACAACCATACTAAAGGCAGCAGAACTGGCAGGGATATGGATACCGACGATGTGTTTCAACGAAATACTCGAACCATACGGAGTATGCCGTTTATGCAGTGTAGAGGTTATACGCGGAAAACGCAGCCGTATAGTTACATCGTGTAACTATCCGGTCAGAGAAGGACTTGTTGTCAGAACAAATTCGGAAAAAGTAAAGTGGATAAGAAAGATTATAATGGAACTTATGCTTTCCCGCTGGCCGAATGTTCCCGTAGTAAAGGAAATGGCAAAAACCCTTGGTGTAGATAAACCGAGATTCGTCAGTCTCGAAGTGGATGAGGCAGCCGACGCGTGTATCTTATGCGGAAATTGTGTAAACGTTTGCCGCGACCTTGTCAAGGCAAGTGTTCTGGCATTTGAAGGAATCGGAATAGAAAGGAAAGTCGTACTTCCGTTCGGTGAACAATCCGAAGCGTGTATCAACTGCGGTGCCTGTGCTTTTGTATGTCCGACCGGACACATTAAAATAAAAACTCTTGAAAAAGAAAGAGGCGCCAAGATTGATTTCTACCTCGGACCAAAAACAGCCATTAATATTCCAACCCTGCAGGCTGTACCGCGAGTACCTGTAATTGACACCGAATCCTGCATAAAAATGAAAACAGGCGGATGCGGAGTATGCCAGACTGTTTGTGAGCCCGGTGCAATAAATTATGACCAGAAAGATGAAGAAGTTGAAATTGAAGTAGGACAGATACTCGTAACGACGGGATTTAAGTTATTTGATGTTGCTAAAATGCCCCAGTACGGATACGGCAGACTTGATAATGTATATACTTCTTTGGAATTTGAACATATGCTGAATTCTACGGGACCGACCGCAGGAACAATACAATGTAAAGACGGTACTGCACCTCGTGCAGTGGCAATTATCCATTGCATCGGTTCACGCGATGAAAATTTCCATAAATACTGCTCAAGAGTTTGCTGTATGTATGCACTGAAATTCGCACACCTTGTAAAGGACAGAACAACTGCTGAAGTTTATCAGTTCTACATTGATATGCGTGCATTCGGGAAAGGATACGAAGAATTTTACAAACGACTTCTGGATGAAGGTGTAAATATGATACGCGGTAAGGTCGCTGAAATCCGGGAAGTACCGGTAAGAAACGGTTCTAAACCCTATCTTTCAGTCAATTGCGAAGACACATTGATAGGTAAGTTCAGGGAAATCGCTGTTGATATGGTAATATTATGTCCTGCATTTGAACCGCAGGCAGACGCCGATTCTCTTAAGAAAATATTGTCAATCAACCAGAGCCCCGATAAATTCTTCCTGGAAAGACATCCGAAACTTGACCCCGTATCAACAATGACTGACGGAATATTCATAGCGGGATGCACACAGGGACCGAAAGACATTCCCGATTCAGTCGCACAGGCATCTGCGGCAGCGGCGAGAATCTTATCACTGATATCGGTCGGTGAAGTTGCCGTTGACCCGATTAAAGCGGAAATTACAAGTGAATACTGCAGCGGCTGTAAAATTTGCAACAACCTCTGCCCGTACAGTGCAATATCATTTAATGAGGATAAGAAAGTATCGGAAATTAATGCGATGCTGTGCAAAGGATGCGGAACCTGCGTTTCGGCGTGTCCGTCATCGGCAATTACAGGAAAAGGATTTACTGATAAACAAATTATTGCAGAACTTGAAGGATTATTATCGGTTTAGAAAATTGAATTATAAATTTTAAAATATAATTATGTCAGAAGATAAAAAAACAAACGGCTGGAACCCTAAAATTGCGGCGTTCCTTTGTAACTGGTGCACATATACCGGTGCTGATTTAGCCGGTGTTTCGAGACTGAAATCATCTCCCTGCGTCAGAATCATCAGAGTAATGTGCTCGGGCAGGGTTGACCCGACATTTGTAATGGAGGCATTCAAGAAAGGTGCAGACGGTGTATTCATCGGAGGATGTCATATCGGCGACTGCCATTATTCGGAAGGAAATTACAAAACCTTACGGCGTGTTGAATTTATGAAAGTATTTCTCGAGCAGTTTGGCATTGACCCGAAAAGGCTCCGTCTCGAATGGATATCCGCATCGGAAGGAGACAAGTATGCCGAAACCACACTTGATTTTGAAAAACAAATCAGGGAACTCGGACCTTTAAAACTCAGTGAAAATTAAAAATTTTATAATATTAAAGAATATACAATGAAACCAAAATTAGCGTTATACTGGGCATCATCCTGCGGCGGCTGTGAAATTGCCGTGGTTGATATAGAACTGAAAATCCTTGAAGTTGCAGACTTCTTTGATATTGTACTCTGGCCCTGCGTAATGGATTTTAAATACAAGGACATTGAAGTGATGGAAGACGGCGAGATTACACTGTGTCTCTTCAACGGAGCGATACGAACATCGGAAAACGAACATCTTGCAAAACTACTTAGGGCTAAATCAAAACTTATGGTCGCTTTCGGTTCCTGTGCTCATGAGGGCTGCATACCGGGGCTGGCAAATTTTTATGACAAGAAATCAATTTTTGAATTTGTTTATAAAGACTGTCAGTCTGTAGATGAACAGTCGAAAGGAATATATCCCGTTGAGCACACCAAAATGCCCGAAGGAGAAATTGAAATACCTGAATTCTGGAATACGGTTAAAACACTTGACCAGGTGGTTGATGTTGATTATTATGTCCCCGGCTGTCCGCCGCAGTCATTTCAGATTGCAGCGGTGATTGATGCCGTTGTGGATATACTTAAAAACGGTAAACCACTGCCTCCGAAAGGAACGGTTCTGGGAGCGGGCGATAAAACCTGCTGTGATGAATGCCCGAGAGAACGGACGGAGAAGAAAATCAAGAGATTTTACCGTCCTCAGGAAATTATTCCTGACCCGGATATTTGTCTTCTTGACCAGGGAATTGTATGTCTCGGTCCCGCTACGCGCAGCGGCTGCGATGCTTTATGCGTAAAAGCCGGCAGTCCCTGCAGGGGCTGTTACGGACCGCCGCCGAATGTTATTGACCAGGGAGCGAAAATGGTATCGGCATTGAGTTCGGTTATAGATTCAACAGACCCTGAAGAAGTTCGGAGAATTATTGCCACTATTCCCGACCCGCTCGGTACATTTTACAGATTCTCTCTGGCGAGTTCAATTATGAGAAGAGTGCAGATAAAATAGAACGGCGAATAATAAATTAAATTTATAGATAATTAAAAATTAATATTATACAATATGAAACACATAAAAATAGACCCAATAACCAGACTTGAAGGGCACGGGAAAATTGACATCTTTCTGAATGACGAAGGTGACGTGGCGAACTGCTATTTTCAGATACCCGAGTTACGCGGATTCGAGCAGTTTGTAGTCGGAAGACCGATTGAAGAGATGGCAAGAATAACGACGAGGATATGCGGAGTATGTCCCGAGGCACACCACATGGCAGCGGCGAAGGCGGCGGATGATGTGTATAAAGTTAAAATACCCTCAGCAGGAAGGAAACTTAGAGAATTAATGTATAACACATTTTTCTCTGCAGACCATACGGTTCACTTTTATGCCTTAGGCGCACCTGACTTTGTGCTCGGACCCGATGCACCTCCCGGAGACAGGAATATCATTGGTGTTGTCAAGAAAGTCGGGCTTGAGATTGGAGGACAGGTAATCGGGCACCGTGCCAGATGTCAGGAAATCATACAGATGCTCGGCGGCAAGAAAATTCATCAGGTAACATCAATACCCGGCGGTGTATCGAGAGGAATGAATGAAGAAGAAAGGAAAAAAGTTGAAGAGCACGCTAAGCACATGGTTGAATTCGGACAGTTGACTTTCAAAATATTTGAAGACGTAGTCCTGAAAAATTCTGCTTATGTTGATATGATATTATCCGATGCATATACACAGCCGACATATTATATGGGACTGGTTGATGAAAATAACAAAGTTCATTTTTATGACGGGCTGGTCAGAGTAGTTGACCCTGACGGAAATGAATTCTGTAAATATGAAGCGCATGATTATCTAAATCACGTTGCGGAACACATAGAGAGCTGGAATTATCTGAAGTATCCTTATCTGAAAAAAATCGGCTGGAAAGGATTTACAGGCGGTAAAGACAGCGGTGTTTACATAGCGACTCCGCTTTCAAGACTGAATACCTCCGACGGAATGGCAACTCCTCTTGCACAGGCGGAATACGAAAAATTCTATAAAACACTTACGGGCGACAGTTCAGGGAAAAAACCCGTACATAATACACTAGCAACTCACTGGGCGAGAATAATAGAACTTCAGCAGGCATCGGAAAAAGTAATGGAACTTGTAAAAGACCCTGAAATAACATCACCCGAGTTCAGGGTATTGCCGACGGAAATCCCGACTGAAGGAATAGGAATAGTAGAAGCACCGAGAGGAACACTTACGCACCATTATATTACAGATGAAAAAGGAATTGTGAAAAAGGCGAATTTAATCGTAGGCACAACCAACAACCACGCAGCAATTTCTATGTCAATAAAACGAGCCGCACAGGGATTAATCAAGAAGGGTGTTGAAGTAACGGAAGGAACGCTTAACAAAATCGAAATGGCATTCAGGGCATACGACCCGTGTTTCGGATGCGCCACGCACACGCTTCCCGGTCAGATGCCTTTAACCGTAAATATAAGAAACAGCAGCGGTGAAATAATAGACAAGATATCCAGATAGATTTTCTTTTTCATTGCTTTATTGTTTTCATAACAGAAAGGTGCCGCAGTAATGCGGCACCTTTTCTATTTCAGAACGCCAAATCTGTTATAAATGGAAAATATTTTTATTTGATTAGGACCATTCTTTTCACCCGAACAAAATCTCCTGCCTCCAGCCTGTAAAAATATATCCCGCTCGAAAGTTCACTGCCGTCAAACGAAACAATATAACTTCCCGCCTGCTTGAATTCGTTTACTAAACTCTTCACTTCTCTTCCCAAAACATCATATACTTTCAGTGTAACCAATACCTCTTTAGGTAAATCAAACTGAATATTGGTTACGGGATTGAACGGGTTCGATAGTTCCGGCATAACAAATACTCTGTGGGTTGTTTTGATTCTATGATGATAAAATTATCATTTTCAGATTGTAATAGTATTTGACCATATATCAGAACATACGAAACATTCCATACCACTTATTATTTTATTTCAAAGAGAATTACAGAAATGTCATATATGAAATTTTAAGTTATTGATAAAACAATAACATATATTTTAAAAAAATGCTCAAAAATATGCAAAAATTATGCAATTTTATAAGATTTACATTCAGTTCTTGCATAGCGAATTCAATTTTTTGTTTATCCGAATACATATTTAAAATCCTCCGTTTTTAATAAACCATAAATATATATGGTATTACAAAAATAACACAGATAAACCGGGAAGTCAATAGATAAAATTAAAAATAATAAAAATATCAGGTTACAATTCAATTAATTACTCAAGTTGACCGTTACAAAATAAAAAGCCGTTAAAACGGTGAAAAACAGGTTCCCACATTTCCCGATGAATCGGTACAAGCCGCGGGAAAGACAACCGGGTAGTTTTCACACAGAGGCTCCAGCGTTGTAACCTATTATGGAAATTGCATTTACGGTAACAATGCATCGGGTTAGTTCTTTTCGAAAAATGAAATGGCATTCAGGGCATGCGACCCGTGTTTCGGATGTGCAACGCACACGCTTCCCTGACAAATGCCTTTAACCGTAAATATAAGAAACAGCAGCGGTGAAATAATAGACAAGATATCCAGATAGATTTTCTTTTTCATTGCTTTATTGTTTTCATAACAGAAAGGTGCCGCAGAAATGCGGCACCTTTTCTATTTCAGGGCGCCAAACCTGTTATAAATGAAAAATATTTTTATTTGATTAGGACCATTCTTTTCACCTGAACAAAATCTCCTGCCTCCAGCCTGTAAAAATAAATTCCGCTCGAAAGTTCACTGCCGTCAAATGAAACAATATAACTTCCCGCCTGCTTGAATTCATTTACAAGGTTTTTGACTTCTCTTCCCAAAACATCATATACTTTCAGATTGACGTGCCCGGAATTTGGAATTGTAAACTGAATATTTGTTACCGGATTAAACGGATTAGGATAATTATCCGATAGTGAATATCGAGCCGGTTTTCCTTCTTTCGTAATGGAATATAGATGATTCAGTGACTTATTCGTAATTTTTTCGTAAATATTATATTTATGCTCTATTATATCGCCTGACATTCCGTCGGTAGTATCGTGTAACATCGAGGTTAAACATTCCATATTAAGTAATGCGTGCTCACCCTTTGAATTGTTCTGATTTAAAAGATAAATATTATTGTAGTCACTGATTGCTTCATTCAGCATTCCTCGTTTTACTTTGCACTTGATGATGTAATCTTCCGCAAGTTCTCTTAGAATTAACGGGATATTCTGATTAATTCTCAACTGGCTTAAAAAGTTTTGATGAAGTATGAAATTGTTGATGTTTTTTATTTTTTCCAGACAACTGAATATTCTCATTACAGAAGCAGCAGCATAATAGGATTTCTTATATGAACTTATTACTTGTTTGTATAATAATATTGCACCGCTGTAGTCTGATTGCTTTTCCTTGTTATATGCCTGCATAAATAAAAGTGTACCGCCTGATATATCTCCGAGATTTTTTATTAGAACAGTATCGTATAATCCAAATCCGATATCATTCAACTGGTAATCATCGTAATCAATGGGAGTAACTCCGTCATAAACCGGTTCGAACTCTACGTTTCCGTATTGAACATCGAATTTGTTCGGGTCGGGATTGGAAGTTCCCCAATAATTATAAGTTGACAATAACATACCGTCCAGCACAGTCGGTATATCACCTTTCATATAATCCGCTCCGTTTACATTTTCGATGTTATATCCTAAATCTGATTCCGGATAGGATTCTCCATAAAATTCAATACCTGAAATCGCAGGAGTTCCTGTAATGGTATTATTTCCGCCCAGCCATATGATTTCTGATTCAGTGTTTACAGGTCTCATTAATGGCGTGGAATATGTAAGCAGTTCAAGATTTGATTCCGAAGCATTGAGAAATGAATTACGGAATAAATTCGGAGAAGAATAATAAGAAATAAAGGATGTCGCAAAATTGTTAACTGTATTATATTTTATATTTCCTCCGGCATTATCGAGAAATATTCCGTAACTTGAATTTGTCCTTCCCGTTATAGTATTTCTTGAAATATAGGGGGAAGACTGAATAACAACTATACCATTGGCTGAATAATCAACATTATTATTTATTAAATTAATATTTCCTGACGGGCAGTATTCGAGAAGTATTCCGCTGCTGAACCCGATGTTAATACTTGTTGAATTAAACGTATTATTCTTCAGTAATATGTTATTACTGTTATTAATATATATACCGGATGTAAAAGTAGTTGATGTTGAATTTTTAAATGTGCAGTTTTCAATTATCGTATAGTAATTATCGTTTATTGCATCATACTTATTTTTTATATTCAACCCGGAAACGGCATTCTCAATCAGGCAATTTTTAATTGAGTCACCTGAAATACTTTCGAGATAAATTCCGTCCCAGATATTTCCCTGAATTAAAGAAGTAAATTCGGCATTATCGGCTTTCAGAGTTGCACCATTACGGAATACAAGTCTTGAATTTTGCCCTAAAAGGATTTTACTACCCGGATGCATTTTTAGTGTAGTATATGGAGTTTCAAAGTAAAGTGTGGTATTATCCGGTATTTCTAATCCGGTACTGTCAAGGAGTTCAATTTGTGTATTATTTATAAGTACATCAGGAGTAGGGGAAGAACAATATGAATATATCTGTTTATTGCCGGTGTAGTAAATTCTCAATATTCCCGATATATTAGCGCCATTATTGCATAATTGACCACCCGGTTTGATTGTAAATAATATGTTATTTCCACAAACTACATTTGAACCCTGTTCAAATATTATGTAAGAATTATTACCTTCGACCGTAATATTAGCATCTTGAGATAAATTCAATGTTGAACCTGAAAGTAACTGCAATTTATCATTTGACTCAATGAACAATTTTGAATAAGGTGAAATAGTAGTATTCGAATTCGCCCTTGCTATTATATCTGCTCCATTGCTTCTGCAAAATGGTTCTTGAGTATCATTGATGTATTCATTACCTGTAAGCAAAGTATTATATGTTATATAGTTACTAAAAGCGCGTGCTCTTCTAATTCCTTTATATGAGTCTGAAGTATTAGAATATAAAATATAATCGCCTTTACTGCAATTAACTGCTGAACCACCAAATAATACCTGAGATGAATACAAATTATATGGTTCTATAAATTGATTAATTTGAATATCAAATTCTTTGATTTTTGAAAGACAATTAGTTCCAGAATAACCAGTATAAGCACAATTTATTTTATTAGAAATAGATTCATAGAATAAGGCTGGATGTTTCCAGAGATTATAATCATTTTCAGCAATCAAAAAGTATTGGCTAGACCAACTATATTCTGTCTCAATACGCTTATATTTAAACTTAGTATCTATTTTTAATCCGTTATAATTATAACCAAGTGTAGCAGATATATATATATTATCTGCCACGATGATAACATCTGCTCTTGTATCCGAGCCCCTATAATAATATGCACTTCCAGAAGGATTTCCCCAGTTATCAATCGCTTTTGGGTCTTCGTATTCATAATTTGACTCATTTATTACTCTTGTAGCAAAAAAAGGCATTTCAGAATTATTTAAAGACCAAACAATGCATATTTTGTTAAGAGTTTCAGAGGCGGCGATTTTTGGATAACCGCCGAATTTGTAATTTTGATTTTGATAATAATAATCAATGGCACTCAAAAACAACATTGAATTATTATTGATATTATAGACTGCAAAACCAATATTTCCTGTTTCATAATATTGTCCGCCGTGATAATATGATTTATCCCATGTTAGATAAATTTTATTATTTAATCCTACAATATCAATATTTGTAATATAAGACTCTGAATTTTGGAAAGTGTATTTTGAGGCATCGGAAAAATCACCCTTATATTGCAAAGATGTAACTCCATTAATTTTTGAATAAATTCTTATTGTATTATATGTGATTGCCGCAATAAATATTTTACCTTTATAACTTGTGATCGCTGCACCATATACAGTAGTATTATTTGTAATATTCGGCATTGATTCAATAACAATACCATTATTATCAATTAAATAATAGTACAATTTATTATTTACATCTACACCGACAAAATTCAAACCATAATTATCATAAGCTACATCATATCCATAAGTACCATTTTTTAAGGTATAACATTGAAAATTAAATTGATTAGGCGACTCCCAGTAATAGTTTTGAGATAAGCAATTACCAAAGAAGAATATTAATAAAATCAACAAACAATTTTTAATAATTTTAAAGTTTTTCATTTTATTATTATATTTGTATTAATAAATAGAGGGCAAGACCTTTTCTGTGTTTAATACAGATTTGTCTTTGTCTTTTCCCTCGCAAGGTTTTGGCAAAGTAGTCTTCGCCCTCGTTTATTTAAAAGAGAAAAAAATCTTATTTCTAAGGTCCTCTTATCATTTATAATTTTATTTTATTACTGCCATTTTTTTTGTTTTTCTCCATTTATCTGTCTGTATCTTATAGAAATATATCCCGCTTGTCAGATCGGAAGCATCAAATTTTATAGAATATGTTCCTGCAGGCTTATATTCATTCACAAGTTCCACAACCTCTCTACCCAATAAATCATATACTGCAATCTTGACCATTCCCCCAATTGAACATTTATAATTAATAATTGAAAATTGATTAAATGGATTGGGATAGTTTTGGAATAATTCGAATTCTGTTGGTATTGTTTGATTTTGATTCCCTATTCCGACAATACCTCCGAAATTTGTTGTCCGGTATATTTTACCGGTTCCTCCAACTATTATTCCAAATCCATTAACATTGAAAAACATATCATGTATATCAGTCGAAGAACCTATATTTAAATATGCCCAGTTATTTCCCTCATTCGTTGAATAAAAAATATTTTTTCCGTAATTACTTGCAAACCCTGTCTTTTGATTTATGAATTTTACATCTGTCCAACCGTATTTATATGGAAAAACATCTGTCCAATTATCTCCGCCATTTGTAGTTTTTAAAATCCCATTACCATCGCCACCTAAATATGCATTATTCCTGTCAACTATGCACACGGAATAAAATGATCCCACATTTAATAATTGCCAGTTTATACCACCGTTAGTTGTTCTTAATAAATTTTCGCCTGTAAAGTAATCATTAAATGTTATAAAACCGTAAAGGCTATCCAGAAATTCTATATCAGTTATTCCTGTTATTGAGGCATAATATTGAAAATTCCATTCGTATCCTCCGGTTGTAGTTTTGTAAATTATATGATGAGTTGATGCACTGGTTGTATCACATACGAGCCAACCCGTATTATTATTAAAAAAACAAAAATTACTTGTACGGTTTAAATTTAATGGGAAATAATACCAGTCATCACCTGCATTTGTTGTCTTATAAAATCCCGTATCAGTTATTACCCAACCTGTATTTTGGTCTGTGAATTGAATTTTCTTAATATCTCTGTTATTTGAATTTAATATTTTCTTGAAACTCTCGTTTTCATACCAGTTGATCCCTCCGTTTGTTGTTTGCAATATTCCGCTTTTATTTCCTCCTGTAAAACCTGTCGACAAATTAATGAAATCAATTGTCTTTAATGTAAAAAAAGTATTATGAACGGAAATATTTGTCCAATTATCTCCGCAATTGATAGATTTGAATATAGTACCTCCGTAACTTGCAGCTATATAAAGTGTGTTATTAACCACTTCAAGATCTTTAAATTCACTATATTCATTGAAATATTTTATTACCCAGTTTACCCCCCCATTGGTAGTTTTATAAAAATAATTCGGTCCTCCAATTATTAAATAGCCTTCATCAATATTTTTAAATACAATTTCACTTAACCTATAATTACCATGATATTGCCAATTATATCCTCCATCGGTTGTAATATAAAGAAACCACAAATTTTTAACTAAAAAACCTGTTTCTGAATTAATAAATTTCATATAATCAAAATAAACATTGTTAATACTTCCGGTATCTATGTAGACAATATTCCAGTTATATCCACCATTCGTAGTTTTTGCTATACACTGAGAACCTAATGAAAAGCCGAGAGTATCATTGAGAAATTGGTACTTTCCTTTTTCACTATATGACATTTGGAAGGGAAATTGATAAATTTGAATCCAGTTAAATCCTCCGTTTGTACTTTTTACTAATTTTATAATATTATTTTCGTGATATGTTAATCCATAAATTAAATCCGATTTAATATATTGTAAATTAAGAATATTATTACAATTGGTTACCCATATTTCTACCCAGTTATTTCCGCCATTTGTTGATTTTATTAACCTATTTTCATTGGTACAAATCCATAACGTGTCACTTTGGCAAAGCAAACCACTTAAGTTATTTAAACTATCAATATTCGGAATATCTATTCCCTGCCAGTTTAATCCTGCGTTTGTTGTTTTGTAGATATATTTATAATCTGAAATATACCATCCGGTATTTTCGTCTTTAAACTTAATTTCTCGTAAATTCCCGCTGCTTCCGTTATCTACGCTAATCCATTGCGATTTTCCGTTAATGCCGGTTAATATTATTATTAATAAAACATAATATATTATTTTCTTTCTTATCATTTATAATTTTATTTTATTACTGCCATTTTTTTTGCATCTATTCTTTTCCCATCCGCAAAAAGTACATAATAATATACTCCGCTTGATAAACCATTCGCGTCAAATCTGATTGAGTAACTTCCCGCCTGCTTATACTCATTCATAAGTTCCACAATCTTTCTACCCAATAAATCATATAATGCAATCTTGACCATTCCTCCAATTGAACATTTATAATTTATAATTGAAAATTGATTAAACGGATTGGGGTAGTTTTGAAATAATTCATATTCTTCAGGTATAGTTTGATTTTGATTCCCGATTCCGACAATACCTCCGAAATTTGTTGTTCTGTATATTTTCCCTGACGCTCCAACGGCAATTCCAAATCCGTCTGGACGTAAATAAATTTCTTTTAAAACTGTTGTCGAACCAATATTTGAATATGACCAGTTTTCTCCTTCATTCGTAGTGTAATAAATATTTTTTCCATAATTACATGCAAACCCTGTTTTTTGATTTATAAACTCTATATCAAACCACAAGTATTTCAAGGGTAATACCTCCCGCCAATTATTTCCTCCATCTGCTGTTTTCATTATTCCCTTTCCGTCACCCCCTAAATATGCATTATTTCTGTCCACTATACATACAGAATAAAATGAACCCAAATTGAAATATACCCAGTTCATTCCGCCGTTTGTTGTCCTGTACAAATTTTCTCCCGTAAAATAATCATTGAATGTAATATAACCATATAAACTGTCAAGAAAATTTATGTCAGTTACCCAGTTTATCGGAGTTGTGCATTGTAAAGTCCAGTTATATCCCGAATCCGTAGTTTTTTTTATTTTCCCTGAATCCTGTATAGCGGAAAAAATCCAGCCTGTATAATTATTAATAAAATAAAATTCACATATCTCTTCGTTAATGACCGGAAAATAAAACCAGTTATTACCTGAGTTTGTGGATTTATAAAATCCCGTATCCGTCAATACCCATCCCGTATTCAGGTCGGTAAATTGAATTTTCTCAATATCCCTGTAAAATATTTTCGTTAAGTTTTTGAAATTTTCATTTTCAAACCAGTTTATTCCCCCATTGGTTGTCTGCAGAATTCCGCTTTTTCCGCCTCCTGCGAATCCTGTTAAATTATCTGTGAAATCAATGGTTTTTAGTCTAAACTCTGTTTCATATTTTGATATATCCCGGAATGTTTCTCCGCTGTTTGTTGATTTAAATAATCCTCCGCCGTGTCTCGAAGCAATGTAAAGATGATTGTTTATTCTATCGAGGTCAATAAATTGACGATATGTGTAACTCGGCGGTATATAATTGAATTTTAAATCCCAGTTCAATCCTCCGTTTGTGGTTTTGTAAAAAGAATCATATGTTCCTATCATATACCCCGTTAAAGCATTTTCAAATATTAAATCATTTGCAGAAGTTATAAAAAGATATTGCCAGTTGTATCCCCCGTTTGTAGTAATGTATAAATATCCTAAATTCTTTACTAAAAATCCAAGTGTATCATTTATAAATTTCATATAATCAAAATGAACATTTCCCGAACTTCCGGTGTCAGTATAAATAATATTCCAGTTATATCCTCCATTTGTTGTTTTTGCAATACATTTGTAACCTTTAGAAAAACCCACTGTATCATTTATAAAGTTATAAAAATTTCCGTCATTGTATGTTACAGGTAAGTTTGGAAAGTCAAATACGTGTATCCAGTTTAATCCTCCGTTTGTGCTTTTAATCAATGAAGGATAGTGATTACTGTTACTCCCGATTGCATAAATCAATTCAAAATTAATGTATTGTAAATTATAAATACTATTATAGTTGTTAAATGTTATTTCAAACCAATTATTTCCTCCGTTTGTAGATTTTATTAACCGGTTTATATATGTATTAATCCATATTGTATCTCCCACACAGTTAATACCGATTAAATTCACCAGACTGTCAATATTCGGTATATCCAGTCCGCGCCAGTTCAATCCTCCGTTTGTTGTTTTGTATATATTCGTCATATCTGAAATATACCATCCGGTATTCTCGTCTTTAAATTTAATTTTTGTTAAATCCCCGCTTCCACCGTCTTCAACACTTACCCATTGTGCTTCTGCGGTTTGTACGGTAATTAACAATGATATTATTAAAAATACAAAATATATAAATATTTTATTTTTCATATTTTTATTTCATTAACACTATTTTTTTGACATCTTTTCTTTTCCCGTCTGCAAAAAGAGCATATAAATACACTCCGCTCGAAAGCTCCAAAGCATCAAAACTTACTTCATACACCCCCGCCTGTTTATATTCATTCACAAGCGTCCTCATCTCTCTCCCCAATAAATCAAATACAACTAACTTTATAAACTTTAAACTTGGAACTTGAAACTGAATTTTTGTAATTGAGTTAAACGGGTTTGGATAACTATTTATAATCTTTTCGTTTTCAATATTTATTTCTTCCGGTTGTATTATCTTTGTTACGTAATCCTGTCCGAATATTATCAGATTGTGTTTATATGGTTGTCCGGGTATACCTGTTCCCATCGAACCAAATATATCAGCTTTTCCATCCATATCAAGGTCCCGGATTACGGGATATTTCATGGCTGATGAATCAACTTCGGTGAAAGATGTGCAATACATATTGTATCCGATACCAGTTCTTGTAAATGTAAATAAATTCAACCATGACATTCCTCCCCCTGGTGTTTTCCACAGCGAATATAATATTGTATATTTCCCGTCAATACTTCCGCTGTCAATGCCGAAATTCGGAGCATTGTATAATCCCTCTGTTGTTCGCCACATTATCTGATATTTGTTTTCTCCCGGCTCTCCTGTATGTTTTATTACTCCTATCGCTCCGCTTCCGTAGGCATCACTGCAGGCTACTATCTCCGGCGTTCCGTCGTTATCGAAATCCTTTAACTTTGACCATCCTGTTCCCAGTTCCTGATTCGGAAATTCATAATACCTTGCTTCATATCCCGAGTTCGTTGATATACCAGTTGAATCTATGTAATATAATGCTCCCGACGAATTGTCATCGCCCCAAACTATCTCCTGCTTACCGTCTCCGTCTATATCACCAACTTCTATGTCCAATGGACCGCTTCCGTAAAAAGTCGCTCCTGTTATTGTTTGAAAATAAAACGCTGTGTTCACCTTCCTAACATATTGACACAAAAAATATGTATAAGATTGATTTTGATATAATGACCATACACCCGGGCGTTTTAATGTATCATAATGCATTGTATCTACTACTGCTATATCTAACGGAAATAATTGCATTGAATTATCATGAAAACTGTATTTGCCCGGTCCGTCGCATTGCATCATAGCATTGTAGTACTGATTAAATCTGTTTCCTATTACAAAACATTCATTTCTGCCGTCGCGGTCTAAATCAGTTATGTCCTTATATACATTCCCCCAGCCCTTTGGTAATATTGTGTCCCAGTCTATTCTGTATTGATTCCCGGGTAAACATTCAAATACTACAAGATGGGTCGGTGTATTTATCTGTGATGATGTCCGGAATGTATATATCAACTCGTTCAATCCGTCTTTATCTATATCGCCTACAGTTGTATAATCGTTTATAAATCCTGTCGCAAATCGCTTCTTTTCTATAAATTCGTAATCATACACAAATACCCTTGAATCTTGCAGAAAATTATGCTCAGGAACTTTTATTTTTTTCAACGTTGATGTCTCTTTTATTCCCGCCAGTCTTTCACCCTCAAGTCTCTCTTCTGTGCCGTCCATAAACCTTACTCTGAGTCCGTGTCTCTTTAATCCTATCGGTACGCCTTCATCAGCGAGGTATGATTCAATTTTTTTTACCTGCTTTTCTATCTTTATTTCAGATGTCTTTTGATAAAACCTGTTCCGTTGATTTGAATATATCGCTATTGTTCCTCTGCTCCTGTGATATACTGCAAAATCCCTGTATGCATCAAGACAGTCGAATCGTCCTATTGCTATCGTATCTGATAACCTGTCCTCGTTATTTAAATATATTATCTTCCATGGTTTGAACTTCACTCCGAAATATTCAGATGTGTATTTTGGGACTTCATCCTTTTCAAATATTAGATTTTCTATATTAATATTTTCCTTATAACCCTTATTCTCTCCTTCTATCACAGTGTTTGTGGATATTACTAAAAATATTATTGCTAATAATAATTGTAATGCTGTTTCTTTCATGAATTTATTGTTGTCCCTGAATTCTGCATTACCCATTGCGAATTAATTCTCCTGTTATTATTATACCCGTTATTACAATAACTAAAATTAAAATTGTCTTTTTCATTTACGTGAAATTATTTCACTTTTAATTTAATAAAATCAGTTTTTTTGTATCACGGATTATTCCGTTTATAAATATACTGTAAAAATATATTCCACTTGGTAAATCTTTTTGGTTGAAATTGACTTCATATATTCCGGATTTTTGATTTTCGTTCACAGGGGTATGGATTTCTCTTCCCAGAACATCAAATATTTTTAGCATTACATAACAAGGCTCAGGTAGTTGATAACGGATTATCGTGCTTGAATTAAACGGATTAGGATAGTTCTGAAACAACTTGAATTCAACGGGGATTTCATTTGTTCCGCTATTAATACCCGTAGGAGCAGAATATTTAATTGTTGCAATATCCATTCCTGTCCCTGTGGCTTCACTGTTGCCCGTAACGTATGCATTGCCCAGAGAGTCTGTTCTTATTCTAACACCCGAATTATTTGAATAAAGCGTAATTCCGTTATATACTTCAGTCCATAATAAATTACCTTCCGTCGAATATTTTATTGTTGTGTATTTGTAGTT
>CAYWMV010000010.1:0-29516 GCA_964459055.1 uncultured Ignavibacteriaceae bacterium | reverse complement strand
ATAGAATATAGTTATAGAGGTAAGATTGAATGTGTGAATGAGTAATCGCGTGAATGGGTGAATGGATAATTGACTGATTGGATGATTGACTGATTGGGTGATTGGATGATTAAATGATTGACTGATTGGATGATAAGAAAACTTTATAAACTTTATGAACTTTATGAACTTTATGAACTTTATGAACTTTATAAACTTTATAAACTTTATAAACTTGCTTTGTTACTTTTCTTCCACAATCCCTGGTGATGCGCCGAAATTATTTATCAGATAATCGTCGTAAAAATCTGCTTTTTCGAAAAGATTTTTAAAAATCTTAATTCCGCTTTCGAATTCCAGATAATAATCGTAAATAATTGATGACAGTATAACAAGTTGGTCTTTTATTGAAAGCACTGAATTTTCGAGTTTAAAATTTTCCCTAAGAAGATATTCATACAACGGAGCGATGTTTTGTTTCGGAAGCCTGCAAAGATATGCATCGCAGGCAATAAAACCGCTATCGGGATAACTGATAAATATTTTAATCGAACCCTCTTCAATTTCCCAGTAGTTCGGTCCCCGTCTCGAAATTCTCACATCCTTTCCGAGTGCTTCGAGAATTTTTTCTATTTTAGCCGAAGCCCCCGTAGGTTTATAACCCTGTTTTTTCAGTACTACGGATTCCATTTTTGTTCCGCATTCGGGACAGTATTCGTTGTCAAACCTTTCTTCAGGAATTACATTCAGACAGGAAGCACATCTCACCGCAAATTTGTCTTTATGCGGGCTGTATTCTTTTAACGAATCCTCGAGATAATCAACAGGCAGTGCAAATCCGAGATTGTCTCCTCCCGCAATTATAAATGTATTCACGCCGATAATCTCTCCGTCAGTATTTACCAGAGGTCCGCCGCTGTTGCCCGGATTAATTGCCGCATCAATCTGTATGTAATTAATATCGTTGTGAAGACGATTTGCCCTCGATACTATTCCTTCGGTAGCGGTATAGTTTAATCCGAAAGGATGACCGATTGCTACTACAGTATCTCCGTCCTTTACGGTTCCTGCTTTGGCAAGTTTTCTCTCGGGGAAGTCAACTCCGTCGGGCATGCGGATGAATGCCACGTCATATTTAGAATCGTTGTAACATACGGGTGCTAAAATTTTTTTGAATAATCTTCCGCTTACTACTGCTTCACTTGCTCCTCTCACAACGTGATTGTTTGTTACTATCAGATGGTGCTCCCTTAAACAAAAACCTGTTCCGGTACCGTAAGGAGTTGCAATCTGAATTATTACCGGCTGAAAATTATTTATAATTTCGTGAATGTCCATTTATTCGGGATTGTAATTTAAATTATTTATTTCATTATAATAGGATTTGAAGAATGATACTAAATTATCAAATTTCAGATTTGATGTATTGAAACTGAGAAGAGGATACTCATCCTTATCCTCTTCTGTTATTTTGATTATCTTTTTTTTAATCAGTTCCTCGTTGAATTTATTTTCCTTTATATCATAATAAACCTCATTCATTCCGAGTTCCCTGAAAAAATCATTGTATAATATCTGATATACGAGATGAAACAATGACTTCGTGCTCTTCGTTAGTCCGTAAACAAAAAGACAGTTGCCCGCAATGTACTCGAAAATCGAAAGAGCAATATCATCCATTTTGTTTGTCACGTAATGCTGGACATTTGAGATGTTATTTTTAAAGACTTCCTGTACAACCGGAAAAGCCGCCGGTCTTGTTATTCCGAATGTGGATATTACTTCGTAGAGTTCCTCGAATATGCTTTCTTTTGACTTGGATAAAATTTCCAAATAATCTTCTTTTATTCTGTCTATTTTTTCATAAATGCTTTTGCCGTCATTCGCAAAATAATTCCAGTGAATTTTTTCAAGTTTGTTGGTTAATGTTCCCTGCGGACTTATAAGATAATCAATTCTGTAATTAACGCTTAACAGTATGTATGTTAATCCGCCTGAATATTTCTCCATATTAACGCTTTCAATTTTTGCCAGTGTTTCATTTAACCATTTCATCATGTGCTTGTACTTCACTTCCTTTACTTCTTCGGGAATATCTATTTTGTGAAAGTCGTACTGTTTCAGTGAACTGAATTCGTCGAGTAAAATATCATCCTGCTTATCGGCTCTCGTTGCGAGTTCTCTTAATGCATAGTACAGCCTTTCGGGCGGACACGCCTCTGTAAACGTGTCAAACCTGATGACTACCTTGCTGTCATCTATGGCAAAACGGCAGTAATCGAGAGTGTAATTCATTTCAAGCAGTTTTCTCATTATGGCAACCGGAAGTTTTTCATATTCCGCAATATTTGCGGAGGCTGATATTTTATTCTCAAATATGAATCCGCGGACTTCTTTTGAACCCTGCTTAATCAGAAAATTTATTTTACCCTTTTCTTCTCCCCAGAGCACATTATCGGTTTTGTCATCCCTGATGCATTCAAAAAAAGTAATGTAAGAATTTATGTAATCCTTTTCTTCAAATAACTTTTCGCAATTTTGCCACATTTCTTTTTTGGCAATACTCTGAAACGTATCACTGTATCTTCCGAATGTAATATCCATGTTAATTGTATTTTTTATTAAAATCTAAAATTTTAACCTAAATAGAAATGATAAAACATAAATCATTGCAAACAAAAAATATTACAATGAATATACATTGAAATCCGGTATAAATTTCAGTAAAAAAAACCGGGAAGAAACAGAAAAAATCAATTTTCCGCTGCTTTTCTGAGCAAAACTGACAGGTAAATTCTTAACAAAAATAAATTACAAGAAACAGCAATTTATGTTTATTGTATATTCTTTTTATTTTAAGTATTTTACATATATTTGTGTAAAATAATACATTTAACACTATGAAATTCAACATCTCAGTAGAGAATTTTGTTAATTATCTGTCAAAATTAAGTCAAGTAATTCCCGTTCGTTCAACGCTTCCGATTCTAGATAATATTTTATTTGAACTGGAAGGAAATGAACTTAAAATGCATGCAACAGACCTCGAAAATTTCATCCGTGCAAAAGTAACAGTCAGCGGAAAAGAAGACGGCAGTTGTGCCATTCCGGCAAAGAAACTTCTTGATCTTTCAAGACTTTTATTGTCAAAATTTAACGGAGGTTCTGTTGATGTTGAATTCAAAAAGTCCGATTATGATTTGCTGAATGAGGAAACAAAACTATCGGGCATCTTCAAGGATAAAATCCGATATCAGAATAACGAGCAGAAACTTGTACACAAAGGTTTTCTGTCGCTCGAGGAAAAGGAAAGCATAATTGAGGAAATAGGAAGAAATCAGGAGATTTATGTTAATGAAGGAAGGCACGACCTTGCTTCGGCAAATGAAATTTTGAAGAATAAAATTGATGAGTTGTTTGAAAAATCGGATAAACTTTCCGCAAAATTATATTCGAAAACAAAACTTACGGTCAGCACCAATGAAAAAAATAAAGTGACGATTACTTCAACAAACGGTAAATATTCACTTTTCGGAGAGTCAGCCGAAGATTATCCCGTATTTGAAGATAAAAACGAACTCAGCAGTTTTTCCCTTAAAGGTTCACTGCTGAAACATTTTATCAGTCAGGTCAGACATGCGGCGGAAGATGATGATATTAAGAGAAATATGGCGGGTATATTGTTTGATGTCAGAAAGGATGATTTGAGACTTGTAGCGACGGACGGATTCAGGCTTGGAAAAATTATGCTGAAAGAATTTAAGAATGACAATGAGAAAGACGATAAATTTATTGTACCGCTGAGAACTGCCGAATTAATTCTTAAACTGACTGAAGATAATGAGGTGAAGATTGAATACGATGAAACGATTCTGAAATTATCTACCAATTCAATAGAAATATTTTCTAAATTAATAGACGATACCTTCCCGAATTACGAAACGGTAATTCCGAAAAATAACGATAAACAGTTAAAAGTAACGAGACCGGATTTTATTAATTCCCTGAGGCGTGCATCTATTTTTGTTGACCCGCCGACCAAGCGCGTAAGATTCGAAATAAAAAATTCCGTAATGCTGATAAAAGCCGATAATCCGGAAATCGGAGGTGAAGGTGAAGAAGTTATAGACTGTTCTTTTATAAGTCTCGACAATAATGATGCCGATTATGACAATGAACCGTACGTAATTTCATTCAATGTTTTTTATCTGCTTGAGGCGCTGAATGTATTTCACAGTCCGGAAGTTCTGATGACATTCAGTAATCCTTCAAAAGCCGCTATTGTTATACCTTCCGAACAGCCGCCGAATGAAGATTATGTGGAACTTATTATGCCTGTTAGAGTCAGTTAACAGGATTTGAGAGGTAAAGCAAAGTGTTTTTAAAAAATATCAACCTTAATAATTTCAGAAATTATCAGGAACAGTATATCGGATTCGGCGATAAACTGAATTACATTTACGGCGATAACGGTACCGGAAAAACCAATATACTTGAATCTGTCTCTTTTCTTACTTTCGGGAAGAGTTTTGTAAATTCACCCGAAGCGGACTGTCTGAAATTCGGTGAAGAAGAATTTTTTATTTCGGGAGATTTTGAGACGTCCCTGGGTAATGAATTCTCGGTTTCTTTGAATTACAATTCCGCGACAAGGAAAAAATCTTTTGCACTTAATAAAGAAAAAGTATCCGGATTTACTTCCTCTATTTTCGGGAAATTTCCGGTAGTGTTCATGACTCCGCACAGCATGGAAATTACTTACGGAAATCCATCTGAACGAAGAAAGTTCTTTGATATAACAATGTCGCAAATCAGCCGGACATATCTCGATTACATCAGAAATATCAACCGTCTGCTGAAACTCAAAAACATTCTGCTGAAGGGCAATTCGTACAGCGGAAAAATTACCAGAATGGAGTTTGATAACCTGCTGGATTCCTACAACGATAAACTGTCGGAACTTGCATCCGAAATTACCGTCAGGAGAAATCTTTTCGTAAAAGAATTTACACCTTTCCTTGAAAAGAATTTCAGGTATCTTGTTGCTTCAGATGACGAACCCTCTATGGAATATCAGACCTGTCTGAACGGCAAGGCGGGCGGAACGGAATTGTATCCTGACAGGGATTATCTTCGTCAGGCATACAGAAAAAGACTTGATGAAGAAAGAAATGAAGAAATCGCAAGGGCAACTTGTATAATCGGTACCCACAGGGATGATTATGTTTTCAAACTGAAGAAGCATAAAGAAAACAGCGAGCCGTTTCTGCTCAAAAATTTCGGTTCACAGGGTGAACACAAAACATATCTCGTCGGACTGAAACTCGCCGAGTATGAATTTATAAAAGAGAAAACTGAAATCGCCCCTATACTGCTTCTCGATGATATACTTTCGGAACTGGATTCTGTCCGTGTAGAAAAAATTATTTCTCATTTAAATGAATTCGGGCAGGTATTTATAACTTCGACCGAAACGGATTACCTTGAAAGCCTGAAATCAAAAATAAACGAAAAAGATATAAGAGTTTTTAAAGTCGGTAATTCTAATGTTATGTATGAAGCATATTGATTATAAACACAGGGCAAATAAGTGCATTAGTCTCGGAGATGAAATGGAAAAATTTGTTAATGAACTCGGCTTACCTGAAAAATTAAGGGAACTTGAGGTTATAAATATATGGAACGAATGTGTGGGAGAACCTATTTCTAAACGAACTAAATCGGTCTTCATGATAAAAAACAAACTGTTCGTAAAAGTAGAAGATGCGGTATGGCGGTTCGAACTATCATTAAGAAAAGAAGAAATACTGATGAGTTTTAACGAAAATATTCGGAAAGTAAGACCCGGCAAGAAAATCCGGGATATAATTTTTAAATAAAAGCATCAAAAACACATATGGCAAAAAATAACGATAAAATTAAGAAAAACGGGAACGGAAACGGAGTTTCGGATTATAGTGAAAAAGATATTCAGGTTCTCAGCGGACTGGAGCACGTTCGCAGGAGACCTGCAATGTATATCGGTGATGTCTCTTCGAGAGGACTCCATCATCTTGCGTATGAAGTAATTGACAATTCGATTGATGAAGCGCTTGCGGGCTTTTGTACGAAAATTGATGTTATCATAACAAAAGAAGGAAAAGTTATTGTCGAAGATAACGGGAGAGGCATACCTACCGGAATGCATCCGACTGAAAAAAAATCAGCCCTTGAAGTTGTTATGACGCAACTCAACGCCGGCGGGAAATTTACCCGCGATACATATAAAGTATCGGGGGGACTGCACGGTGTTGGCGTTTCGGTAGTGAATGCACTCAGCGAAGTGCTCGAGGTTGAAGTATTCAGAGAAGGTAAGAAATTCTATCAGAAATATCAGAGAGGTAAACCCGTATCTGCGGTTAAGGAAATCGGTAAAGTTAAGAATAAAACCGGAACAAAAGTTACTTTTATTCCGGATAAGGAAATATTTAAAAGTACATCTTTTAAGTATGAAACTATTGAAAGCAGGCTTAGAGAACTTGCATATCTCAATAAAGACCTGACAATCTGTATATGTGACGAAAGAACGGAAAAATCAAACGAATTCAAATTTAAAGGCGGATTGTCAGATTTTGTTAAATATCTTGACGAAGCGGAAAAATCAATTTCGGGAAAACCGATATACATAGACGGCGAAAGAGAAAATATACAACTTGAAATTGCATTCCAGTATAATGAGTCATATAATGATAATATTTATACTTATGTAAATAATATCAATACTCACGAAGGCGGAACTCATCTCGAAGGTTTTAAGTCTGCTCTTACAAGAACACTGAACAATTACGGAATTAAAAACGGAGTAATCAAAAGCGATAAACTGTCACTTACGGGAGATGATTTCCGTGAAGGACTTACCTGTGTTATCAGCGTTAAGGTGCCGGAACCGCAGTTTGAAGGACAGACGAAAACAAAACTCGGCAACAGTGAGGTAAAAGGAATCGTCCAGTCGATAACGGGTGAAAACCTTAATAATTTTCTTGAGGAAAATCCTTCAATTGCAAAAAAGATAATAGAAAAATGCATCAGGGCAGCGGAAGCAAGAGAAGCAGCGAGAAAAGCACGGCAGTTAATCAGGACGAAAACAGGACTTGAACAGTTAACGGGACTTCCCGGAAAACTTGCCGATTGTTCGCTGAATGACCCTTCACAGTGTGAACTCTATCTTGTAGAGGGAGATTCGGCAGGCGGCTCTGCTAAACAGGGAAGGGATAGAAGGTTTCAGGCAATTCTGCCGCTTAAAGGAAAAATCCTGAACGTTGAAAAAGCGCGTATTAATAAGATTCTTGAAAACGATGAAATAAAAGCGATAATTACCGCTATCGGTGCGGGTCTCGGAAACTCTGACGAATTCGATATTGCAAAAATAAGATACGATAAAATTATTCTTATGTGCGATGCTGACGTTGACGGTTCCCATATCAGAACCCTGCTGCTGACATTTTTCTACCGGCATATGAGGGAAATAATTGATACCGGAAGATTGTATATTGCACAGCCGCCTCTTTATAAAATTAAAAAAGGTAAAACAGAACTGTATGCTTATGACGAGGATGAAAGAGAAGAGATACTGAAGTCAATGAAAGTTAACAAGAAAGACGTTCTACAGGGAGAAGAAACGGTTCAAACTGAAACGAAAGTAGTAATTTCAAGATTTAAAGGACTTGGTGAAATGAATCCGGAACAGTTATGGTCAACTACGATGAATCCCGAGACAAGAACAGTTCTGCAGGTTTCAAACGAAAATGCATCGGCGGCTGATAAAATATTCAGAACTCTGATGGGTGAGGAAGTTGAACCCAGAAGAAGATTCATAGAAGAAAATGCTAGGTATGCAAAAATTGATGCGTAGGAGTTATGATGATTTTCATACCGTTACGGCTTTGAATTACGAAATAATTTCCGGTTCTGAAAAATTTCGGATGATGAGCAGCTGTTTCCTCAGGTATTTTGTGATTTTAATTCTGTTTTTTCTTTTATTAAATACAGCGGTATCTCAGGAAAAAATCATTTCGTTTGAAAAGCAAAATAAAAATACAAAATATAAATCAGTTTCAGGCGGAATGCGGCTTTCGTACGGAAATAATCCTTCTTTTCTGAATTACGTTAAGTATGAACTGCCGGATTATTTCAGAGTTCCTGAAAGTCAGCAGATTCCTGACTTTGAGGTCGGGTATGAATTTTTTGGAGGTTTTGAATATCAGTTGGCGAAAAATTTTTCACTGAAAGCCGATTATTCTTATTTTATAAAATCCCTTAATTCGACCGCTCCCCAGTATTTATCGTATGATTTCACATATTACAATCATAATATTCTTCTGACCGGATATTATTTGATTCCCGGCGAGTATTTCTATCTGAAATTCGGTGCGGGTGCGGGACTGATACTCTCTAATGTTGCCACTCAGACTTTCGGTCTTTCGGGTAATTATAATTCAAAGGGAATAAATACTAAACTCGAAGGTGTTCTGAATACTCAGATTAGTAACTCGATTGCCGCATATTTCTCGGTTTTCCTTTCGGGTACATTTAACGGGTCATTAAAAAATTCTGACGGTTCGCTGCTGAGAACAAGACCCGGAGAAGAGGTAAATCTGAATTCTTTTAATATCGGACTCGGTCTCGGATTTGAATATTTTATATTCTAAGGTCAAATTACTATTATGGAAGAAATTTTACAGGCAATTTTGTTCGGAATTATTCAGGGATTAACGGAATTTATTCCCATTAGCAGTACGGCACATTTAAGGGTTGTACCCGCTTTACTTGGCTGGGCTGATAAAGGCGCTGCTTTTACTGCGGTGATTCAACTCGGAACATTGATTGCAACCTTTGTTTATTTCAGAAAAGATATCAGAGATTTAACAGGCGGATTTTTCGGAGCACTTAAAACCGGGAATTATTTTTCCGATTCTTATTCGAGAATATTTATCTTAATTATAATAAGTACTATACCCATAATTATCGCCGGACTTCTGATGAAGGATTTTATTAAGGGCGGTGCAAGAGGTTTGTATGTAATCAGCGGCTCGCTGATTGTTCTCGCGGTTATTCTGTATATTGCCGAAAAAATTTCCGGACATAAAAAGGAATTTCAGGAAATCGGGATTAAAGAAGGTTTGTTTATAGGTCTTGCACAGGTTCTTGCACTTATTCCGGGCAGTTCGAGAAGCGGTGTCACCATTACAGCAGGGCTTTTTGCAGGATTGAAAAGGGATGTAGCGGCGAGGTTCTCTTTTCTTCTCAGTATTCCTGCAATTACATTAAGCGGTCTTTATGAACTTTATGACGAAAGAGAAATTCTCCTTAATGAAAGTCTTGTTCCGCTTGTGATCGCTACTGCCGTATCCGGTGTAATCGGATACCTCTCGATTGCCTTCCTTCTTAATTATCTTAAAACCCGAAGTAATCTGCTTTTTATAATTTACAGAATAATTCTTGGTATTATTATTCTGGTACTGCTCTCGGCTGGAGTAATTCAGAATATTTGATTCGAAAAGAGGCGGTTTTATAAGATATTTTGTTTAACTTGTAATTTTCAAATTGGAACATTAATTTAGATTGCAAGTTTAAATACAGAAAGGAATATAGAAAATGAAAAACACAAATATTTATAAAATACTGATAATATTGATTTTATTTGCAACTGCTGCCGTTTTTGCTCAGCCGGCAAAAAACTTCAAAGATGGTCTTGCCGAAGGAAAGAGTTCAAACAAAAAGATACTTGTAAGTATTTTTAATCCCGAAGACAGCTGGAGCAAAAAGATGGAAACTGTTTATACTTGCGGAAAAATCAACAGCCTGATATCAGGAAATTTTGTCTTTGTAAAACTTAACGGAACAGGAACGGAAAAATATAATTATAACGGAAAAGATTACACAGCAGGAGAACTGGCAAAATTACTCGGTGCTACCGGATATCCGACACATTCATTTCTTAATCCTGACGGAAGTATTATCAAGTTTAAATATAACGGAGGCGATTACAACGGATTTCCGGGTTATCTGGATGAGTCTGAATTTGAGAAACTGTTGAACTATTTTATAAGCGGTAAGTACGGTAATACCGATTTATCAAAAGAACTTTAATTTTTTTCCTTCCCGATTTTTTTCTTATATAATCTTATTACATACGACGGAACAAAATCTGATACGTTGGCTCCGTAAGAAATTAATTCCCTTACCAGAGATGAGTTCAGATATGTATATTTTTCATTAGGCATCATAAAAATAGTTGAAATATCAGGTGCCAGTTTTCTGTTTGTCAGCGACATCTGGAACTCATATTCAAAATCTGATACAGCTCTCAGCCCTCTGATAATAACCGATGCGTTTTTCTGTTTTGCATAATCAACAATAAGACCCTTAAATACGTCAACCTCGACATTTCCGAATCTTTTTAATGCACGCATTAAAATGTCCTTTCGCTCATCTTCACTGAAAAGCGGTATTTTATTGGGATTTACCGCAACGGTTACAATAAGCCTGTCGAAAAAAACTGATGCCCTTTCGATTATATCAATATGACCGTAAGTTACCGGGTCGAAAGTACCGGGATATAATGCGGTTAATTTTTTTTTCATATCTTCATTTGTTTTTTCTGAAATCGAATATACTGAATTCGGTAATACCTGATTTCCTTGTTAATAATAGAAATTTATTGCTTTTATCGGGAATAAATTGGTCTGTATGTTCCAGAATAAAAATGCAGTTTATTTTTGCCGCCGCTTCCGTTAATTCCGTGTATTGTTTGTATATGTAAGGAGGATCGGCGAATATCAGGTAATAATTTTCATAATTATCTTCCTGAGTAAGTTTTTTGAGGAATCTCAGGGATTCACTTTTCTTGATAACGGAATTATCCTGTATTTTTAATGACAATATGTTTTCCTTTATCAGTGAAATATCAATATCAACAAAATAACATTTGCTGGCACCCCGCGAGAGGCATTCAATTCCAAGTCCTCCTGTTCCGCAGAATAAATCTACTGCAATTTTGCCTTCAAGTCTGAACCTGTTTTCGAGAATATTAAATACCGTTTCTCTTGCACTGTCGGTCGTTGGGCGGGTTTTTTTGTGACGGAGAGTAGGTTTGAGCGTTCTGCCTTTATATTTACCTGCTATTATCCTCATTTAAAGTGCCTTGAGTGCAAGTCCGAATAATGGGAGAAATTTATTGCCTTCGTTTTTGAATTTGTCACTGCTTTTGAGATGATCCTGTTTCTTGAATTCGGTCAGCGGGTCGGGAAAGAAAAACTTTGTTTCTCTGAATCCACCGGAAAGATAATTGTAAACATCTTCCGAGTAATCTTCTCCGTAAATAATTGAACCGGTGACAGGAGAATCATTAACGGTTTTTGAAATTTTCCTGATTTTATTCTTTAATTTAGTTTTGTATCCTGAATCTTTGAAAATAAGATAATCGTAATATAAAAGGCCGTCTTTGTTATAAACACTTATGTCAATGTGATTTTTCTTACAGCCGATTATGGTAAAACTCGTTTCGTTTAAGTTTTCCTTGAAAAATATCTGCATGTATTTCTCTGCCGCAAAATGGTCAATGTCGAATATTTGAAATTTTAATCTGCCGGAATGAAAAATCTTTACAAGAACCTGTAAAATGTTTTTATCGAAGGATACTATCAGCGTATCCCTGACACTGGAATTGAATTTTTTGTTGTTCAGTTTGTAATAATTAACTTTATGGTTTTTGTAATTGTCAGGGAAATAATTTGACAGGTCCCAGAGTATCCACGAAGATATATTTGAAACGGATTCGCTGAAGTCTATCGGAATAATGTTGAAAAAAGCAAATGAGGAATCAAGTGATATTCCGATTTTAGTTGAAGTTGTATGTAAATCCCTCAGTACATTGTTTATTATGTGGGATGCCTCTGTAACAAGTGTTTCTTCATAAATACCTGTTTTGAAACATTCGGAAAAACTGAAAGTTGTATCTATACTTTCTATGAAAGAAATTTCCTTTTGTTCATTCATTCCGAGAAATCTTAGAGTCCTGTCCGATATGCCTATAACTATTGTTTTCAATTCCTGATTTAATTAACGGTTATGTATTTTTTTAATTTTTCGAACTTTTTCTTTCCTATTCCCTTTACTTTCATAATATCCTCGATTTTTTTAAAACTGTTATGGTCATTTCTGTAACTGATAATCCGTTCAGCCATTGTATCGCCTATTCCGGGCAGTGATACCAGTACCTCCTTTGTTGCCGTGTTTATGTTAATCGTTTTTCCTTCGAGGGCGGCTTCCTTTTTTCCCTTGCTGTTTTTTTTCAGGCTTGAATTAACGGAATCTTCCGTATTAATTAATTTCTGCTCAAGTTCTTTGCGTTCAATGACTGAAAGTGTATCGTTCTCTGATTCTGACAGGTTAATTATTGTATCTTTGTTCTGTAACAGCGAATATTTTTCTGCCGCACTTTTAAAATTTAAATCTGCTTCCGTATAATCGTATGGTTTATCTCCGCTGTACAGATACTTAACGAATTTAATCGAAAATCCGGCAATTATAATGATTATGATAAATAAAATGGTTTTAAGTTCTGCCTGTGTAAAACTAAGTTTATGAATAATTCCATTAATTTTATCTCTCAGCTTCATAATCGCCGGATTTTCCGAATATTTTTAATTAAACAGATTCTTTTCGTTTCTGTTCATTTTAATGTCAATTACGACTCTGTATCTTCCCGATGCCGTGTCAAGATAAAGGTCTCTTATAAATATTAGTCCGTAAACTCTTTTCCCGCTGTTGAATCCGGGATATCTTCCCTTAAGGTAGAATGAATAATACGGTCTTAACTGATTCGCTCCGAATACGTTGAAATATTCTGTCTGGTCATACCCGAAATCCCAGTCAGGATTAATTTCTCTTCCTATAACATCCCATCTTCTTGTAATCGTATCAAACTGTGCCTTGGTGAGTTCACCGAGTTTTTCACTGAATTCTGTTCTGTATCCCGCTAAAACCGGATTTAATGACAGATGCCCTGAACGGAAGTAGAAATTATTTTGTGTGCCGAGCGAATCCTTGAACTGAATGTCTCTGTCAGGGTCATCTTCGGTAACGACTACTGCATCATAAAGATTGACGCCGCTTAATGATTGTCCGTTTACTGATTCGTGGACTATAAGTCCGTTGAAAATAAGTACTTCACCGAGCGCCATAGTGAAGTTTGCGGTGATTGTGTCATTACCGTTAACCGTTTTCTGAACTGAATCGGTTTTGAAATTTTGTTTTGAAAATACTACATAAAATGCACCCTGCGGGAATCCGCTCAGTTCATACATTCCGTCTGAACCGGTGGTCGTTGACTTTGAACCTACTTTCACGGTAGCATTTGCGAGCGGTGCATTCAGGTTGTCAAAAACCTGTCCTTTTATTACACTGTTACCTATTAAAGGTTCTGTGGTTGTATCACAACCGGAAATAAAAGCGATACTAATCAGCATTATAAACACTGACAGTATTGAAATTAAATGTTTCTTCATAGTTTTCCTTATTTTATGGTTTTTAAGTAGTTTGAAATTCGGGATACATTATTCTTTCTATTGAAAGAGCCCTGCCTGTTGCCGTTTCGATTTTTAATATTACTCCTGCTAATCTTAAATCATCCGTTGCCACCTCGTGTTTTTGAGGTGTTGCATATAAAAATCTTTTAATGGAAGATTCTGTTTTCATACCAATTACCGAATCGTATGGTCCTGTCATTCCGACGTCTGTAATATACGCAGTTCCGTTCTTTAATATTCTGTTGTCTGCAGTCTGAACGTGCGTATGTGTACCCAGTACTGCGCTTGCTTTACCGTCTGCGTACCAGCCGAATGCAATTTTCTCCGCGGTTACTTCTGCGTGAAAATCTGTTATTAATATATTTGTCTGTTCTTTAATTTTTTCATTTGCCCAGTCGAAGGTTCTGAAAGGGCATTCTATCGGTTTCATAAAAACCCTTCCCTGTAAATTGACTACTCCGATTTTAATATTTGTGTTTTCCGGTTCATATATTCCGAATCCCTTGCCGTATGCACCTCTCGGATAGTTAAGAGGCCTCAGTACGCGGTCTGTTTCATTAAGGAATTTATGTGCCTGTATCTTGTCCATTGTGTGATTGCCCCCGGTTAAAACATCAATACCGAGGTCGAGAAGTTTTTGAGCGTCTTTTTCAAGGACTCCGATACCGCCGGAAATGTTTTCCGCATTGGCAATAATAAAATCAGGGCTGTATTTCTTTCTGAAACTGTCCAGCAGGGTTGAAATTAAATTATAACCTCCGTCTCCTATTATATCACCTATAAACAGTACATTAATTTTTTCTTTCAAAAGATAATCTTTAAATTAGTACGTCAATTTAATATTTATTAGTAAAATCTTCATTCCCTTAATCAGCAAATATAATAATTACATACGATTTCAAAAATACTTATCGGCTTCATATCCTTTCCAGAGCGCATATTTCTTTAAATCAGTCTGCACCGCTTTAAAAATGGAAGCAAAAGCGATAGCATCGTCGGTAAAACCTATCAGCGGCATTAAATCAGGTATGACGTCAAATGGATTCCAGAAGTACAGCAGGGCAACCGTTATTAATGCAATCGTCTTCCAAGGTATTTCCCTGTATACTTTTGCCCTGTAATCTTTCAGCATCTCAAGTGTAAGTTTTATCTGATTGAACAGTCGGGACAGAGCATTCAGGTCAAGTTTCTTTGCCTTGTCCATTATTTTATCGCTTTTCTTCAGAACTTTACTTACATCTTTTTCTTCAGCCGATTCGGATGCTTTTTCTATTTTTTTTACGATTTTTTCTTCCTGATTTTTGTCCATAATATAACTTTTTTCTGAATCTGTAATTTAATAAAAATTTGCGTAATTAACCGCATACTTGCTTGAATACTCTCAGAAAATTCAGTCCGAGTATTTTCCGCATTTCGATTTCCGTGTAACCTCTTTCTGCCAGTTTTTTTGTCAGAAGAGGATAACAGGTACCGTCGTACAGGTCAAACGGAGGATTTATCCCGCCGTCGAAATCTGAACCTATTCCTGCATAATCAACTCCGACTAGATTTTTTATGTAGTCTATGTGGTCAACAATATCATCAATGGAAATCCTGTCACTGTAATCTATGTTTTCAAAAAATTCCGCTCGTTTTTTATTAAACTGTATAAGATCGCTTTTGTTTCTCTTGTAAATTTCATTAAGTTCTTCACTGAAAACTGAATTTGCATCCGGGGAATCTTTGCGAGAATTTCCGCTTACGAATGCATCGTGAAAACTAACCATTATTACACCTCCGGTTTTTGCAATCGCTTTAATCTGTTCATCTTTCAGATTTCTGTAGTGCGGATTTATTGCGTAACAGTTTGAATGGGAGGCGATGATAGGGGAGTCTGTTACTTCTATTACATCCCAAAAACTTCTTTCACCGAGATGTGAAACATCAACTAGCACGCCGGTTTCATTCATCCTTTTGACGACTTTCTTTCCAAAATCGGTTAATCCGCCTTTCCCGGTTTTGGTTTCGTCGCTTGCAGATGTACCTATGTTGTTTGAATTGTTCCAGGTCAAACCGATATAAGCAATTCCGTATTTTTTGAATTCATCAATGTTATCAAGGTCTTTTCCGATGGCTGTACCGCCCTCTATGCCTGTTAACCCTGCCATTTTTTTTCCGCTGACAATTCTGACAATATCATCATACTTGAATGCTATTTCAAATCTGTCTTTGTATTGCTTCTCAATTTCCTGCAGAATATTTAATTCGTTCAGGATAAATGATTTTGATGTCTTGATTTTTTCTGTCGGAATCCACATTGCAAACACCTGTACGTCAACTCCGCCCTCTTCCCATCTGGGCAAACCGGTTTGTGTATTATTATCTTTTGATCCGAAGTTAGCGCCGCGCTTGTAAACCTGATAAAGGTAATCGTTATGAGCATCTAATACTACGGCGTCATAATGAAGTTCAAAGATACTGCTATCGGTGTTGTCAAATTTTTTTACCGGAGAAAATATTCCTGTATCCATAATTGCCGGTGCAAAATTATTTTTCAGATTAATTTTTTCGGGAGGAATATCATTCTGCCGGATTTTTGTGTATAACAGCACGGCTAAAATTATTCCCGCTGCCGTTATAAGAGACAACAATATAAATCTCGTATTGCGTGGTCTAATATTCAAGGTCGTCCTGTAATAAATCTGATTGGTCTGTGGTAATTGATTTTTTAGCATGTTCCGCATCTTTTTCCTTTACAAAAATTTTTATTGGTTGTTTTAATGCCATTCTTGACAGAGGCGTATTGAATGTTTCCATTGTTACTGACAACTGGGCGTTTCCCGTAATGGTGTATTCAATTTCTTCGTCTTTGAGTTTCGTTATTACAATCTCCGCTTCTACGGGGTCGTATGTCGTGAATATTTCTACAAATTCTTCTTCCATTATTTTGTCTGGTTTAAATTTAATAAAGGTAACAGCTTCTGGTCGTAAGGGGCTACTACAATTGTATGATTCTGAGATGTAATCATTTCTTTGAGTGCTTCAATATATTTCCACTGAAGATACTGGGGATTAATCGTGTTTGAAATGATTCTCTGTGCCTGTGCAATACCCTCCGCTTCTACACGCTTCCGTTCTGCTTCCTGCTTTTCTTTCTGCAATACATATACCATTTGCTGTGCCCGTTGTTCCGCCGATATTTTTTCGTCAATTGCCGCCCTTACTTTATCGGGCAGTTCTACATTTCTTAACAAAACTTTTTCAAGAATAATCCCTCTTCCCTGAAAAGAATTTTCAAGATTCTTTGTAATATCTGTGACGAAATCATCCCGTTTGGATGAATATATATCTGTTGCGACATATTTAACCGATACGTCTCTTATCGCCGTTCTTGCTGCGGGGCGGACTATTTTGTCCAGATAATCCGTTCCGATTGTCCTTATTAAATTTGGTGCTTCTGAAGAACTTACTCTGTACCATACGGTCAAATCAAGTTTCAGCGATAATCCGTCTGATGATAATGTGGTTATTGCATCGTCCCGTGTCTGCGAGCCTTCGTCGTTTACACTGCTCATTGTATATGCCTGTGTTTTTACGTCAAGAACTTCCACTGTTACAAGCGGATTTACTATATTCAGTCCGCTGGTCAGTATATTTTCCTGTACACTCCCGAATAATATAGGCACGCCTACTTCTCCGGGACCAATCTGTACTATTGCCGATAAAATGAAAAGTACGAATATTAATACAATACAGATAATCTTGATTGTATTGTAAATTTTTACCGCTGCTTTATTCTCGGAATTGTTTTTCTTAATAATTGATACGGTTATGAGAAGCAGTACTACAAAAATTATTGCTGTTATCATGATAAAATAATTTAAATTGTATAACTAATGTTAATTTTCACTTTATATTTAATATACTATTGTATTCCTGCGTGTTTTTCAATACCGATATCGCTTTGTTCAGTTGTACGTCGGAAGAGAAAGCTGATTCTATCCTTTCTTCTTCGGTAAAAATCCTTTTGTGAATTTCTATCTCGATTGCTCTTTTCAGTTCCGGCTTTGCATTTTCAAACTCTGTATCCTGCTTTGTCCTGAGAATTGATGAAATATCTTCCAGATGCCTTTCCAGTTCCGGATTTGTGTACGATTTTTTTTCCGTTATAAGTTTTAGTTCTTTGAGTTTTGATTCTTCGCCTGAAGTGTAATATATCCCGTTGTCTGTCAGAAAATTTCTGAATTCGCTGAAAACTTCATCCGTGCAATTGAAAGACTTTATGTCCGGGTATTTTTCCAGATAGTAATTTGCAAATTTAAAGAAAACATCTTTTGACAGGAGATTGAGATAAACCTCGCTTTCTGTTATGAGTTGAATTTCTATGTCAGGGAAAATACCCCCGTATGCGTACACAGGTCTGCCGTTGAGTGTCCTGAATTCTTTTTGTTCATATACCTGATTATTAACGAAAACACCGTATTTATTTTCCTTAAAGTAGTTTTTTTCCTGTATCCATCTTCCTGAAGGAGTGTAGTATCTTCTGTTCGTAATTTTTATCGTTGTTCCGTAGCTCAGATCTTTTATCTGCTGAACGAGTCCTTTACCGAGTGATTTCGTCCCGATGATTACTCCCCTGTCCAAATCCTGAACTGCTCCGGCAACTATTTCTGAAGCGGAAGCCGTGTATCTGTTTATTAAGATTACGACTGGAACGTTAGGTGATATGATAGGTTCTTCTTTCGAAAAGAATTTTTCTTCGGAATCTTTTACTCTGCCTTTTGTAATTAGCAGCAGATTATTTTTAGGGACGAGTTTGTTCAGAACGCCTATTGCGGCATCAAGCAGTCCGCCGCCGTTTCCGCGAAGATCTAATATTAATCCTTTCAGTTTACCGGATGACTTTAAACTTCTGAGTGAATTTTCAAATTCATTCACGGATGAACTTGTAAACCTGTCAAGTTTAATGTATCCGATTCCGTCTGCTTCGTTATCAATGTACCCGAAATAAGAAACGTTTTTCAGTATGATTTCCTGACGGGTAAAATTAAAATCTATGTATTCTCCGCCTCTGTTTATTCTGAACTTCACTGCTGTTCCGGGTTCTCCCCTTACCATCATTCTTATTTTATCGAGTTTAACGCCTCTTAAATCTGTTCCGTCAATTTCTGTTATTATGTCTCCGGTTCTAAGCCCTTTTCTTTCTGCCTCGTATCCGTTCATAATGTCTGTTATCATTACTATACTGTCTTTTACTTCTATTATTACCCCTATTCCGCCGAATTTTCCTGCCGTTATTAATTCTATTTCGGATTTGTTCGTTTCGTCGTAATAAACCGTGTAAGGGTCGAGTGTCGAAAACATTCCCTCTATTCCTGCCCTGATGAATCTGTCAACATTAATGTTATCCACGTAATTCAGTGCAATTTCCTTGTATGCTTTTCCGAATATATCCATGTTCTTGTTAATTCTGTCATATATATCCTTATCCGATTGGGCGAATCCGTATCCGGATAATAAAAATAAAAAGAGAATTAAGAATGGACTGAATGATTTTGTGAATTTTGTATTTTTCATTTTTTGTCTGCCTTTTCGATTTCTGATATTATTTCTTTGTGTATTTCGTTTATTGTTTTATTGCCGCTGATAATTACATATCTGTCTTTATTTGTTCTTGCTATTTTTCTGAATCCCGCAATTACTTTCGTATAGTAAATTTTGGCTTTTGCTTCCATTCTGTCGTGTGCCTTTCCGAGTTTGCTTCTTCTCCTTATGGTTTCTTTGAGGGAAACATCGATTAAAAAACTCTTGTCGGGATTTAAACCGCTCGTTGCAATTTTATTGAGCGGATTTATGATATCGAGTTTAACCATTCCTCCGTATCCCTGATAAGCAGTGGATGAATCGAAGTATCTGTCGCATATGACGTAAAAGCCCTTTTTAAGGTGTGGTTTAATAATTTCTTCCGTCAGCTGGTGACGGGATGCGGAAAACAGAAAAAATTCCGTAAGGGAAAACATTTTTTTGTTTTTGTTGTCCAGTAATATGCTGCGGATTTTCTCGGATATTGCAGTACCTCCGGGTTCGCGTACAAGTATCGTCTTTTTCTTTTTTTTCTTCAGATAATTGTATAAAAGTCTTGCCTGAGTTGATTTTCCGCTTAAATCTATTCCTTCAAATGTTATAAACAATTCTTCTGTATTTATTTAAAAAATAATTATTTGATGATACGTTTTGAATTCTTATACCTTCTCTTTTTTATAATGTTTAATTTATGTATTTTTTAAAGCAATTTCAAAATAATAATTTTTTAAGTAACTTGCATTATATTATGCTTTATCAGTTTATTTGAAAAAGAAGAACTACATATTTCCTGTTATTATACTTCTTACCCTTGTATCGGGGTTTCTGAATACTTTTATCAGGTATTCCAATCAGAATTTACTGTTAAGCAAATTTTCCCTTCTGAAAACCGGTAATTTACTGACTCTGATTGGGGTTTTAATCACTATGATATTTACTTTGATTAATCTCTTTAATAAATCCGCATATCCCCTGAAAACTCTGCTGATACTTCTTTTTTCTTCCGTAGCGTCAGCGGGTTTAATAATTTCACAGTTGTTTCTCGAAGACAAGGATTTGAAAATATTTTCAGGAGCGGGATATCTCTTTTTAAACGGTTTTATTCTGGTTTCAGTTATTGAACTGTCTTTTTCAAGGTCAAAGAAACTTCATTTTATTACTAATTTCTGGCTGACGGTTATAATTGCTGTTTTGGGCTTTGGCGTTAATTTCTATCAGGTTTATAATTATCATGACGATTCGAAGTATTATTTCGAACAGGGCGGAAAAGCAGATGCGGGGGTTATTCTCGGTGCTGCAGTCTGGGGAGGAAAAAGACCGTCTCCTGTACTCAGAGAAAGAATTAATAAAGGATTTGAAATCTATGAAAAGAAAATTGTTCCGAGACTTATTCTTACGGGGGGCGGCTCACCCGGTGAATTAACTGAAGCCGAGGTTTCAAAAAATGAACTGCTCAAATATAAGGTGAACGAAAATAATCTGATTGTGGAAAAGCACTCAAATTCAACAGTAGAACAAATTCATTTCGTTCGTGATGAGTTCTATTTTAAATATGACTGGAAAAATATTATTATTATCTCGGATAATTTTCATCTTTTCCGTTCTGCTGAGTTATGTAAATTTAACAATATCAAAGTTGGCTGCATTGCTACTGATACACCGATTACTACTGAAGGAGTCGTGAATTTCTGCGTGAAGGAAAGTATTGCAGTTTTATTTCTTTGGTTTTTTGGAATAGGATAAATAAAAAAATGACATCATCAAGAAGATTTGTAAGAATTAAGGTTATGAGCGTGCTTTATGCTTATGAAATAGCGAAAGACCCGATAGAGAAAGTTAAAAAAGACCTTCTGCCGGAAATTCAGGACCGTGAAAAACTGAATTTTGCGAATTCTCTGATTGACCTCGTGTTGAAAAAATCAGCCGAACTGGACGCTTATATTATTTCAAAACTTGAGAACTGGGAGTATCAGAGAGTTGCCGTCATAGATAAAATAATTATTAGAATGGCAACTGCGGAAATTCTTTATTTTCCTGAAATTCCCCCTAAAGTTTCAATTAACGAGGCAATTGAAATTGCCAAAATGTATTCCCTCAAAAACAGCGGCAGTTTCGTAAACGGCATACTGGATTCTATCCTTGGTGAACTTAAATCAAAAGGTGAATTAAATAAAAAAGGAAGAGGTCTCCTCGATTTAAAGAAAAAACCTGATGAACAGGAATAAGGTTTTTATTTGGTCGCTTTTTGATTTTGGCAACTCTTCCTATGCGGTTATTATTGTGGCTTTCGTCTTTGCGGTATATTTCACCGATGTAATCTCCGAAAAAAGTCAGGCAGGCGATTTTTACTGGTCGCTGGGTATAAATATTTCAATGATTATTTCGGCAATTCTTAATCCTGTCGGCGGAGCAATTGCCGATAAAATTTCCAATAAAAAAGGGTTTCTCCTTTTTTTTACTTTGCTTTGTGTTGTTCCTACCGCATTAATGTATTTTACGGGCGCAGGTACAGTTGCATTTGCTTTGCTTCTTTTTATCCTTTCAAATATCGGATTCCAGACAGGACTCACATTTTATGATGCTCTGATAACGGATGTAACGGAAGAAAAATATTATAATAAAGTTTCCGGTATAGGTTATGCCGTTGGTTATGTCGGCTCGCTCGTTTCCGTGCTTCTTGTTTTTCCGTTTGCGGAAAATTATAATTTGCTTTTTCCTTTAACTGCGGCATTTTTTATGATTTTTTCGCTTCCTCTGTTTTTATTCCTGGAGGAAAGAAAAAAAAATGTGAGGATTGAAAAGAATGATTATTTTCAGTATGCAGGTTATGGAATAAAAAAAGTGATTGATACTTTAAAACATATAAGTAAATTCAGGAATCTGCGAAATTACCTTTTTTCATATTTCCTTTATATAGATGCTGTTAATACAATAATTTTTTTTGCGGGAATTTATGCGAGCAAATCACTGAATTTCAATATTACTGAACTTGCTGTTTTTTTCATAATCGTTCAGTTTACGGCAATGCTCGGCTCACTGCTTTTTGCGGGAATCGGGGATAAACTCGGTATTAAAAATTCCATTAATGTAACCCTTGTATTCTGGATTGCGATAGTCTTTTTTATTTTTTTCTTTGTTGATAAAAATTCATTCTTTGTATTTGGGGAACATAGAATTCATTATTTCTTTCCCGTCGGGGGATTTGCAGGAACTTTTCTCGGAGCCACTCAAAGCCTTTCAAGAGCACTGATGGCAAAACTTACTCCGCCGGAAATGAAAACAGAATTCTTCGGTTTCTATTCTTTATTTGAAAAAACATCCACACTTATAGGTCCGCTCACGTTCGGACTGGTTTCCTTAATGACCGGGTCCCAGAGTTATGCCGTTCTTTCGATAGGAACTTTTTTTATCCTCGGAATGATTGTTTTAAGAAAAGTCAGAGAATTAAGTTAGTTTATCATAATGATATTTCAGTAATTTAATCAAATAAGATAAAGGGACAATTTTGTCCCTTTTCTTTAACTTGAAATTTTAAAAAATAGTTAATACATTAAGTTTTTGATAAGTATATATAAGTAAGTTTTTTAACGACTTTTTTAGTAATTGAGAATAATTTTTTAATTTAAATATTTTCAAAATCAATTTTAAAGGAATATCAAATGAGTACTTTTAAACACAGTTCAAAAATTACTGTTAGTTTAACGGTAATTATTTTAGTGCTGTTTGTATTTGTTTCCCTGTCTTTCGGTCAGGAAATTAAATACAGAGTCAGTTGGGGGTCTGACGGCTTCACATTAAAAAGCCAGAATCCTTCAAAAGTGGAAATCAACTTTTCCATTAACACATTATTTTTAAATGATGTTAATATAAAAGGTGAATCAATGAAAGCCGTAAGTATGGCAGGTGCGTTTTTGCCGAATGATGAAGGTATGCCGGATTTAGCAGGTCTGAGCAGATTCGTGGCAATACCGCAGGGTGCATCTGTTCAATACAGAATTATTGCGTCAAGAACAGAAAAATACACAGGCATGGAAATTGCCCCTGCTCCGAGAATCCCATGGGAAACGGAATCCGGACCGCTTGATTACAATAAGAATACAAGTGTATTTTCAAAAGATGCTTTCTATCCCGAAAGTGTTGTTCAAATATCTGAACCAACGAAATTGCGAGGTGTTGACATAGTTGCGATTGGCATAACTCCCTATCAGTACAATCCTGTTACAAAAGAACTTGTAGTTTATAAAGATTTACAGATTGAAATAAGTTTTATTGGAGGGAACGGTAAATTCGGTGAAGACAGATTAAGAAGCAGATGGTTTGACCCGATACTCGAAGATAATATAATTAACTTTCAGGCACTGCCGAAAATTGATTACGGAAAGAGAAATCTTATAAATTCACTTACACCGGACTATGAATATTTAATTATCCGTCCAAACGGAGCAGCATATGCACAGTGGGCGGATTCAATAAAAAATTTCAGAAATAAACAGGGAATAAGAACAGGTGTTGTTTCACTTGCGGAAATTGGCGGAAACACAACAACAGCAATAGAAACATATATAAATAACGCATACAACACCTGGACAATACCTCCGGCAGCGATTTTGTTTATGGGAGACTACGGCACGGATGCTAACATTAATGTGATTGCCCCGATATATAACAATTATTGTGCATCGGATAATATTTATGTTGATGTTACGGGGAACCAGTTACCCGATATTGCAGAGGGTAGAATGACCGCAAACAATGCAGCGGAACTTCAGGTAATGGTGACGAAGTTTTTAAATTATGAACGTACACCACAGACTAGTTTTGATTTTTATAACAAACCGATTACAGCACTCGGCTGGCAGACGGAAAGATGGTTTCAGATTTGTTCAGAGGCAGTAGGTGGATTTTTTAAGAAAGTATATGGCAAACTGCCGACAAGAATAAATGCAATCTATTCAGGCTCGCCAACCACTTCCTGGTCAAGTAACGTAAACACTCCTATTGTTGTTGCATATTTTGGTCCTGCCGGTACATACTATATACCGCTAACACCTGATTCACTCGGTGGCTGGACAGGCGGAACAGCTCAGGGAGTAATAAATGCAATTAATGCAGGTTCATTCATGCTTCAGCACAGAGATCACGGTTCAACTACAGGATGGGGTGAACCGGCATTCCAGAGTTCGCATATCAGTTCGTTAACAAACACAGGGACAAATTTACCTTATATATTTTCGGTTAATTGTTTAACGGGTAAATATAATCTTTCTTCCGAATGTTTCGCGGAAAAATTCCACAGATATACATATAACGGGCAGAATGCCGGATGCGTAGGAATTCTTGCTGCATCGGAAACTTCATATTCATTCGTGAATGACGTATTCGTATGGGGTATGTATGATAATATGTGGCCAAACTTTATGCCGACTTTCGGAACGACACCTGCCTCAAGAGATTGCCGGCCCGGCTTCGGAATGACAGCCGGAAAAATTCATCTTTACGGTTCAAGCTGGCCTTATAATACAAGTAATAAAGAAGTAACTTATCATTTATTTCATAACCATACCGATGCATTTATGCAGATGTATTATGCCGTACCGACAAATATGACTATTTCACATAATTCAACGATTTACGTAGGAGCAACAAATTTCTCCGTTACAGCAGATTCAGGAGCGTATATATGCCTGTCACTTGACGGAGTAATACTCGGAACAGCAACAAGTACAGGGGGAACAACAATAATCAATATCCCCGGTTCACAGGTTCCTCCGCAGATAATTACTGTTACTGCAACCAAGCAGAATAAGTTCCGTTATGAAGCACCTGTAACCGTAATAGCGGCAACAGGACCATATGTAGTAAAGGATTCAGTTGCAATTAACGATGCGTCACCGCTTGGAAACGGAAACGGTTTAATGGATTATGGTGAAACAAATAAACTGCATACGAGACTGAAAAATGTCGGAGTTGCCACTGCAACTAATGTAACTGCAAAATTAAGAACAACAGATACATATATTACAATAACGGACTCAACTGAAACATACGGAACTATAAATCCGGGTGCGACAATGATGAAAAATGATGCATTTGCTTATACTGTTGCGAACAATATTCCTGACGGAAGAGTAGTTCAGTTTACATTGCTTGCCACAAACGGAACAGATACCTGGACAAGTGCTTTCTCAATAATTGCACATGCCCCTGTTATGGAAATGGGAACTATAGTTGTTAATGATTCGGCAGGTAACAACAACGGCAGATGGGATATAAATGAAACTGTTATGTTGAAACTGGAATTCAAAAATACAGGTTCATCTGCTCTGATAAACGGTGCAGGGAAATTAATAAAGAACAGCAGTTATGTAACTTTAAACACGGATAGTATTGCTTATGGCACAATTCCTGCAGGCGGTTCTATAATAAAACAATACAGTGCTACGTCATCTCCGACAACACCTGTAGGTCATTCAGCACAGTTCTTCTATAAGATGTACGGAAATTTACTTTCGCCCGTTATGGATACATTTAATGTAACTATCGGTTTGAATGTATTTATTATCGGGACAGGTACAACCTCTTCAAGTCAACCGTATTATTCAACTTATGCAGATTCGAGAACCGATATATTATATACTGCAGCAGAATTACTGGCATCAGGTTTAACGGCTTCTCATATTATTAAAATTGGTTTTGACATTGTTTCAAGAAGTGCTACAGTTCTGAACGGATTTGAAGTCAAGTTCCAGAATACAACGGCTACGAGTATAACCGGATTTACAAACACAGGATGGACAACCTGTTATAACGGAACCTATACAGTTCCGGGGACAGGATGGCAGGATATACCTTTAATGCAGTCATTCTACTGGAACGGTACATCAAATCTGTTAATCGAGATATGCTTTAATAACAGTTCTTCCGGAACTACATCAACAGTCAGGGCGACTTCAGCAACCGCAATGATGCGTGCAGGTTACTCTTCAAGTATTGCAGGATGTACAATTTCAACAAATTATTCAAGAACTTATAAAGCAAATCTTAAAATTACTATCGGAACAGCAACAAATGTTTCGAAATTTAACCAGATTCCCGAATCGTATTCACTGTCTCAGAATTACCCGAATCCGTTTAATCCGGTTACAAAAATCGGTTATGCAATTCCGAAACAGGGATTTGTGACAATGAAAATATATGACGTTCTCGGCAGAGTAGTACAGACTCTTGTGAATGAAGAAATGCAGCCTGGTTATTATTCGGTTGATTTCGATGCGTCATATCTTTCAAGCGGAGTTTATTTCTATAAACTTGAATCAGGTACATTCAGCGAAGTAAAAAGAATGATGCTAATTAAGTAATACGATCAGTTTATAAATTTATTATATTTGAAAGCCCATTTCTGAAAGATTTGGGCTTTCATTTTTATATGTTTGAACTAAATAATTAATTATCATTTTTTTGATACATTTTCAGTATAACTTAACTGTCATTTAGTGAATTTATTTCATATAAGAAAAAAAGACCAAAATATCCTGTTTGTTTATCTTGATATTTAATAATATTGTGGATAATTTTACATAATGTATTAAAAAAACACATATATCAGTTCAAATTTATAAAATTAAATATTTTCCAACCACTTTTTAAGTAAAGGAACAAATCAAAATGTCAAAACACAGACGAATTTTTTTAAATGCCATTTGTTTTATGGTATTTGTTTTTATGTCTTTATTTTTTGTTTCCCCGTCTTTCGGACAGGAAATTAAATACACAGACAACTGGGGTCCGGACGGCTTCACGCTAAAAAAACAGGACCCCGCAGGAATTGAAATCAACTTTTCCGTTAACACGCTCCTTCTCACAGACGTAGATGTTAAAGGTGAAACAATGAAAGCCGTTCAAATTCACGGTGCATTTCTTCCAAATGAAACAGGAATGCCGGATTTAGCAGGTATCAGCAGACTGGTAGCAATACCTCAGGGTGCACTTGCTCAGTACAGAATTTCGGCATCCAGAACAGAGAAATATACGGGTATAGATGTTGCACCTGCTCCGAGAATTCCGTGGGAAACGGAGTCAGGTCCGCTTGACCATAACAAGAACACTCTTGTTTATTCAAAAAATGCCTATTATCCCGAAAGCGTTGTTAAAATTTCTGAACCTACTAAATTGCGCGGAGTGGATGTGGTTGCAGTGAATGTTACACCTTTTCAGTACAATCCTGTTACCAAAGAACTTATTGTATATAAAGACTTACAGGTTGAAATAAGTTTTCTAGGCGGAAACGGAAAATTTGGTGAAGACAGATTGAGAAGCAGGTGGTTTGACCCGATACTCGAAGATAATATACTGAATTCTCAGATGTTGTCGAAAATTGATTACGGAAAAAGAAATTTAATGAATTCACTTACACCGGATTATGAATATTTAATTATAAGACCGAACGGTGCCGTATTTGCGCAATGGGCAGATTCAATAAAGAATTTCAGAATCAAACAGGGCATCAGAACCGGTGTCGTGTCACTTGCTGAAATCGGCGGAAATACAACAACAGCGATTGAAACATACATCAACAATGCCTATAATACATGGACGATACCGCCGGTGGCTATTTTATTCCTCGGTGATTACGGTACAGATGCAAATTCGACTGTCATTGCTCCGATTTATAATAATTATTGCGCTTCGGATAATATTTATTGTGATGTTAACGGTGACCATTTACCGGAAATAGCAGAAGGAAGAATAACTGCAAACAATGAAGCACAGTTGCAGGTAATGGTTACAAAATTTTTAGAATACGAACGTAATCCCAATACAAATTTTGATTTTTATAACAAACCTATCACAGCGCTTGGCTGGCAGACTGAGAGATGGTTCCAGATTTGTTCGGAAGCGGTTGGCGGATTCTTCAAAAAAGTTCATGGAAAACTTCCTACCAGAATTAACGCAATATATTCAGGTTCGCCTACAACCACCTGGTCAACAAATGTTAATACTCCGACTGTAGTAGCATATTTCGGACCTGCGGGAACATACTATATTCCGTTAACGCCTGATTCGCTCGGCGGATGGAGCGGCGGTACGGCACAGATGGTAATTAATGCAATAAACGCAGGCTCATTTATGCTTCAGCACAGAGACCACGGTTCAACTTCAGGATGGGGAGAACCTTCTTTCGTGAGTTCACATATTAATTCATTGACAAATACCGGAACAAATCTGCCTTATATATTTTCAGTAAACTGTTTAACGGGAAAATATAATTTAAGCGGAGAATGTTTTGCTGAAAAATTCCACAGATATACATACAACGGACAAAACGCAGGTTGCGTTGGAATTCTTGCGGCATCTGAAACGTCATACTCATTCGTAAATGATGTGTTTGTGTGGGGTATGTATGATAATATGTGGCCTGAATTTATGCCTACATACGGAACGACTCCGGCATCAAGAGATTGCCGTCCGGGGTTTGGAAATACGGCGGGAAAGATTCATCTATACGGTTCGAGCTGGCCTTATAACACAAGTAATAAAGTAGTAACTTATCATTTGTTCCATAATCATACCGATGCATTTATGCAAATGTATTATGCTGTTCCGACAAATATGGCAATATCACATCAGTCAACAATTCTTCCCGGAGCAACAACATTTTCTGTAACGGCAGATTCCGGAGCATTCATTTGTCTGTCACTTGAAGGAGTCATTCTCGGAACAGCCACAAGCACAGGCGGAGCAACAACGGTAAATATTCCCGGTACACAGGCTCCTCTTCAGCAAATCATTGTTACCGTGACAAAACAAAATAAATTCCGTTATGAAGCACTTGTAACTGTTAGTTCTGCTACGAATATTACAAATCAGAATGAGATTCCCGATACATATTCACTTTCACAGAACTATCCGAATCCGTTTAACCCTGTTACAAAAATTAATTTTGCAATTCCGAAACAGGGACTCACAACTCTTAAAGTGTATGACTTACTCGGAAGAGTAGTTCAGACTCTTGTTAATGAAGAAATGCAGCCGGCTTATTATTCGGTTAATTTCGATGCGTCACATTATTCGAGCGGTGTTTATTTCTATAAACTTGAATCGGGTTCATTCAGCGAAGTAAAAAGAATGATAATTCTAAAGTAATAATACTCGAATATAAATTTTTTCAAGCCCGAATTGATGAAATTCGGGCTTTTGTTTTTATATTATTGAGTTTTTTAAGTTTTTGCATTTTTTAAAATAATTAGCAACTAATAGTTATATTTTTCGTATAGTTATATAATAAAGAAAATAAGACCTGAATATCTTTTTATTAACTTGAAATTTTAAAAAATTGTGAATAATTTAATAAATAGATTAGAAATTTAAATTATTCTTTATTCTATAATTAACTTAATTATAATTTTA
>CAYWMV010000009.1:0-30477 GCA_964459055.1 uncultured Ignavibacteriaceae bacterium | reverse complement strand
TTTAAGTTCAATTTTTCCGCCTCTCTCAAGAAGGTAATTGTAAAATTTCATTGCGTGAAAATGTTCTTCCTGTGTCTGCACAGTAAAGAAATTGGCTATACCGTCTAAATCATTTGATTGAAAATATGCCGCCATTGACAGATAAATATACTCCGAGTGTAATTCCTTGTTTATCTGTAAGTTAATGGCGTCCTGAAGTTTTTTCGAGATCATAATAATTTTCCTTTCGTTAAATTTTTCTGTTCAGTTATTAAAACAACTTTGTGATCTAAAAAGTTAAATAATTTAATATAAAAAAATAATTCATTTACGAACTTTAAGTATTACTTGAAATTTTTGACCTGAATCCGGCAATTGTATATCAACTTTTCCCGAGCAGTTTAAACATATTCTTCTTATATGCTTCCACACCCGGCTGATTGAAAGGATTTACTCCGAGCATTAATCCGCTCACGGCACAGGAAAATTCAAAAAAGTAAATGAGTGAGCCTATGTTATATTCATCAATTTTATCAATATCAATTGATATTAAAGGAACCTTACCGTCTGCGTGTGCCATATTAGTACCGAGCATCGCCATTTTATTTACGTCGTTCATTCTCCTGCCCATAAGATAATTCAATCCGTCAAGATTGCTCTCGTCGAAAGGAATGGATATATTTTTCTTTGTATTTTCGATCCATAATACCGTTTCGAAAATATTTCTCTTGCCGTCCTGTATCAACTGCCCGAGTGAATGCAGGTCGGTCGTAAAATTCGCGGACGCGGGAAAAATTCCCTTCCCGTCTTTACCTTCGCTTTCGCCGAATAACTGTTTCCACCATTCGGAGAAATAATTCAAAGAAGGATTATAATTTACAAGGATTTCTATGGTTTTGCCGCCGTGATAGAGAAAATTTCTAACCGCCGCATACTTCAGGGCAATATTAGTTTCAAGAGATTTATTCTCAAGTATCTGATTTCTCATTTCTGCAGCGCCTCTGATTAATTCTCCGATATCAAATCCGGCAGATGCAACAGGAAGCAGACCTGCAGGCGTCAATACGGAAAACCTTCCGCCGACATTATCAGGAATTATAAAAGTTTTATATCCTTCTGTATCGGCTAATTTACGGAGTGCTCCTTTTTTTTCATCGGTAATCGCGATAATTCTTTTATTTGCTTCCTTGCCGTATTTGTAATAAATGTGGTTTTTCAGAATCCTGAATGCGATAGCAGGTTCAGTCGTAGTACCCGATTTCGAAATCACAATAACCGAATAATCTCTTTCATCCAGAACATCAAGCAGGTCAACCATATAGTCCTCGCTGATATTCTGTCCGGCATACAGAATCAGCGGATTTTCCCTTTCCCTGAATTTTTTCAGGTAGTCAAAATTATGCGACAATGCTTCTATTACCGCTCTTGCCCCCAGATACGAACCTCCGATACCAACTACGACAATATATTTTGATATTTTTTTCAGTTCATCTGCAGCCTGTTTTATATCATTTAAAAGTTCGGGCTGAATATCCGAAGGAAGATTAACCCATCCGAGAAAATCATTTCCCGGGCATTCTCCTGAAACCAGCATTTCTTTGCTTAATACAGCAACTTCATCAAGAAGATAAAAATCTTCTTTTTTAACAAATTCAAAAATTTTATCAATGTTTAAATACATGACTTCTAATTTGATTACCATAATATAGTCAGATTTAACAATTTTAAAAATAAAGATTTATTCACATATTTAATTGAATTGAAGAGAGTTTAATAATTTTATAAATTCTATTATTATATGAACAGTGATATTAATACATTATTAAATGTTCTGAAAGCTTTTACGGAAGGTGGAGTCAAATATGTGATTTGCGGTGGTGTTGCATGTGTTCTCCACGGAGTAGAGAGAGCAACTTATGATATAGATTTATCAGTTTCCCTCGAAACCAAAAATCTGGAAAATATTATTCGGATAACAAAAAAGTTTAATCTGGTTCCGAGAATTCCTGAACCTGCGGAAAATCTGTTGTCTCCTGAGGCAAGGAACCGATGGGTAAAAGAAAAAAACGCTTTGGTTTACACTTTCCTTTCAAAAAACAGTCCGTTGCAGATTGATATTTTTCTCTCATACCCAAAATCATTTGACGAATTATTGGAAAATGCAGATATAATTACAGTTGACAATATTGACATAGTTGTTTCCTCAAAGGAGGATTTGATTTTTGCTAAAAACATGATTTTGGAAAAAAGAGACAAAGACATAACAGATATAAGAGAACTTAAAAAATTACTGGATGAAGAAAGAAAAGAAGATAAAGAAAACTGACCCTTTGTTTGACGGGCATATAGAGAATCCTTTATCTGGTATGACACCAAAAGAAAAACTTCAGTATCTCTGGCTTCAGATGGAATTTAAATACAGTATAAGAAACAGAACTTACAAGAAGAGAAAAAATTTGAAAAACCGGATTTAAGTATATCGCAATAGTTTCCGCAATCCGGTATGTTAAATAATAGAAAATCCTATAGTTATTCTTTTAAAAATTTGTATAATAATTATATAATTACTTTAAGATTGAATAAAAAAAAGAAATGAATTATTTTGATATAAATTTAAAGAAAAAATGGATACAAAGAAAATTATTTTTTCAATAATAGCAATAACATTTATTGCGGTTTTATACGGGTGTAATGAGGGGGATGAATCGGGACAGAATCTTCAGTCGAATCAGACGGAGCAGTACGCGGATAAAGAAAAAGAATTGCAGGTCAGGGAAGAAATGCTGAATGAAAGAGCGAAACAGCTTGATGAGCGTGAAAGAAATCTGAATATCAGGGATTCAATACTTAACTCCCAATCAGTCGAAATGAACATTGAAAACCAGACAGACTCCGTCAAACTGGCTCAGGAAAAGAAGAAAATAGAAGAAAAGAAAAAGAAAACCGAAGAAAAAGAAAAAGAACTGAATAAAAGGCTCGACAATCCGAAAGAAACAATAACGGATTACATTCAGTACATACAGCGCGGAATAGAAGGCGGAAATTTTGACGAAAATATGAAAAAAGCAAGTCAGCAATGGGAAAACAGAAGCCTAGAATCGTTTAAAAACAGTTATAAGGGCGTAAAAAAATTCACGACAATTGAAGACCCTCAGGTTCTCAAGCAGGAAGGAAAAACAGCAAAAGTTAAAGTCAGAATCAAGCAGGTCAAAGCTGGAAAAGACGGGAAAGATGCTGAAGAAACTCTTACCGTTACATACAATCTTGTTGCAGACAATAACGGCAAATGGAAAATCAAATCGAATGTTTTAGATAAAAAATAAAATCAAACAAAAATATTATGAGCGTATTAGTTAACAGGAAATCAAAAGTTTTAGTACAGGGTATAACGGGAGGTGAAGGTACATTTCACACTACCCAGATGCTTGAATATGGCACTAATGTAGTTGCCGGTGTAACACCCGGAAAAGGCGGGACGATGTTTCAGGACAAGATTCCGGTTTTCAACACAGTAAAAGAAGCAGTAAAGGAAACAGGTGCAGACGTTTCGGTAATCTTCGTTCCTTCAGGATTTGCAGGTGATGCCGTAATAGAAGCGGCAAGTTCAGGAATAAAAGTAATTGTCTGCATAACGGAAGGTATTCCGACAAACGATATGATTCGTGCATATAACTACATTATGATGCTAAACGGCAGAGGCAAAGATATACATCTAATCGGACCTAACTGTCCGGGTATAATTTCTCCCGAATTATGCAAAGTCGGAATTATGCCGGGATTCATTCATAAGAAAGGAAATGTCGGAGTTATATCAAGAAGCGGAACACTGACATATGAGGCAGTTGACCAGTTAACAAAACTCGGAATAGGACAGTCAACCTGTATCGGAATAGGAGGCGACCCTGTAATCGGAACGAGATTCATAGATGCAATTAAACTCTTTAACGAAGACAAAGATACGCACGCGATACTAATGATAGGTGAAATAGGCGGCAATGCAGAAGAGGAGGCAGCTTTTTACATAAAAGAGCGCGTCAAGAAACCTGTTATTGGTTTCATAGCAGGAAAAACAGCTCCTCCCGGAAGGAGGATGGGACATGCAGGCGCCATTATTTCAGGCGGTAAAGGAACAGCAGCGGAAAAAATAGCCGTCATGAAAGAATGCGGTATAATAGTTGCGGATTCACCTGCAGATTTGGGAATTACGGTAAAAGCCGCTCTTGAAAATCTTAATTCAAAAAAGAAATCCAAGAAAAAGGACAAAAAGGATAAGAAGAAAATAAAGAAAGATAAAAAAGCCGATAAGAAGTCTAAAAAAAGTTCCAAAAAATCCGGGAAATAGTTGACAAAAATAAGAATTAACAACGCCAAGTTTTACGCATTTCACGGTGACCACGAATATGAAAGGCAGTTCGGTAATCAGTTTGAAGTTGACATTGAAATGGACTGTGACCTGAAGGAACTTGATGAGACAGACAAATTAAGCAGGACGGTGGATTATCTTGCTGTATATAATGCAGTAAAGGAGATTTTCCATAAAGATAAATTCTATCTTCTCGAAACTATCAGTTTAAGAATATGCCGTGTAGTGCTCGACAGTTTTCCACCGGTACAGAAAGTGAAAGTCAGCGTTCGAAAACCAAACGCTCCTCTCGGAATAATAGATTCCGTTGAAGTTACAAATGAATGCGGACGTTAAATAACAGGGTTTTCCTCGGGCTTGGTTCAAACATCGGCGACAGAATTAGTTTCATTTCGGGTGCTGTAACAGAGATAAAAAAAAATAATGCAATTAAATTTTTTAACGCTTCTTCAGTTTATGAAACTGAACCATGGGGAGTTGAAAAGCAAAATCTTTTTCTGAATATCGTCATCGAGATTTACACTTCACTGACACCCGATGAACTTCTGAAATTAATAAAGGAAACGGAAAAAGGACTCGGAAGACTCGAAAGGAAGAAATGGACTGAAAGAGAAATTGACATTGATATTCTGTTTTATGATAATTTGATAATAGATAAAAAGGGACTCAAAATACCGCATCCCGAAATACAGAACAGAAATTTTGTACTGATTCCGATGAACGAAATTGCTCCTGATTTTGTCCACCCCGGTTTTCACAAAAAAATCAGTGAACTAACCGTAATGTCTCCCGATAAACTGAAATGCAAAAAGACTGGTAATTAAATGATTAATGGATTTAGAGAATTAATGATTGATACGATTTTATATTCCTTTTAACGTTTCAAACTTTATAAACTTTTTTACTTACGTTCCTTTTATTCTTTTTTATAATTTATAATAATGTTAATTTTAGTTTAAAAGAATTTGTAATCATGTACATAGCAATTGAAGGAGTAATCGGAGCAGGTAAAACATCGCTTGCAAAAAAACTCGCGGAAAGACTTGGTGCCAAACTTGTTCTCGAAAGTTTTGAAGACAATCCTTTTCTCGACAAGTTTTATAAAGACCGCGACAGGTATGCATTTCACACGCAGATTCATTTCCTTCTGAGCAGGTACAAGCAATTAATGAAACTGAGACAGGGAGATCTGTTTTACGATAATATCGTTGCGGATTACATATTTGAAAAAGATAAAATTTTTGCATATCTGAATCTTAAAGATGACGAACTGGATTTATATGAAAAGATTGTCTCCATTATCGAGAGACAGATAAATGTTCCTGACCTGATTATTTACCTTCAATCCACCGTTGAAAGATTAATGTCTAACATAAAGCACAGGTCAAGAAATTTTGAAAAGGATATGGATGGAAATTATATTAAAGATTTAAATGAGGGTTATAACTACTTCTTTTTCAGGTTTCGTTCCACTAAAATACTTATAGCCAACGTCGCCGATATCGATTTTGTCAATAACGAAGATGATTTTGAGAGTCTTGTTGCACAGATATTAAAGGAAGAACATCCTCAACTGGAGTACTTCAACCCGGGTATAAGCAAAGTTGCGGGGAAATAAATGTCATGGTAAGATTTATTTTAGGATTTATTATCGTTGCACTTGCATATCTGTTTTTCAAATTCCTTTACCTTGTATTTAAAGTCAACAAAGCCGGAAGGGACCTGGGTTCAAGACCTGAATTCAAGCCAAGGCAAACGAAGAAAAGTTCAATAGACAAATCCAAAGCCGTTGACGCCGATTACGAAGAAATAAAATAATATAATCCCCGTGCTGAATTATATTTTAAAACCGCTTCTGAGAAAATCTCCTTACGAGCCGAAATCCATACCTGCAGAAGAAATAAAAAATATCCTTGTAGTCAAACAGCACAATCAAATGGGTGATATTCTATGTTCACTGCCTCTTTTACCGGCTTTGAGGAATAAATTTACGGGTGCAAACATAACACTCGTGGCATCAAAGGATAACTATTCAATTCTGAATTCCCCTCCCAATATATTTTTTGATAGACTTCTCGTGTATGATAAATCAACACCGAAATCACTTACAAAATTTTTCAGGTTATTAAGAAACAGAAAATACGAAATCGGGATTGTTCCTTCAACAGTATCATTTTCCCATACCTCGCATCTTATAAATTTCATATCGGGTGCAAGAACAAGAGTAGGAGTAAGAAGTGCAGACGGAAGGTTCAACAAATATGAATATCTGCTGAATATAAAAGGAGATTATAAGTGGAATGAAAGAAAACTTCATCAGATTCGGAGGAATCTCGAAATCGGAGAATTAATCGGATGCAGTTTAAATGATAATCAGTTCAGGGAAATACGGCTCGGGTTAACCAATGAAGAAATCAAATTTGCTGAAGAGTTTTTCAAATCAAACTTCAATGATAAAAAACTGACAATAGGATTTCATCCCGGTGCAGGGAAAGTTCAGAACAGATGGTCAGTAGAAAATTTTTCCGTATTGATTTCGAAATTATATTCTGATTACGGGATAAATGTGTTGATAACATCAGGTCCTATGGATACTGAAACTTTAAAGAGTATAAAAAAATCATTAACTGAAAAAAACATAAGTTTCGTTAATACAGAAACCATTCCTCTGAGATATGATGCGGCGGTAATATCAAAACTGGATTTATATATTACAAACGATACAGGTCCGATGCATATTGCAAATTATTTGCACACTCCCTTAATAACATTATTTGGTCCTACTAAAGGGTATGAATGGGGACCTGTTTTTGAAAATCAGAAATTCATTCAGTCAGATTCTGAAAATATAAACGATATTGAAGTTGAAAATGTTTTTAGTATTGCAATATCAATTTTAAAGGATACAAAGAAGATATGAACAAAATACTTGCTGCAATAGACATAGGCACAAATTCATTCCATTTAATAGTCGTAAAAACAGACGAAAAAGGTTCATTCAAGATATTAACAAGAGAAAAAGAGGTAGTCAGGCTTGGCAAAAGTTCAAAGGATATGAAATACATTTCCCCGGATGCCGTATTTCGTGCCGTAAACACACTTAAAAGATTTAAACTCATCTGCGATTCCTTTAATGCCGAAGTAAGGGCGGTGGCAACAAGTGCAGTAAGAGAGGCACTCAACGGCGAGGATTTCATTTCTGAAATACTGCACAAGACCGGAATAAAAATCGAAGTCGTATCGGGCTACGAAGAAGCAAGACTTATATATCTCGGAGTATTACAGGCATTACCGGTATTCAAAAAGAAAATACTGCTCATTGACATAGGGGGCGGAAGCACGGAAATGTTAATCGGGGAAAAGGGAGAGGTAATATATGCAAACAGCACGAAAATAGGTGCAGTAAGACTTACCGAAAGATTCTTTCCGGATAAAAGATTTACGCCTGATGCAGTTGAAGAAGCAAAGATGTACACAAAATCTGCACTTTACCCGGTTCTTAGAAGAATAAAGGAATACAGTTATGATACAGTCATCGGTTCTTCCGGAACAATCACTACTCTGGGTTCAATGATTTACTTTCTTAACAATCCCGAATCGGAAGATGAATTATATCTCAACAATTTTATTTATGACCGGGATTCACTGTATCACATTGCAAAAAAAATAACAAAATGCCTGAACGTAAAACAAATTGAAGAATTAAGAGGTCTTGATGTTCAGCGTGCTGATATAATAACTGCAGGTACAATAATACTCGAACAGATTTTCAGTGAACTGGATATTAACAGAATTACAATTTCGAATTACGCTCTTAGGGAAGGAATCATTCTCGACACCGTTGATAAAATATTGGGACATAAAAATCTTGGAGCAATTACTGATATCCGGTACAAAAGTGTTTTAAATCTTGCAAATCAGTGTAACACGGATATAAAGCATTCAGAACAGACACTGAAACTGGCAGTAAAAATATTCGATTTTCTTATTAAGTATTATCCTGAATTTGAACTCTCAATTTCCGACAAGGAATACCTTGAAGCGGCAAGTCTGCTGCACGATATCGGGCACAGCATTTCACATTCACAGCACCACCACCATTCATATTATCTGATATGCAACAGCGACCTGCTTGGATTCAATAACGAGGAACTTGAGATTATTGCCAATATTGCCAGATACCACAGGAAATCCCACCCTAAACTAAAGCACGATAATTTTGCAAAACTGAATGCAATTAATAAAGACAAAGTACGGAAACTCGCCGGAATATTGAGAGTGGCAGACGGACTCGACAGAGGCCACAGTTCTGCTGTTGGAGATATCAGAATGGAAAAGAGCGGAAACGAAATAAACTTATTTTTGAGACAGAATAATTCCGCAGATTTGACACTCGAAATCTGGGGTGCAAATATGAGGAAGGAATTATTTGAAGAAGCATATAATTTAAAATTAAATATACTGGGATGAAAATAGCGATTGTATGTTACCCTACATACGGAGGAAGCGGAGTAGTAGCAACAGAACTGGGAAAATTTCTTGCGTTAAGAGGACACGAAGTTCATTTCGTGTCTTACGCAATACCGTCTAGATTATCGGTATTCATAGACAACATATTTTATCACGAAGTGGAAATGTACAATTATCCCTTATTCGAATTTCCTCTTTACTCTATTGCTCTTGCAAGTAAACTCGTGGAAGTAGTGAAATTCAATGAAATTGATATCATACACGCACATTATGCGATTCCGCACGCCACGAGTGCATATCTTGCGAGGGAAATTGTTAAATCGGAACTTGAATGCAAAAAGGACATAAAAGTTGTTACTACCCTTCACGGAACAGACATAACACTTATTGGGCTTGAACCCACATTCCTTAATACAATGAAATTCAGCATAGAACAGTCAGACGGAGTAACTGCCGTTTCGAATTTTCTGAAAGATAAGACCAAATCTGCATATAACATCAGAAAAGAAATCGAAGTAATACCGAATTTCATAGATACAAATAAATACAGCCGTTCCGAGTCGGAGGAACTCAGCAATGTGAAAAAGCATATTGCACCCTCGGGAGAAAAAATTGTAACGCACACTTCGAATTTCAGACCATTAAAGCGAGTACAGGACGTAATTAAGATATTCAGCGATTTAAAAAAGAAAGTTCCTTCAAAATTAATGTTAGTCGGAGACGGACCCGAAAGAAGCGATTGCGAAAGATTAACAAGGGAACTTGGAATTTCAGATGACGTGAAATTTATGGGCAAGCAGGATTCTATTCCTGACTTACTTTCAATTTCAGACTTATTTCTTTTGCCGTCGCAGTCTGAGAGTTTCGGTCTTGCCGCACTGGAAGCAATGAGTTGTTCAGTTCCCGTAATTAGTTCAAGCATCGGAGGTTTACCGGAATTAAATCTGCACGGAGAAACGGGTTATATTGCAGAAATGGGTGATATCGACAGGATGGCAAAATACAGCATTGAAATATTATCGAATAACAAAAAGTATAAAATCTTCAGCCGTAATGCTCGTAAAAGGGCTATGCAGTTCGATTCGGAAAAAATCATACTGAAGTATGAAAATTTTTACGGAAAAGTCTTGAATGATTGATTGAATTACAAAAAAATATCAGTTTGATTTAAGCCAAAGGGAAAAAAACACATCATAGATAATGTAATTGTAATTATGATATGCGAATAAGGATTTCTTCATCAAAGATTTTAAAGAACGCTGAACACTGCTTGAAGAAACAAGATTGTGCATTTTTATGAATTCACTTGAGAGGGGTTCTTTTACACATTCTTCTTTAGCAACGGCTTTAAGTAAATTCCACTGTCCCGTTGTAAGCATATTTTTATAATTGTGATAGACAGGTCTATTTTCGGACAATATTTCATTTATTACATCCTGTATAAGTTTATCAGTGCAATTTTCATTTTTCGCATACAGCCTGTTACATACCAGTTGAACATAATACGTGTGTCTTCGGCAAAGAGTCAGAATCATATTTATCTGCTCTGTTTCTATTTTTCTTTTTCCGTTCTCAAACTTATCCGCAATAAATGCCGAATATTCTTCTGTATTAATTTCATTCAGGAAAAGAAACTGCGTGCTGCTGTAAAAAGGTTTTGTGCTGTCTAAAAAGATTGACTGCATCATTCCCTTATCACTGCCTGAAAATATGAAATTAATGTTTTTGTAATTCTGAATTAATGTTCTTAGTATTGCTTCGGTATTTTTCTCCGGAAAATTTCTTATTGCCTGAAACTCATCAAACGTGAATAACACTCTTTTATCATTATCCTCAAGAAAGTTAAAAATTGTTTCCAAATCTCTTTCATTTCTTTGAATTCTGCCCATTCCTAAAATAATCTGAGGTTTTCCCGTTAAATCATCGAAAGACATAGTAGCCTGTAAAGCCTTCAGCAGTCCGGATATTTTTCCCAGATAATCTTTAACCGTCAGTCCGTAATAATCGGTAATCGCTTTTGTAATAATTTCCAGCATCTCATTAAAATTCACCGCGGAATAAATATCCGCATATATGCAGTCCGCATCTCTTTTTAAAGATTCATAAAGGTAACGGACAAGTGATGATTTGCCCATTCTTCTTAGTGAAACAAGAGTTACATTTCTGTTGTTCAGGTATGCTTCCTTAAGAGCAGATACTTCCGATTTTCTGTCGCAGAAATATTCCTTACCTGCGAAACCGCTTATTACAAACGGGTTGTTTAGTTTTTTATTTTTCACAATGCTTTTTTAATTCATTATGCATAGAATATAACGCATTTTGCATAATGCAATATGCGTAATAATAAAAATAATATCAAGTTAAATTTTGCTTTGTCTTGGAAATCCTTGCTATAAATATGTCACCCTCGGGAATTTAAAAAATGTTATCAAAAATTCGTTAGCATTTTTGCACTACTGTTTACTTCTAACTACTTTCTACTTTCTACTTTCTACTGACTACTGACTACTGTCTCCTATCTCCTCTCCGGTTTATCAGTTCGGAGGTAGAAGCCTGGAAGTTTTCTTTCCACAGCATCCAGTTTTTCTTCCGGTGCATATTCACCCTTAGCGCCTCCGGTAACTTTCACTTTATATACTTTCTGGTCTTCGTCAAAATATATCGTCATAAAGTCACCGCTGATTATATTCATTCCGTTCGCCTTGTCATTGTCATAAGCATAGTAAATACCGTTTGAGTTTGTATCAACCTCTACAATGCTTAACTTGTCATCGGTAAAATTCATAGTAATATTGTACCCCTTTATCTGGTCGAATCTGTCTTCAAAAAGCGAGTCGCTTTTGGAAATCAGAAATGAATACTGTGAATTCGGAATAAAACTAAGTTTTCTTGCATAAACCTTATTGATTTTATTTTCAACAATTTCTGCATAAATGGAATCCGCGGTCATCTGCATATCTTTCTGCCACACAACCGGTTCAATATTCAGAGTCACAACATCTTTTTCTTCTTCCTCATTCGTGTAATAATACGCTATACCGCACTTGGAAAGGAAATCACCCCTGATAATATTAACACTGTCCTTCGCTATGTAATATTCGGGTTTTTCCCTGTATGCTTCGAGTATATTGCTGTAAATAAATAATGTATCATTCTCTTCGTCAACCTGAATAAGTCGTGCATTGCCCTTTATTAATGTGAACAATTTGTCTTCATAATTTTCCAGATAATCCCCCGCAGCCGTTAAATCCGATTTATAATCGTTAATGAGGACGTTACCTGATGCTATTGATTTTTTTTCGTTAGCATAATCGGTTAAAGTATCCGAAACAATAACCGAGGAATCTTTTTCAATACTGACTTTCTCTCTCGCGTAAGTTTTCCCCTGCCGCCTGTAATAATCCAGATATTCCGCCTTTATCACAGAGGAATCAGTTTTGACAACCACATTTCCTTTGCAGAATGAATCTTCGGTATTTCTGAAATAAGTTAACTCTTTTGCCGTTATTCTGTATTCGGGATTAATGATTATAACATCCCCGGTAAACACCGCCTTTGCTTCATTGAACATATATATACCATCGTCTGCTCTTAAAGTAGCATTCGGGTCTTTGAGAGTAACTCCTCCCTGGCATATTGCCTTGCTGTCATTTCCGAAATAGGTTGCTCTGTCTGTAAAGAGTGAAATCGTATCCTGATATATTCTGACGTTTCCTCTTAACACAACTCTGTTCTGTTCGATATACTGAGTTGCGGAATTGCAGTAAACCGTCACCCTGCCGTGAACAAAATGAACATTACCTGTTGCCTCCCTGATATTCTCCTCCCCTTCTGTCTTACCGATTAACTGGTCGGCATTTTTAAGTTCAATTTTTTCCTGACCGAATAAAATCGGAGTAAAAATAAAAATAAATAATATATTAAAAAGAATTTTCTTCAAATTTTATTTATCCAAAATTCCTGTCACCCTGTATATTTTGTAATTTTTCAGATTCTGGTCTGATTCAAAACCGTATCCTTCTATGTCTTCTTTCGGACTTTTTATTTTCACGAAAGCATCCGATGAAACCTTTTGTGATTTATTATTCCAGTACATTTTTTGAGTATTTACAGTTGTATTATTTTTATTGCTCACTACAATAACGCTGTCATACATCTCGATATCCTTTGACGGCTCGAGGACCTTTCCTCTTTTTCCCGTAAGAGTTGAAACTATTTCTCCGTCCTTATAAAAATCAACAACCGCACCGCTGTCAACGAGTGTATAATTCAAAGTATTATAGACCGAAATGTGACCTGCTTTAAGAATCGCCTTGATTTTACCCGAATCCGAAAAGACTACTGATGAATTCCAGCTTTCCTGATCCGGAATTTCACTCTTGTTGTAATCCGTTTTCGGTGGCTGGAATTTGTTCTCGCAACCGGCAAGAATAATGGCAAACGAAAATAATATTATCAATTTTCTAAACATCTATTTCAGTCCGAGTTCTACTAATGTATGAATGTGTATAATACCGTCAATTTTTTTCTTATCATTGCTGATAATTAACTGCGTAATTTTATTTGTTTCCATAAGTTCCAGTGCTTCAACCGCAAGCGTAGATGTCGGAATCATTTTCGGATTCTTTGACATAACATCGCCTGCCTTAATTTTTTCCATAGTAAGAGTTTTTTCGAGCATTCTTCTCAAATCACCGTCTGTAATAATTCCGGTAATTCTTTTTTTATTCAGAACAACAGCACAGCCGAGCCTTTTGGAAGATATGGTATATATCACATTTCCCATTTCATCATTAACATCAACAACAGGCAAATCTCTCCCTTTTACCATAATATCCTTTACGCGGAGAAGAAGTTTTTTCCCGAGACTTCCGCCGGGATGATATTTAGCGAATTCTTCCTTCGTGAATTTCCTTTTCTGAAGAAGTGCAACGGCAATTGCATCGCCCATTACAAGTGAAGCAGTTGAAGATGATGTCGGAGCAAGATTATGAGGACAGGCTTCTTCACTTACGGATATATCAAGAATTATATCGGATGATTTTGCCAGTATCGAGGCGGGATTTCCTGTCATTAATATAATTTTATTCCCGTTCTGTTTTATTAAAGGTATAATTTTTTTAATTTCTGCCGTATCACCGCTTTTCGAAATAATAATTACTATATCTTCTTTTTTTATGATTCCGAGGTCACCGTGAATGCTCTCCGCCGAATGCAGAAACATCGAATACGTACCTGTTGAATTGAAAGTGGACGTTATCTTCTGTGCAATTATTCCCGATTTTCCGATTCCGGTTATAATAATTTTTCCCTTGCATTTATAAATCAGATTTACGGCATCGAGAAATGATTTTTGAAATTTCCTGTTTAAAAATCTTTTTTCGAGATCGGTAATCGCTTTTTTCTCTTTTTTTACAACAATCCTGCCGTTTTTAACTGTATTATCCATAATAGTTTTTAGTTCAATGTACAAATTTCTGAATTTTTTTGTTATGAAACTATACAAAAACATTAATTAATTCAAGTAGAGACAAGGCATGCCTTGTCTCTGCAATTATTTCATTTTTATCGGTATTTTTTATTTCGTTTTATGTATTTATCTTGTAAATATGAAAAAAGGCGATGAACTTGATTTAAAAATTCTCTCACTTAACAGCGAAGGTGCGGGAATTTCTAAAACGGAAGAAGGATTTGTAGTATTTATAAAAAATGCTCTTCCGGGCGATGTGATTAGGACAAGAATTACAAGAAAGAAAAATAATTTTGCGGAAGGCAGTTTAACTGAAATACTGACCGAATCCCCATTTCGGATAAAACCATCCTGTAATATTTTTGGCGTGTGCGGCGGATGTAAAATCCAGAATTATCAATACGAAAAGCAACTGGAATATAAAACTGAAGTTACTCGGGACGCTTTTAAAAAAATCGGAAGATTCGAAAATATCGAAATCCCGGGAGCAATCGGATGCAAAGAAACTTATTTCTACAGGAATAAAATGGAGTTTTCTTTTTCAGACGATAAGTGGTTTATGAGAAAAGACGAGAAAACAGACGAAAAATTTGCCCTTGGTCTGCATATTCCGAAATTTTATTCCAAGATTATAGATGTTGATGACTGTAAACTCCAATCTGAAATTTCCAACGGAATACTGAATTTCACAAGAGAATTTTTTAAATCAAGAGGCACAAGTATTTACAGCACGGATACTCACACGGGATATTTGCGATTTCTGGTTATCAGGCAAAGTAGAAATACAAGCGACCTTATGGTGAATCTTATTACAAGCGAATATGACGACAAGACTGTTCGTGCATACGCAAAAGAACTTTTAACGGATTTTCCGTCAATAACAACTATAGTAAACTCGACTACGGAAAGAAAAGCACAGGTTGCATTCTCGGAGAAGGAGTATGTCATGCACGGTGAAGGATATATTTATGAAATTTTGTCAAATAACGGCAGGCAGTATAAATTTAAAATATCACCGAATTCATTTTTTCAGACAAACACATTACAGACGGAAATTTTATTTAAAACAGGACTGGAATTTTTAAAACCGCAACCTAATGATTCCGTTCTTGATTTATACTGCGGCGCGGGTTCTATTTCAATTTTTACTTCTAATCTTGTGAAGAAAGTAACCGGGGTGGAAATTGTAAAAGATGCAATTGATAATGCAAATGAAAATGCATTAATTAATAATGTTACGAATGTTAATTTTATTGAAAGTGATATTAAAGATTTTATAATACAACTGAATTTGACAGATTGTGAATATAATAAAGTAATTCTCGACCCTCCGAGAGCGGGTTTGCATCCTGAAATCTGCAGGATTTTATCCGAAACAAACTTTGAAAGAATTGTGTATATAAGTTGTAATCCGGCTACTCAGGCACGGGATTTGCAAATGATATGTTCTAATAATGGATATAAGATTGATAAAATTCAGCCGGTGGATATGTTTCCGCAGACTTATCACGTTGAGGATGTGTGCTCGTTAGTTGTTAGTGATTAGTGGTTAGTTATTAGTGGTTAGTTATTGAGTGATTGGATGATTGAATGATTGGATGATTGAATGATTGAATAATTGGGTGGTAAGATGATTGGTTGGGTGATTGATTGATTTAAAATAAAAAGTATAAACAAATTAAAAGATAAAAGAATGAACGGAAGAAACAATATATTGTGGGTAGATGATGAAATTGATTTGCTTCGCTCGAATATTATGTTCCTGAAGCAGAAGGGCTACAACGTATCCGAAGCAACAAACGGCGAAGACGCACTTCAATTAATAAAGAAAGAAGATTTCGATCTTGTATTTATGGACGAAATGATGCCGGGAATGGGCGGATTGCAGACTCTTCTTGAAGTGAAAGAAATCAAGCCGAATCTTCCGGTAGTTATGGTGACAAAGAATGAAACCGAAACTCTGATGGAAGAAGCAATTGGCAAAAAAATAGCCGACTATCTGATTAAACCGGTTAATCCGAATCAACTTCTCCTTGTCTGCAAGAAAATTCTTGAATCACAGAGAATTAAAGGAACGCAGGTTTCAAAAGATTATATTCAGGAGTTTAATAACATTTCAGCCGCATTAATGAACAATCCCGAATGGGAAGACTGGATTAACATACACCTGAAAATGACAAACTGGGAAATAGAACTGGATGAACATCCGGAACTCGGATTAAAGCAGACTTCACTCGATCAGAGAAGAGAAATCAACGTGGAATTTTCAAAATACATAGAAAAGAATTATAAAGACTGGGTAAATTCGGATTCAGGAAGACCGACTCTGTCGAATGAAATTATAGAAAAATTCGTATTTCCGGAACTTGAAAATTACAAATCCGTATTTTTCTTCGTAGTTGACTGTATGAGGCTCGACCAGTGGTTCGTAATGGAAAAATTCCTTGCAAATTACTTTAAAATTAGCCGTGATTATTATTACTCGATTCTTCCCACGGCAACTCCGTACTGCCGGAATGCAATATTTGCAGGACTTTTCCCTTCAGAGATAGAGAAACATTATAAAAGTCTATGGGCAACTTCCGATGACGATGAAAACACGAAGAACAATTTCGAGAAGGAATTTCTGATAAAACTGACTGAAAGAAAAAGAATAAAGTTAAGAAATGAAATAAGATACACTAAAATTATGGATTCGGAATTCAGCCGCGGAATTGAGAACAGGATTTTATCTTTTGCAAATAATCATCTTAATGCTATTGTAATAAATTTCGTTGATATGATAGCACACTCAAGAAGCGACACAGCCATACTCAAGGAAATCGCACCCGATGAATCGGCATACCGTTCGCTTACGGAATCCTGGTTCGAGCATTCCTCATTTTTCGGAATGCTCAGACAACTGGCAACACGAAACGACATAAAAATTATTCTCACCACCGATCACGGAAGCATAAGATGTCTGCACGGCGTAAAGGCACTCGGTGACAGGGAATCCGCACCGAACCTCCGCTACAAATACGGGAAAAACGTAAAAGCCGATTCGAGAAATGCAATGTACATAAAAAATCCGCTCGACTATAAGTTCCCTTTAAGAAGCGGAATTGAGAATTACATTGTTGCAAAAGAGGATTTCTATTTTGTTTATCCGACGGAATATCATAAATATTTAAGTTATTACAATGACACATTCCAGCACGGCGGAATATCAACCGAAGAAATGATTTTACCCGTTGCAATTTTAGAACCCAAAGTATAATTCTTGACTGTAATAAAATCAAAATCTCCGTCCGAAACCGCAAAAGCCGGGAGGCTTTTCGCCGAAAAGCACATATTAACGGGTGATATAATCGGACTGAACGGAGAACTCGGCAGCGGGAAAACGATTTTCGTCAAAGGCATTGCACGGTATTTTTCAGTGAAAGATACCGTCAACAGTCCGACATATCTTATTGTTAATGAATATAGGGGAATCTACCCTGCCTCCGGGACGAGCATTAAAATATATCATTTTGATTTTTACAGAATTAACGATGTTACGGAACTTGAAACGATAGGATTCACAGAATATTTCAAAAACGATAATTCAATATACCTGATAGAGTGGTCAAGGCTTGCCGAAGAGTATTTAAATATTTCCCTGAAAAAGGTATATTTTGATTACGGAAATGAAGAAAACATAAGAATAATAAAATATTAATTTTACCGTATAATAATAATATTTTTTTGAATATTTTAGTATTAGATACTTCGAATTATAATCCGGAATTTACTTATTTTGAAAGCGGCAGGATTATTGTTCAGAAAAAATTGTATAGTGAAAATAATGCCGATTCGTTAATTTACGGTATAATCGGCAGTTTTAGAAACGCCGGACGAAAGTTTTCGGATATAGGCGTGCTTGGTCTGGCAAACGGTCCGGGCTCATTTACGGGACTTAGAGTCGGCTCGGCATCTGCCAAGGGAATATGTACTGCAGTAAAATGCAGGTTCGTTGAACTGAATTCCCTTGATATTGTGGCGGAAAAATACAGACTTAAGAGTAAAACTGAGTCAAAGGCGCTGGCATTAATACCTGTGAATTCGAAATCAAAGGAATTTTATTTTGCCGGATATGAAATTAAAAAAGATAGTATAATCAGGACAGGCGAATACGCTATATCAACTTATGAACAGATTGACAAAAAAGAAAGAGTTCTTTTAATTAACGATAAAACGGAAATATCGGGATATGAAGGAGTTACCGACCTTTCAGGGTTTGAATCCGCCGATGCTTTGCATTCACTGACTGTGAGGAAAATTTCCGGAAATGAATACGGAGATTTCAGGATTTCCGAACCGTTTTATATGAAGGACTTTATTCCCGTTAAAAAGAAATTTTAATAAATTAATTTATAATTATGGCATGGTTTAAACGGTCTAAAGAGAACATCACAACAGACACTCCGAAAAAGGATTTGCCTGACGGTATGTGGGTGAAATGCGAAGAGTGTGGTGAACTCATACACAAGAAACAATGGGAAGCAAATAAATATGTCTGTATCAAATGTGATTTCCATTTTAAAATCGGAAGCGAGGAATATTTTAATTTACTGCTCGATGAAGGTTCGTTCAGGGAATACGACAGAAAAATGAAGTCCGTTGATCCGCTTGGATTTGTTGACTCAAAACCTTACAACAAGAGAATAGAGGAACAAATAGATAAAACAAAGTTATACGACGCAATCAGATGGGGAACAGGAAAAATAAAGAGCAATGATGTTGTAATGTGCTGTATGGATTTTAAATTTATCGGCGGAAGTATGGGCAGTGTAGTGGGTGAGAAAATCGCAAGAGCAATTGACAGATGCCTGAAGAACCGTTATCCGCTAATAATTATCTCTGCTAGTGGCGGGGCAAGAATGATGGAAGGCGGTATATCGCTTATGCAGCTTGCTAAGACAAGTTCAAGGCTTGCAAAACTTGCCGAAGAAAAAATTCCTTATATTTCCGTTATTACGAATCCTACAACCGGCGGAGCCAGTGCGTCATATTCTATGCTGGGTGACATCAACATTGCGGAACCGAATGCGTTAATCGGTTTTGCCGGACCGCGCGTTATCAAACAGGCAACCGGAAAGGACCTGCCGAAAGGATTTCAAAGGTCGGAATTTTTACTCGAACACGGATTTTTAGATTTCATAGTAAACAGAAAAGATTTGCGGGACAGACTTGCACAGATGCTAGAACATTTCGCAAATTAAATTTATTTCAAAAACTTAAAGAAATAAATTTTGAAAGTAATAAAAGATATTAATGCGCTCCAGAACATTTCGGACTACTACAGAGCAACTTTAAAAACAATCGGATTTGTCCCGACTATGGGATATCTGCACGACGGACACGTATCACTTATACTTCACGCAAGAAATGAATGCGATGTGGTCGTAGTGAGCATATTTGTAAATCCTGCACAGTTCGGTAAGAACGAAGACCTGGAGAAATATCCCCGTGATTTTTTAAGGGATTATCACATCTGTAAATCCGCAGGTGTGGATTACATATTCTATCCTGAAGAGAATGACGTTTATCCTCAGAACTTTTTGACTGAAGTTAAGGTTAAGAACATTACCGACAGACTTGAAGGAAGGTTCAGACCTGGACATTTTGAAGGCGTAACGACGATAGTGAATAAACTCTGCAATATTGTAAAACCTCATTTTTTGTATGTAGGGCAGAAGGATGCCCAGCAGGCTGCTGTTCTGAAGAAAATGACAGAAGACCTGAATTTAGACATTGAAGTTAAAGTATGCGAAACTATGAGGGAGGAGACAAAACTTGCAATGAGTTCGAGGAATTCATATCTTACAAAAGAGGAAAAAACCGAAGCATCGGTTCTGTATGAAGCCCTGACTGAAGGAAAAAAGATGATAACGGATTATAAAGTTACGGATACGGATGCGGTTAAAAAGTTCATTGAAAATTTTATAAAGAGAAAATCCGAAAATCTGAAGTTACAGTACGTTGCAATAACCGATAACTATCTGATGCAGGATATAGAGGATTTAAAAAATTATGACGGGCAGGTATTGATTTCACTGGCGGCTTTTCTCGGAAAGACAAGATTAATAGACAATATAATATTTAATAATAAATATAAATAACAGACAGTATGTTAAGGGAAATGTACAAATCGAAAATACACAGAGCAACAATAACACAGGCTGAGTTGTTTTATGAAGGTTCTCTGACTCTGGACATAGCATTAATTGAGGAAGCGGAAATGCTGGTCTATGAAAAAGTACAGGTTGTAAATCTAAATAACGGTTCAAGACTGGAAACATATCTTATTCCCGGGAAGCGGAACAGCGGAACAGTATGCCTGAACGGTCCTGCCGCAAGGCTCGGCTTTGTCGGTGATGAAGTTATTATTATGAATTACGGAATATTCAGTGAAGAGGAATTAAAAAACTTCAAGCCGAAAATCGTACACGTTGACAGGAAGAACAGAATAATAAAAGAGAAAAGGAAATAATTTATTGCTTGCCACTGTAATACTTGCTGCCGGTAAAGGCAAAAGAATGAAAAATCCAGAAAAAGCAAAAGTGATGTTTGAAGTTAAAGGAAAACCTATGATTGATTACGTGGTTACATTATCTCTTACGGTTAATTCCGAAATCATCGTTCTTATTGTAGGTCATCAGAAACAAAGCGTTATTAACTTCATCGGGCTCAATTTCAGTAACTTCAATTCCAAAATAGCAATCGCACATCAGGATGAACAGTTAGGTACAGGTCACGCGGTTATGCAGTCAGAGTCCGTACTTAAAAATTTCACGGGGGACGTACTTATTTTATCGGGTGATGTCCCTTTGCTTTCAAAAGAAACGGTTAATAAATTCATTGAATTTCACAGGTCAGGCAGATTTGATGCCTCGCTTATATCGGCGTACTTTGATGACCCGTCGGGATACGGAAGAATAATAAGAGACTCCGGCGCAAATTTCATTGATATTACTGAAGATAAAGATTCTACGGAAGAACAGAAAAAAATCAGGGAAATCAACAGCGGGATCTATCTGATTAAATCCGGATATTTATTTGATGCTCTGAAAACAATAAAACCTGACAATTCACAGCAGGAATACTATCTCACCGATGTATTTTATTATTTCAGAAACAAAGGACTGAAAATCGGTGCAATGCCGGTCGAAAACAATATTGAAATTACCGGGATTAATTCAGTTGAACAGTTATCCCAACTCGAAAATATAATTTAACATGGCTGAAAAAAACACAAAGTCCGGAATAATTGCTTCTGTTTCGGGTGTAAGAGGAATTTACGGCGATACGCTCACTCCTGAAAATATCGTGAAATTTACTTCCGCATTCGTGAAATTAGCAGGGAAAAATAAAAGCAGATTTATTGTAACAGGATACGACGGGAGATATGGCGGAGAATCAGTTTATAATTTGGTGAAGTCCGTTATTTCAATGAGCGGTCTGCAATCATACAATATAGGGATAGCACCAACGCCGACCGTACAGTTAGCGGTTGAAAAAATCAAAGCCGCAGGAGGAATTGTAATAACCGCTTCACATAATCCTCAGGAATGGAACGGATTAAAATTTCTCGGACCGGACGGAACATTTCTGTCAGGTAAAGAAATGGAGGCGGTAAAAAAACTTACCGTGAAAAACGATTTCAAATACGCCGCATCAGATTCAATAGCACCGGAAGGTCCGGAATTTAATGAGTATGAAATGCATATTGATGCCGCTTTGAATCTGAAATATATAAAACCGGAAATAATTCGGAAGAGAAAATTCAAAGTGGTTGTTGATGCGGTAAATGCTTCGGGTTCCTTTATCGTACCGGAGTTGTTAAAAGAATTAGGATGCACGGTATATGACCTGCATTGCGATATGACAGGAATTTTCCCGCATATACCCGAACCGCTTCCCAAAAATTTAGCCTCTTTATCACGGTTCGTAATAGATACAAAGTCAGATATCGGAATCGCAGTTGACCCCGATGCTGACAGGCTGGTTCTAATAACTGAAAAGGGAGAACCTTTCATCGAAGAAAACACCGTTACAACGGCAGTAAACTTTATTTTAAAACATTCACGAAAAAAAAACAACCTGGTAACAGTAAATCTTTCAACTACGAGAGCAGTAGATGATATTGCAAGAAAGTACGGGGCAGCAGTTAAAAGAACACCCGTAGGTGAAATAAACGTAGTAAGCGAAATGAAAAAAAACGGTTCGGTCTGCGGCGGAGAAGGCAGCGGTGGAGTAATAATTCCGCCTGCACTCGGCGGTCATTTCGGACGGGATTCGCTTCTTGGAATAGCCGTAATATTGCAGGAACTTGCAGAATCAAATCTTACTGTTTCGGAATATAAAGACACTCTCCCGAAATACAGAATAGAAAAAAGAAAAATTAAAATTGTAGAAAATCCCGGCATTTATCTCAGAAAAATAATTCAGCATAATAAAAAAAGCGGCTGTAAAATTACAACAACTGACGGAGTAAAACTCGATTTTGAAAATTACTGGATTCATTACAGAAAATCAAACACAGAGCCAATCATCAGAATAATTAAGGAAACAAAAATTTCTTAACAATGGCAACATTAATCCGAAACATCACAAATCTTGTAACCTGCAGAAACACTGCGGGAAAGCCTAAAAGCGGAAAGCGCCAGTCGGATATCGGACTGTTAAAAAACGGTTATCTGTTATACAAAAAAGACAAAATACTTTTTTCCGGAAGTTTTGCACAAATGAGAAGATATTTAAAAACAGCCCCCGTGAAAATCAGAAACGAATATGATGCATACGGAAAAACGGTAATGCCCGGATTTATTGATACCCACACTCATTTTGTTTTTGCAGGTTCACGTGCAAACGAATATGAAATGCGAATAGCGGGCAGAACTTATGAGGAAATAGCCGCAGCGGGCGGCGGTATTAAATCAACCGTAAAAGCAGTAAGAAAAGCATCAAAGGAGTATTTGAAAATCATTTCAAAGAAAAGACTTTCAAATTTCTTAATAGCGGGAACAACGACTCTCGAAGCGAAATCCGGTTACGGACTGAATACTGAAAATGAAATAAAAATGCTGGAGGTAATCAATGAAATTGACAATGAGAATAATTACGGGATTGACATTTTTCCGACGTTTTTGGGTGCGCACGCAGTACCTCCCGGATACTCAAAAAAAGAATACATGGATTTGATTTGTTTTGAAATGATTCCTGAAATTGCCCGCAGGAAACTTGCTGTCTTTATTGATGTTTTCTGCGAGAAAAACTATTTCTCCCCTGCCGAAACCGACAGGATATTAAGCACCGGTGCAAAATTCGGACTGATTCCGAAACTTCACACGGATCAGTTTAATTCCATAGGGGGAATTGACATCGCAATTAAAAATCACGCCTTATCCGTTGACCATCTCGAAGTTTTAAAAACAAAAGACATAAAAAAATTATCTGAAAACGGAAAAATTATTGCAACATTGCTTCCGGGAGTATCATATTTTCTTGACATTCCCTATCCTCCTGCAAGAAAACTTATAGAAAGCAATGTACCGGTGGCAATAGCAACGGACTTCAATCCGGGCAGCTGTATGACTGAAAATATACAGATGATTATGTCGTTTGCCTCTGTAAAAATGAGAATGTCGGCAGAAGAAATTATAAATGCCGCTACCGTCAATGCCGCCTATGCCATTTATGCACAGAACATAATCGGGAGTCTCGAACCCGGAAAGCAGGCTGATATTCTGATATTTGATTTTCCTTCATACAAAGACCTGATATATAATTTTGCAAACAACCGGCTTGAAACGGTTATTAAAAAAGGATATACTGTTTATAACTTAAAAAGAACTAAATAAATCATTAAGATTATCCGATGGAGAGATTAGTTTTAACAGAACTCGAAAAGCAGAAAAATGAACTTCGCGAAAGATTAAAGAATAATCTGAAATCTCCTGTTTCTGAAGACGAGACGGAATATATAGTATCTTCGGTTGACAGATGCATAATGAACCTGGTAGAAATTCTGAAAGAAGGGAAATCGGCACATGAAAAATTTTTCTCGGATATAATACTAAATTCTCCGGATGCAATTATCGGATATGACAGGGAGGGAAAAATATTTCTCTGGAATAAGGGCGCCGAAAATATCTTGGGATACCATAAAGAAGAAATTCAGGGCAGGGATTACAAGACGATAATACCAAATTCGCTGTTAAAAAAAGGTGAAGCAAAACAACTCGAAAAGGAAATTGAACAGAAGGGATATGTAAGTAATTTCGAAACGAAAAGGCTTACAAAATCAGGCGATATTAAGAATGTTACTATTTCTATGTTCAATATTCTGAACGAAAAAAATGAAAATATCGGAAAAGTATCAATCGTCAGGGACATCACGAACGAGAAAAATCTGGAGCGGGAATTAAGGGAGAAGGAAAATCTTGCTTTAATCGGAACTGTTGTTTCTTCAATCGCACATAATCTTTCAAATCCTCTTAATATAATTTCGGGTAATGCCGATTATCTTTTACTTGACAGGAAGGACGGAGACGAAGGATTTGAGGAACTCAATATCATTCTTCAGGAAACAACCCGTATAACGAAATCAATAAGGCAGATTCTAAATTTCTCGAGACCCGTTCACCTGACAAAGAAATCCGTGAAATTAAACGAACTGCTGAAATCTGTAATAGATAATGCAAAATTTCTTCAGCACAAGGAACAGAAAGATATTAAATATTTAACAAATTTTTCAGATGAAATTCCGGATTTGTACATAGACAAAGACCAGATAAGCGATGTTATTTCAAATATGATTAATAATTCAATACAGGCAATAAGAAAAAGCGGTACTGTAAGCGTCAAAAGTTATTGTAAAGAATATGAAGATACCGGAAAAAACAAAAAATGCAGACTTGTAGTAATAGAAATAACAGATACAGGTATCGGAATTAAGCCCGAAGATATTGATAAAGTATTTATTCCCTTTTTCTCCACGAAAGATTACGGTAAAGGCACCGGACTCGGGCTTGCCTTCTCCGAAAGAGTAATCAAAGAACATAAAGGATTTATAAAAGTTAATTCGGTTCCCGATAAATCAACGACGTTTTCAATCTACCTTCCTGTTGATACACCTTAATCTGAAATTTTTTCGGGAGATACTTTCAGGGTTTTAGTTACATTCTCGTTTTTCCCGTCTTTAAATCCGTCAACGTAAACAAACATGGTAAAATCCCTGTCAACCGGAACGTCATATTCGTAATAAGTATAAACGTAATAATCGTCTTCCATTATAAACCAGAAATCATAAGTCCCCTCGTATAAAGAGAATGTATAAGATTCCCCGGGATATATATAATCATATAAGTTGTTTTTGCTCCATATCTCTCCCGACTGGTAATATTCCCTGACATATACTGCGGACAAATATTTGTCGTAGTCATCGTTTATGATTGTAACGTTATATGACCAGATGTTATTTAGCATATCGCAGCCGCTGAAAATCCCGAAAGTCGTTAAAACTGCAAGTATTAATATTATTTTTTTCATCTCCATATAATTTATGTTCTCTTTTTATACTTATGACAAACTTGATGTGTTCCCGGTTTAATCCCAAAAAACCGCTGAGTAGAGACAAGGTATGCCTTTTCTCCACAATTTTAATGATTCACAGCATTTTTCAATCCCTCTTAATTTTCTATTCCTTTTAGGAAATGCATTGCATAGAATGACTTACCGGCTCTACGAGGACCTATAATAACTTTAATTAAATTATTATGCAGATTTTTAATTGATGATTTCCTTTATAAATATTTCTCATTTAGCCCCTTCAATAATTCTGTTCTCTTATATCTAACTATTTTTGAAATCATAATTTTATGCAGTATGAAGCTTATACTACACAAAAATATAGATTTTTGTGCAGTATCTTAATTAAAATGTACAGATGCAGAATAATTTTGTTTGAATTAATAATTTTTCCCTGTTTAATCTCCAAATATATTAATAAACTTCATAGTAGAGACAAGGCATGCCTTGTCTCTGCAATTTTAATGCAAAATATGATTACCGAAAAATTATTTCATTTCTAATAAACAAAAGATAAATTAACTTTAAAAAAACGGAAAAATGAATTCAATTCTATCCGATGCCCAATTAAAAGCGGAAATTTCAAAATGCGAATACTGCGAGGAAAAACCCTGTAAAAATGCCTGTCCCGTTGATTGCTCCCCTGCCGATTTCATAATGGCTGTCAAACGCGGATTGCCGCAGGATTATACCAGAGCGGCTTCGGTTATTATGGGAAGTAATCCGCTTGGAGGAGTCTGCGGTTACGTTTGCCCCGATTACCATTGTATGAAAGCGTGTGTTTACAGAACATTCAACAACGCTGTTGAGATTCCGAAAGTACAGGCAACAATCGTGCAAAAGGCAAAAGAACTGAAAAAAATGCCGGAATTTATTTTACCCGAATTAAACGGAAAGAAAATTGCAGTCATAGGTTCCGGACCGACAGGGCTCGGAGCCGCTGCCGTTCTTGCACAAAAAGGATATGAAGTTGATATATTCGATAAAAATGAAAAACCGGGCGGAATGTGTCTTCTGATTCCCGATATCAGACTCGATAAAAAAGTATTGCAGACAGATATAGAATTTCTTATGGGACTGGGAAGAATTTTTATGTTTCTGAACTGCAAAATTGATAATCCCGAAAAATTATTGTACGGCCACGATGCAGTAATAATTAGCACGGGTTTAGACAAAGAAATTATTTTAAATATTAAAGGAAACGAGTTTGCTTACGGATGGACAGAATTTCTTGAGAATCAGAAGAAAATTAATCTTCAAAACTTGTCGGTTGCAGTAATAGGCGGCGGTGCGGTTGCAGTTGACTGTGCAATAACCGCAAAATTAAGAAAAGCAGTACAGGTCGAAATGTTCTGCCTTGAAAAGCCCGATGAAATGCCGCTCACGGATTATGAAAGGAATCTTATTATAAAGTACGGTATCGAAGTATCAGGCAGAACAAAAGTTGATAGAATAAACGGATTCAGAGATAAGAAAATAAAATCATTAATAACATCAAAAGTTCTTTTACCGGCCGGGAAGAAATTCCATCCTTTGCTGATGAAAGAAGATAAAAACTCCAATGCCCAGAAAAGAAAATTTGATGTTGTAGTCTTCGCGGTAGGAAGCAGAAGCACTTTCAAAACGGAAAAGAGAAAAAGAATATTTTACGCGGGAGATATTTCCGGCGGAGCGTCAACCGTCGTTGAAGCGGTTGCGTCGGGAAAAAATACCGCGCTGGAAGTTGATGCATGCATAAAAAATCTGCCGAAACCGAAAATAAAAAACAAAGTAAAAAGTTTTGAAATCTTAAAAGGAAAAATTGATATTCCTGTCCCTCTTGTTTCAGAATTTTTCGGCAGAAAAATATTATCCCCCTTATTATTATCAGCCGCACCCCCGACTGACGGTTATGAGCAGATGAAAAAAGCATACGAATCCGGCTGGTCTGGGGGCGTGATGAAAACTGCATTCGACAATGTTCCTATCCATATTCCGTCCGAATATATGTTTGCAATCACGAAATCAACTTACGGAAACTGTGATAATGTATCAGGTCATTCGCTTGACAGAGTTTGCAGGGAAGTAGAAAGACTTGTCGGTGAATTCCCGGACAGATTGACGCTTGCATCAACGGGTGGTCCTGTAACGGGTAATGATGAAGAAGACAAAAAAGTCTGGCAGTCAAACACAAAAAAACTGGAAAATGCGGGTGCAATGGGAATCGAATACAGCCTCTCTTGTCCGCAGGGCGGAGACGGAACGAAAGGCGATATTGTCTCTCAGGATGCAGAATTAACTGCAAAAATAATTGAATGGATTATGAGTGAAGGCGACGGCAGCATACCTAAATTATTTAAACTGACTGCTGCGGTAACATCAATTCATCCGATAATAACAGCAATAAAAGATGTTTTTGAAAAATATCCCGGTAAAAAATGCGGTGTTACACTCGCAAATACTTTTCCCGGAGTCAATTTTAGAAAAGGCAGTAAGGAAAAATGGGATGAAGGAATTGTCATCGGTCTTTCTGGTGAAGGTGTTATACCAATCAGTAATTTCACACTGACAAGAGTATCAAATCTCGGAGTGACCGTTTCCGGAAACGGCGGTCCTATGGATTACAAATCCGCCGCTGATTTCCTTGCACTCGGAGCAAAGACGGTTCAGTTCTGTACTGCGGTTATGAAATACGGCTATCACATCATTGACGAACTGCATTCGGGATTAAGTTACCTTTTAAGAGAAAGTGGTTTTAAATCCGTTAATGAGTTAATAGGATGTGCATTACCGAATCCGGTTACCGATTTTATGGATTTAACTTCCACTAAAAAAATATCGGATGTAAATAAAGATTTATGCGAGCATTGCGGTAACTGCACGAGATGTCCGTATCTTGCAATAACTTTAAACAAAATTTTGATTCCTGAAACCGATGCATCAAAATGCATCGGATGCTCAATCTGCGTGCAGAAATGCTTTACTGGAGCGCTTTATATGAGAGAAAGAACAAAAAAGGAACTTGAACTTTTAACGGAAGCATAAATGGAAAAGACTATACTTATTAAAAACGGAATAATAATTACTCTCGGAAAAAATCCGGACGTTCTTTACGGTCATTCCGTTTTAATAAAGAATAACCTGATATCGGAAATCGGAAAGAACGAATCATTCACCGGAAAATACGAAAAAGTTATTGATGCAAAAGGAAAAGTTGTAATGCCGGGATTCATTAATGCGCATATGCATTTTTACAGCACGCTTGTAAGAGGACTCGGAAAAGCGAAGCCGTCTAAAAATTTCAATGAGGTTCTGAACAATCTCTGGTGGAAACTCGACAGAATCCTTACTCCCGAAACAATATATTACAGTGCTTTAATTATGCTTATCAGTTCCATCAGGCACGGAACGACGACATTGATTGACCATCACGCAAGTCCTCATTCATTAAGAGGTTCATTAATGCAAATTGCAAAAGCAGTTATGGAAACCGGATTGCGTGCATCTTTGTGTTATGAAGTTTCCGACAGGGACGGAGAAAAAATTGCAAGTGAAGGAATAGTTGAAAACACCGAATTCATAAAACATTGCAATGAACAGAAGAATGAGCAGGTGAAGGCATTATTCGGACTTCACGCATCGTTTACGATTAGCGATAAAACACTGTCTAAAGCATCTGAACTGGGAAATGAACTCGATACGGGTTTTCATATTCATTGTGCGGAAGCGGAGTCAGACCGGTTACATTGTATTGAAAATTATAAAATGCGTATTGCTGAACGCCTGCATAAATTCGGTATTACGGGAAATAAAAGTTTATTCATTCACTGCGTTCATATTAATGAAAAGGAAATGGATATAATTGCCGATACGGGAACAATGATTGTACACAATCCGCAGTCCAATATGAACAATGCCGTGGGAATTGCGGATATAATAAAATTTAAAGAAAAAGGAATATTAACCGGACTCGGAACGGATGCTATGACTGTCAGAATGACTGAAGAACTAAGAACTGCCCTGTGGGCACAGCATCTACGAAATAACAATCCTGCCTGCGGATTCACTGAAGTAACAGATTTATTATTAAAGAATAACGCTGAAATTACATCGAGATACTGGAATATCCCGCTTGGAGAAATCAGAAAAGGTGCAACGGCGGATTTGATTTTAGTTGATTACAATTCCCCTACTCCGCTTGATAAGGATTCATATTTGGGACATATTGTATTCGGAATTTCGCAGTCCTCTGTAGATACAACAATTGCGAACGGTAAAATTTTAATGGAGAATAAAAAACTTGTTCTTGATATTGACGAGGAAAAAGTTGCTTATGAAGCAAAGAAACTGACGGAGAAATTATGGAATGATTTTGATTGATTGGATGATTGGTTGAATGGATGATGCTATCAATTAAGAATTAAGAATAAATAAAGAACTGAGTCAAATAAATAATTTCTCTGTGTCTTTGCGTCTTTGCGTGAAATACGTAATGATTGGTGACGGAATGAAAACTGATTTCTTTGCGTCTCTGCGAGAAATAAAACAACAAAAAATGTATAACAAAATAAAACAACGAGCAAAAGAACTTGAAATTGAAACC
>CAYWMV010000008.1:0-34126 GCA_964459055.1 uncultured Ignavibacteriaceae bacterium | reverse complement strand
TCAGTCTGTGATTTCAGTTTTGTTACTGAATTAACATTGCTGTTACCCCTGTCAACGGTCTGGCAATAAACAATTACCTGCGTATCTCCCGGTGCAATCGTAAAATTATCCGCACCCATTCCCATAACCATATTTGCAGAACTTGGGGGGAGAGGCACTACGGTTCCTGTATCTGTTCCGCCGCAATTTGCGATTCTGCCTTTAGCAGGTGTCCATCCGGCATTTGTTTCAGGGTCACCGGATAATATAAATTTCGTTTTTTCGTATCTGTTGCCTCCAAGAGGTTTTGTCGGGTCAAGATGAGATGTCCCGTCGCTTTTAAATCCTTTCATATAATAATAGGCGCCCTGCGGATTTCCGGGAACTTCCCATTCGCAACCGTAATTAAATCTTTCCCACACAAAAGAAGATAAATAAATTGTATCACCCGTCAATTTATTTACCGCGCCTTTTAACACTTTGATTCCGAAAATGTAATCAATGTTTTCATCACCGTAAGCATATGCAAGATGCCTGTTCGTATCACATCCAAGAAATTCTTCGTAAAAAGTATATTCACTCGGGTCCGAAAATAATGCAAAGTAAACGGAGTCCCAGTTTTTATTACCTTTATTAATAATCTGATATCTGAAAAAATGTGCAAATTGCATCGGTGCCTCTGAATACGCCCACATCGTAAATCTCACTTCGGCATAAAGCAGTGGATTTTTAATTCCGCCTCCGAAACCTTCACCGTGAATACGGTACTCGGGAAATCCGTCAGTATAGCAGACGAACGCCGTCTCACTTGCATCCTGCATACCGGGCTTATCTATCCCCGGCTCGAAAATGCAGTTATTATTTACATCAATAAAAGGTGCTCCGTATCCCGTCATTTTATACCAGTTTGCATAATCGGGATTATTGAATTCGTTATCAACTTTTTTTACGAGGTAGATTTTGAAATCATCATTGGTATATGCAACTCCGTTTAAAATATATCCGGGTGCAAGTTCTCCAACATATGTACACGCAAACATTGCCAATGCTCCGTCTATTTTGCAGGCGGCACTCAATCCCGTATTTTCGCAGAAAGGTGTACTTCCGCAAGGGACAGTATAACCCGGTGTATTTGTATACCTGAAGTCTTGATTAAAAACTCCTCTGCTGCCAATGAATGTGCAGGCATAGTTTCCCTTAATTTTAACCCAGTGAAACGGATAAACCTGAGCAAAGGATGAACCTGCATACATAAGAAAGATTAAAACTAAAAACTTTTTCATTTCTTTCTCCTTTTCATACGATGTATATATTCACCGTATTAGGTTTAATAATTTTTTTTATTTCAGCAAAACCATTTTTCTTGTTTGGACATAATCACCTGCCCTGAATTTGTAGAAGTATATTCCAGAAGAATGCGCAGAGCCGTTCCATTCGTATTCATATTCGCCTGCGGAAAGATTATTCTTAACCAGAACCTGAATGAGTTTACCAAGGATATCGTATATTTCGAGTTCAACAAAATCCGATTCCGGGATTCCGAATTTTATTTTCGTAACAGGATTAAACGGATTGGGATAATTCTGAAGCAGATAGTATGATTCGGGAACCTGAGTACTAATCTGTTTAACATCAACGGTCTGATAGAAATTAACCACAATATCCGATAATTGCTTTAATTTTGTAACAGAGTTCAGATTACTGCTTCCTCTTGCAATCATCTGCCCGATAACGACTGTCTGCGTATCGCCGGGAAATACTTTAAAATCGGGTGCTCCCGCATTAAGAATATATCTCCTGTCTCCCGGAGGAGCAACTGCGAGAATTTGCCCGTTCGGACCGCCGCAATTAAAGACACATCCTTTATACTCAGTCCATCCTGAAGCAAATTCAGGTTCGCCGGAATAAATGAACTTTGTCGGAGCAGGCGGATTAAAAACAGGATTCATCCACGGGGATAAATCTTTTTTGTAGCCCTTCATAAAATTATATGCACCGAGCGGCTCGCCATTCGGTGAATTCTCACAAGGCGGTGTTCCGCAGCCGGTACAGGAAAACTGAACTCCCGAAGATGTTTTTATTGTATCGTGCGGAGTAACATTTTTTTTCACGGGGAATCTAATCATTCTCATTCCGACGGCAGGAGGACTTGTTCCATACATAAAGTCATCATTATCGGCATTGTATAAATACCACATATTTCTTATTGAATCCATACCCAGATAATCATCAAGAGCATCACCCAAATCTGCATCACCTACGAGAGAAAATATCGTACTGTCCCATGCTGAATTGGATTTATTGATTATGACATATTGTATGAACTGAACATCCCGTACAATTGAATCCGAATAGCACCATGCGGTTATACGAACATCGGCATAAAGCGGCATTGTTCCGCCGCCGAAACCTTCGCCGATAAAATGTTTATCCGCAAAACCGTCAGTGAGAGCCATAAATAACGTCTGGTTTGCATTTCTGACACCGGGAGTATCAATGCACATATCATAGACTCCGTTATTATTTACATCAACATATGGCGCACCAAAAGGAACCATAAGTCCCCAGTTTGCCCAGTCAATGCTGTTATAGCAATTATCTCCCTGTTTGACTTTATAAATTCTTTTCATATATGCCGGAGTTTCAGGAACACCGTTATTAATGAAACCCTGCCATAACTCACCTTTATAACTCACCATTGCCTCTCGTAATGTTCCGTTAACATATCCCGCAATGCAAAGTCCGGATGAAAAAATTGCATATTTATTTGAACCTTTAGGCCATTCAAATCCGGGAGTATTAATCATAGTCGGATGCTGATTCATTATTCCGGTTGTCCAAAAATATGAACTGATATTATTCCCGTCAAGAGTCGTCCATTTCTTTGCAGAATCTGATGCTAAGGGATAAAGTTCACAGTTCAGGATTGTTCCTCCTGAACCTGCCGCTATTCCTCTTGCAGAACTTGGAAAGATTAACGAATTAATGTTTGATGTTGAGTTAACGGTTTGCAATGCCCAGTTAGTACCGCTGTTTGTTGTGTGCAATATTGTTCCGTTATCACCGCAAATCCATATATCGTTTGAACTTACCTGATAAATTTTTCTTAAAGTATTTGCAGTTCCGCTTTGCTGCTGAACCCAGTTCACTCCGCCGTTTGTGGATTTGATTATAATTCCGTTAGAACCCGCCGCCATAAGTGTATTTGTATCAGATAAGGCAACAATGCAGTTAAAATTATTCGTAAATCCGCTCTGTAACGGAACGACTGATATTATTGCCGGAACAGGCGGTATTGTTAATACCAGTTTAATAATTGTTCCGTTGTCTCCGCATAAATATGCACGGTAAAGTGATACCGGATTTGAATAGAAGACGCTTCGCAGATTATTGGTTGTCCCCAAATTTACCTGTGTCCAGTTTGTTCCCTGATTAGTTGTATAATATACTACTCCATTTTCACCGCACGTAATTACCGACATACTGGAATAAAACTGTGAGATTCCAAACAGACTCAGAGATATTTGCGGACCTATTGACATCCAGTTGACACCTTGATTTGTTGAGCGTAAAACAGTTCCGTTTTCACCTGCGACTAATAAACTTGAACTATAATGGGAGGAATAAAAATCGTTCTGTGTCCCCGGATTCAGTATGCTCCAGTTATAACCTGCATCGGTAGATTTTAGACATATACCGTTATTCCCGAATATATAAACATTATTCTGATTGTTACACATCGAATTAAAATTCTCCGTAACAGGAGAATTCACCGGATTCCAGTTGTTGAATACCGCCTGTGAAAAAAACACTGCGGGAACCAGAACTACCAGTATAACTATAAGAAACTTTTTGATTATTTTTCCCATCTTCCTAATCCTTTTTTTTATAACGTAAATTTTTTATAATAAATATTCAATATATTTTTTTGTGATTCCATATTCGGGTTTTTATTCTGCAGGCATTTCACGGGAACATTAACACTTTATTAATGCCGGGAGAAAATCGAAATACAAATCTCGTTTTAAATTGTATTTAATTATTTTAATAAATAATTTTAATAAAATTAATACAAAGGAATATGGAAAACATTTATAAAAACTCAGGGGTATATTTATTTTCGCTAATTTTAATGCTATTTTCAATGATGCTTTCAGGCAATTCATTTTCGCAGGATAAGATTACGATAACCGGTACAGTAAAATATATTTCCATCGAAGGGGGATTTTACGGAATAGCAGGAGATAACGGGAAGAACTACGAACCCGGAAATCTGATAGAAGAATACAGAAAAGACGGACTAAAAGTAAAAGTAACGGGCAGAATCCGCACGGATGTAATGAGTTACCGCCAGTGGGGAGAAATTCTTGAGATTTCGGAAATAGAAATCGCCGGAACGGGTTCACCCGATTACGAAGCATACGAATGGGGAGTAATGGCAGGATGTTACGGAAAACCGGAATTTTTTAATACGTCCCGTCCGGAACAAATGATGTTCGTGAAACTGCCGGTTATATATATTCATTCCGATGAAGAGTTTACATTTGATTTGAAAGTAAATTTCAAAGACGGCAAACCGACAGATACGTATCCGAAGACCTGTATGATTGACCCCCTTCTTGAATGGAAAAATGTAAAAGTTATACAGGGCGATATCGAAGAGAACATTTATAAATCAAGGTCAAAGGAATTTGTACCTCTCGAGTCTATAATAGAACCGCTGAATAATGTTGATGCACCCTGGCTGAACTGCAACAACACGAATGCAAAATTCCTTTTTTACGAAGGTGAAATGAATTTCGACAATAAGGTAATTGTTGACTTCAATACAGATATGGGAGAAGTTATGATTAAAAATAATTTCGAATATACAATTTACAATGTTGTAGTAACTTCACAGAAAGGTGATTTCATACATCCCGAATATGTAATGTGCAGAGTTGAAAGTCTTGCTCCGGGTGAAGCTGTCGGTTTGAAATTTTCAGCACAGGAATACGATACCTGGCTTAAGGATATGATGGAACTCGGATTCACTGAAAAAGAATCGAAATCATTCGACCTGCTCTGGAAGTCCGTATTTCTAAGCAGGACAAATACAGGAGGCTGGGCAAATCTGATTTACAGGCTCCCGCAGGAAGTTGTTGATGAAATGATTCCGCTTGAATTTAAACCGCAGCCTAAGAAAGTAACCAGAGTGTTATACAATTACATCCACTTAGACGAACTATTTAAATAATCATTTTATAAACTAAACCCAAAACGAATGAAACAATTAAAATTCATTGTTCTGTTTATTTTTTCCGTAATTCTGATTGCGGGATGCGGCAAGAAAACTGATGACCAGACATCAGATGCCGAAAAGAAAGAAGACAAAGCCGGAACTTCAGTATTTCACATTAAATACAACATAAAGGGTGAGGGTGATATGACTCTGGATATGTATGTGAAAGACAAGAATTTCAAAATGGATATGAAGGGAAATGATGAATCAGGCAAAAAGATGGATGCATTGATGTTTCTGAAAGACAAGTACATTTATATTATCGGTGAAGAAGCAGGCAAAAAGATGGGGATGAAATTTAAAATGGACTCCGAGAATAACGAGTTCAAAGATATAACAAAACTGACTGAGATTAAAGATGAAATCTCAAAGGCGAAGAAAGAAGGTACAGAAGAAATTCTCGGTTACGAATGTGATATTTATAAGGACGGAGAAAAAACAATGTGGGTTTACAATGATATGTTTTTTTTGAAAATGGTTGACGGGAAAACCACGATGGAAGCAGTTGAATTTCATCCGGATGCAAAAATTAGCGACGCAGATTTTGAATTACCCAAAGACGTCGAAATTCAGGATATGGAACAAATGCTTGAGGGTTTACAGAACCTGAATAAATAAATAAATAATTATTATCGAATTTACTTATAGCCGGAAGTATTACTTCCGGCTTTTTTGTTATTAGTATTAATATTTTCCTGATAATAAGCAAATATTAAATGAAAAAGGCTGCAAAAATCAAATTTTACAGCCTTAATGAAATTATGTAAGATTATTTATTGCGAAATCTTTCCGTTTACTAATTCATCCGCCAGTTTATTTACTTTATACAGATGCTTTAAAGCCTGAAGGATACCTTTTGAATCTACACTGACAGTTCTGTTTGCTTCAGTCGTAAAGATAAATCTTCCCGGAAGACTTTCAATATTGCCGTCGAAAGCAAGTCCGACTACTTCGGCATTTTTATCTATAAGCGGGCTGCCGGAGTTCCCCCCGATTATATCATTTGTTGATACAAAATTCATAGGTACCGATAAATCAAATTCAGGCGGAGGATTTTCCCATTTTTCAGGTAATGACCACGGATATTGCTTATTGAATGCATAAAATCTTTCATATACTCCAAAAAAAGTTGTCTTCGGAGGTGCAATAGTGCCGTTGTACTCATAACCTTTTATGATACCGTCTGAAATTCTTAAAGTGAAAGTAGCATCAGGCGGAATTGACGTACCGTATACTTCATAAATTGCCTTACCGAGTATCTGAACTTTTGCTGATTCCTTACCTGAAAGTTCTTTTGCTTCGGCAATTAATTTTGCATAGTTCTCTTTTCCCTGTACAGTCATTGTATCTGTAGAATATATTTTATCAATTAATATTTTCCTTTTTGCAACTATATCTTTAATTTCATCCCATACATTACCGTATTTTGATTTCAGTTCGGGTTTGCCGTTGATTGAGTTCTTGAACTTCTTTTCGAAATCAACTCTTCTTGCCATCAGAGTATTATCTTTCAGCCCTTTTAAAATACCTTCAATTACTTTTCTTGAATTATCAAGTCCGAAAATCTGATTGTTTAATTCCTTTCTTAACTCAGGATTTTCAGCAACCCTTGATTTCAATGAATCAAGTATGTGATGAATTCTCGTAAGCGACCTCGGGTACACAACATCCCTGTCAAATTCGAGTTGTGCAACAGTTTTCAGCCGGTCAGTTCTGCCGGGATTTCCAACAACGAAAACCGGGTCACCCGGCTGCGCACCTTCGGGATTCCATTTAAAATAATGGTCAGTTTTCAGAGGCTTACCGCTTTCATCATAAACTCTGAAAAACGTCATATCAAGATTATATCTCGGATATGTAAAATTGTCGGGGTCACCGCCGAAGAAACCTATCTGGTCTTCCGGGGCAAATACGAGTCTCACGTCACTGTATCTCTTGTAACCATAGATGTAATATTCACCGCCGTTGTAAAGTGATGTAATTCTGCAAACTAGATTCAGTTCGGAAGAATACTTCTTTTCAAGTTCCTTAATTTTGTTGTTTCTTAAAGTAACTTTGTTGGTATCTTCTTTCCCTGAATCAAAAGCCGTCTGAACTTCTTGAGTAACGTCTATCAGCTGAACCAACTGGTCAACATAAAGTTTATCAATTTTCCTTTCCTGTTCAAGTGTTTCCGCATAAAATCCGGTCTCGTGTAAATCCTCACCTTCTTTTTGTGCAGTGCTCACCGCATCCCTTCCGCAGTGATGATTGGTCATCACAAGACCATCAGCCGACACGAAAGATGCTGAACAGTAATTTGCAAATCTCAGAGCGGACATTCTAACGTGGTCAAGCCATTCCCTGCTCGGTCTGAATCCGTATTCGGACTCAAAATAATCAAGCGGAGGATTTTCAAAAGTCCACATCGTACCGTTGTCAAATTTTCCTGCTTTTATAGTATCAGGATAAATCTGTACGGCTGAATTTTCTTCCTTGGTAGTCTGCTCGGGACCGGAAGATGAACAACCTGAAAAAATCAAGGCGGCAAAGAGCAATACAAAAAACAAATTCTGTAATTTCTTACTCATTTATAATATAATTTTGATTAAAAGAAAAATGCGCATTGAATCAATACGCATTGTTATAATTAAATTAACTTTCTCCCTGTACTTTCCGGAGAAATGTCGGTTTGTTTATTGCATCGTCCATTGAAAAATTCTCAAAGAAGAAATCGTCATTTTCATTCGTCACAGTTTCTTCTTCTTTTTCACTAAGGTCATCGTTCAGAATATTCAGATTTTGTCTTATGAAAGCCGGAGTATCTAGATTCTTGAGTTCTTCTTCATCCATAGGCATCTTCTCGATAGTAGTTTTTCTTTCAGGTTTTTTCGTGATTTTGATTTCCCTTGTTTCACCGATATTTATCTTTGAAGGATATTCTATCTCACCGTCGATCATGTCCTTGCCCAGCGAATCATTTTCCGCCTTTTTAGAAAATCCGGTTGCGATAACGGTCACAACAATTTCATCCTTCAGATTTTCATCTTCACCCCAGCCGATAATGTATCTTGCCCTGTCGCCTGCCGCTTTATTAATGATATTGTTAATCGTTTCAATTTCCGTCATTCTCATATTATTGCTGCCGATTATATTTACGAGTACATTCTGCGAGCCTGATATATCAACGTCCTCCAGAACAGGATTCTTTAATGCTTCATTTGCGGCTTTTTCCGCTCTGTCCTTGCCTGAGGCAACGCCAAGACCAATAATGGCATCGCCCATATTCCGCATTATTGTGCGTACATCAGCAAAGTCAACGTTATTTTCGCCTGAAATTGTTATAATCTGCGAAATTCCCTTTGTTGCATTGTATAACACTTTATTTGCAATATCGAATGCCTGCTTATTGGTAGTTTCGGGATCAATTAGAGTCAATATTCTTTCGTTGGGAATAACAATCAGACTGTCAACTTTCGGTTTAATTTTTTTAACGCCTTCTTCGGCAAGAAGTTTTTTAATTTTACCTTCGAATGCAAATGGTTTTGTTACAATGGAAACCACGAGAGCACCAAGAGTTTTTGCAATATGCGCAACAATCGGTGCAGCGCCTGTTCCCGTACCGCCGCCCATTCCGGCAGTAAGGAATATCATATCCGAACCTTTGAGTGCTTTTTCTATTTCTTCCCTGCTTTCCTCAGCCGCCTGCTCGCCTAATTTTTCATCCATTCCCGCGCCGAGACCTCTCGTAACAGACTTTCCAATCTGGATTTTTATTTCTGCCTTACTTCTGTTAAGTGCCTGCAGGTCAGTATTAATAGCAACGAATTCAACGCCTTCAATACCTTTATCAATCATAGAGTTGATGATATTTCCACCTCCTCCGCCAACACCTACGACTTTTATTTTTGCACCTTCAGAATAATCGTGCTCGAATGTTACTAATTGGATTGCCATATTCTTCCTTTCGGGTAATAAAGTTATAAAAATATTTTATTTAAAAAAACTCAATAATTTATTTATTTTATAATTCGTCAAACCAGTTTTTGATTTTGTCAAACATTTTTTTCGTGTCTTTTTTTCCGGCAGTTTTTCCTGACCTTATCTGAATGTTCTTTCCTCCGTATAAATTTTTCAGCCTGTAGAGCACCAGACCGACACCGGTTGCATAAATAGGACTTTCAATTTCCCTGATAAGCCCGCCCGATACACCTCTCGGATTTCCGCAGTTGACATCCATTTCGAGAATGCTTTCAGCCAGTTCCTTGGCTCCCTTCAGCAGCGAGCCTCCACCCGTAATAACGACACCGGCAAAAAGTTCTTTCTTAATCTGCGAATTCTTCAGTTCGATTGCACATAAATCGAATATCTCCTGCATCCTCGCATTGATTATTCTTGCAAGTACGCTTTTCCTGAATTTTTTCGGTTTCTGACCGCGGATGGTTTTCAGGATTATTTCATCGTCATTTATAATTTCCGATACGAGCGCGTATCCGTGTGCCATTTTAATTTTTTCAGCATCATCTTCAAGTATTCCCAGACCTTCAACAATGTCATTTGTTACGAATTTTCCAGCTATGCCGATTCCTGCGGTGTGCTTGAGAATCCCTTTTTTAAATACCGCTATGTCAGTCGAACCGCCTCCGATATCAATCACTGCCACACCTACTTTTTTCTCAGTATCATCAAGAACCGCCTGTGCCGAAGCAAGGGATTCAAGTACTATATCGTCAACTTCAACCCCCGCATCAACGACGCATTCTGATAATGTGTCAATTGAAGAAACAAGACTCGCAATTACATTAACTTTTGCTTCAAGTTTCATTCCGATAATTCCTACGGGAGATTCATATACTTTTTCTCTGTCGTCTATCACAAATTCCTGCGGAATTACGTGTATGATTTTTGTATCACTTGGCAGCCTTATTAACTGCGATTGATTCAGTACACGCTCAACATCCTCCTCGTGTATAGTTCTGTCGGGATTACTTATACCTATAGTGCTTGCCGATTGAATGCACCTTATATAATGTCCCGATATGCCTACAATAACGGAATTTATTTCAATGCCAGAATTCTCTTCGGCATTGCTTAAAGCCTGTTTTATTGATGCTGTTGCTTTCTGAGGATGAACAACGATACCTCTGTTTAATCCGTTTGAGGGGGCTTTACCAATACCAATAATGTCAACATTTTTTTCATCTTTAACTCTGGCGACAATTGCACAGATTTTAGTCGTCCCTACGTCAAGCCCTACAATTATATCGTCGTGATGTTTTTTTGTTTTCACTTTGTTTGATATTTAATTTATACTTGCTTCGTACTTAATAATTAACTGGTTTGAGTAACTTAAATCCACTCCGGAAATATTTTCCGACCGTTCAGACGGATAAATATTTTCAAAAAACAATCTCATAGCTTTTATCCTTAAAGTTAAATCCTTCTGTTTCACTGTATCTTCAAATATTCTGTTTCCGTAATCAGGCAAATAAATCGGGAAACCTTTATCCGATGAGTACAGAACATATCTGCCGTCACCGGTAATATTTATTTCGGAAATGCAACTGTTAAGATATTTACTTTCCCTGTTGATATTAATAAGTATGAACACTGCAGATTTCAGTTCCGCATTGTCTTTTCCTGCAGGATATTTCTTCAACTTATCGGAAGTTTTATTACTTCCGTTTATAAGCGGAAGGTCAAACATTTTACCCTTATTGTCAAACGAATATACTTCCAGTTCTTCGTCAATCAGTTTCAGACTTTTCCCGTCGTTGATAATTGCAATCGGACTTTTTTCCACGATTTGTATAGAAAGTTCATCAGGCGGAATTTTCGTTACAAAAACCTTCTTTATGTCGCTGTGAACCGAGAGTCTTCCGATAATTTCATTTTCATTTATCTGTTCCGGAGTCAAAACGATTTCAGAGGTAAGACCTGCCAATTTGAATATTTCATCATCTGATATCGTGTAATTTCCCGAAATTGAAACTTTCCTGTAAATATCCTTACTCCGCCATTTCCCGGCAAGGACGACCGCACTTGCAGATACAACAGCAACAATGACAAATAATATTATAATTTTTCTTTTAGTCAATTTTCCGGGTTTTAGATTTATAATATTCAGTAAATTCTTTACATGCATTCGTAATATCACCGGCACCCTGAAAAATAATTGTATCATTTTCAATTATTTTTTTCATCAGGAAATCGTTCATATCTTCTTTTTTAATCATATAAATTTCTTTGCCGGTATTTTTTTTCAGTTCGTTAAAAATCAGTTCCGAAGTTATACCTTCAATCGGCTTTTCTCTCGCAGGATAAATATCAGTCAGTATAATCACATCATTTCCGCTGAGACTTTCGGCAAAATCCTTGTAAAAATCTTTCGTTCTCGAATATAAATGAGGCTGAAAAACGGTAATTATTCTGCCTCCGGATATATTTCTAACAGCCCCGAAAGACGATTTTATTTCGGCAGGATGATGAGCATAATCATCATATATTTTTACATTGCCCTCGTATTTCAGTTCAAGTCTTCTTTGTACGCCTGTAAAATTTCCGATTATTTTCCTGTATTTCTCAGGCGGTATGTTCAGAACTTCACATACAATATATGCAGAAGCCGCATTCATTGCATTATGCAGTCCCGGAACTTTGAGGGATATGTCTTTGATTGTTTTATTTTCAGTACCAATATCAAACTTAATCTTATAATCCCTGTCACTGAGATAATCCACATTTAATATTCTGTAATCATTCTTTGTTCCTGTACCGAATAATTTTGTTTTTGTCTTCAAATCCCTGATTACATCCAATACATTTTCATCATCGCCGTTAGCAATCAGAACCGGATTTTCTTTGCAGTTATTAATAAAAATCCGGAAGTTATCTTTTATGTCGTTTATATCCGAATAAATATCAAGATGGTCCGCATCAATATTATTTATTATTGCAATATCCGATTTAAGAGTTAAAAAACTTCTGTCATACTCATCAGCTTCAACAACGGAAATTTTTCCGTTGCCTGCACGTGATGAGCCGTATGATAAAAATTCCAGTGCTCCGCCTACGAAAACATCGGGGTCCATACCTGTTTCAATGAGGATATAAGAAATCATTGCGGATGCAGTTGTTTTTCCGTGTGTACCGCTTACACTAACAAGATATGAATCATTCACTACTCTGCCAAGCATTTCCGAGCGCTTAATCAGCGGAATATTTCTTTTCAGTGCTTCGGTAAATTCAGGATTATCGCTTTGCACCGCAGATGAATACACAATAAGTTCCGTATCGGTAGAAATATTTTTTTCGCTGTGTAAAAAAGAAATACCTATACCGAGTTTTTCCAGTCTTCCGGTTAATGCGCTCTTATTTAAATCACTGCCGGTAACGGTATAACCCTGCCGCAGCATATATTCTGCAAGTCCGTTCATACCAAAACCGCCGATACCGATAAAATGAACCTTCATTTTTTTCCCGCAGTAATTGATTTAAATTCCTGAATTAATGTTCTTTCGTTGTAAAATTCTCCGATTCTTATCCGAAGATATCTTTTCCTGTCTTTCAGTTTCAGTTTTACAATTCTTATCCTTCTGTGCCCGTCCACCATCCTGCCTTTTTCTCTCGAGAATCTCACCGAAATTATCTCTCTGAAAAATATTTCTCTCTGCCCGAATCTGTTTTTGAGGATAATCCTGTCATATTCAAAAATTATCTGTCTTGCCCTGATGGCATATAAAATAAGGGCTACAAGCGTAATTATTATAAAAAGTAGGACTATATAAATAATGGGATCTTTGAAAACAATCATAAACTCCCCACCCGCAAACTGGCCTCTGATTACTGCATATAGTATCAGAAATACAAAGTATATGATGAGTGATTTATAATAAAAATCCAGTTTATATTTGAATATTCGTTTTTCCATTATGAAGTAATTTTAATTATTTCATTTACAATTTTATTGGCTGAATCGGAGTCCGAAAATCTATGCACATTTTCGGATAATTTTTTCAATATGGCCTCATCAGTGATCGTGGCTTTAACAGTTTCGAATAATTTTTCTTCCAGCCGGTTTTCCGGAATAAAAATGCATGCGTTTTCCTTAGCAAGCGCTTTTGCGTTTTTTTCCTGATGATTCTCCGCAGCGTAAGGATACGGGATGAGTATTACCGGTTTTTTCAGAGCAGCAATTTCCATAATGCTGCTGACTCCCGCTCTGCATATTACCAGATCCGAAGCCGTATATGCTGCATACATTCTGTCGATAAATTCGAAAATCCTTACCCTGTCTGAAAATTTTCCGAATTCACTGCTGATTCTCTTAAAATCATTCCTGCCCGTCTGCCAGATAACATTCAAATCCATTGCATATAATCCGGAGATTTTCTTCCCGAGAATGTTATTTATTGAAGCGGAGCCCTGACTTCCACCAAATACAAACAGTGTTTTTCTCTTTTCGCTAATTCTGAAGAAATTGCAGGCTTCCGTTCTGTCAATGTTTTCTTTCAGTATTCTAATCGGATAAGCAATTCTTAAAATATTATCTTTTCTTTTCAGGTACTGTTTCGTTTCTTCAAAATTAACAATTACTTTATCGGCTTTTTTTGCAAACATTTTAGTCACTTTACCCGGGATTGCATTACCTTCCTGCAAAACAACCTTACATTTCTTTTTCAGTGCCGAATATACCACCGGAGCAGAGACAAAGCCACCGGTAGCGACGACTGCCGAAGGTTTAAATTCATTAATTATTTTTTTACATTCTCTTACCGAGCAGATAAACTTAAACGGGACAATAAACCATTCAAGGTATTTGCCCCGGCGTAAACCTGAAATATTCACACTTTTTATTTCATAATTGTTCGCCGGGACAATCCTCTCTTCCATTTTACCTTTTGCTCCTATGAAAAGTATCTGGCTATTTGAAACTTTATTTTTTAAACTATCCGCTATTGCTATTGCAGGAAAAATGTGTCCGCCTGTTCCGCCGCCTGTCATAATAATGTTCATACCTCCACCACCTTTGTAAATTTATCCCTCTTTACACCTGATTTATTGCACTGCGATGATATATTCAGCAAAATTCCAATTCCTATGCAATTTATAACAAGTGCCGTTCCTCCGTAACTTACGAAAGGAATTGTTACGCCCGTAGTAGGTATTATTCCAGTAGCAACCGAAATATTGACAAATGAATAAAGGGCGATAATAGTAGTAATACCGAATGCAATATATTTACCAAAATCGTCTTCAACTTCCCTTGATACTTTATATCCTCTGTAAATAAGTGTAACAAAAATTAAGATCAGAGCAGTAGCTCCTATAAACCCGTATTCCTCTCCGACAATTGCAAATATAAAATCACCGTATGCTTCGGGCAGAAAATATTCTTTCTGAAAAGAATTTCCTGCACCTACGCCGATAAAACCGCCGTTCCCGAGTCCGATAATAGCCTGTGCAAGTTGTCTCTCCGCACCCTGACCGGATGTATATTCCGAATAATTTTCCAGTCTTTTCAGCATATAGCCGTTGGAAATAATGAAAATCACGATGAATGGTATCATAAGCAGCACGGTAAACAGCATATGTTTCAGTTGAACCGGTGAAACAAACAGCACCAGCATTGATGCCGAAAATATAATCAGAGATGTTGAAAGATTCGGCTGAAATGCAACAAACGCAGTTATAATCAGTATATACAATAAAATCGGAAGATACCCTCTGTACAACAGATGAGTATATTCTTTCTTTTTCATCAGCAGGTATGCAATGTGAATTACAAGAGCATACTTGGCAAAGTCGGAAGGCTGAAAACTAAGTGGTCCTATATCTATCCACCTGTTTACATTTTTCTTTGCGACTGCAAAAAATAAAACATAAACAAGAAGCAGTATCGCAACCCAGATTAAGTATTTGCTGAATCTTGCATATACTTTGTAATCAATTTTCATAAAAACGAATACCATTGCAATGCCGATGGCAACTTTTATCAGGTGATATTTAAGCAGATATTCGGTATCCTTTTTTGTATCGTAAAAATAGTATGAACTGGCACTGTAAACCGCCAGTAAAGAAAACAAAAGCAACGCTATAACTGCGAGAAAAATCCAAACGTCAATTCTGTTTGTTTTACCGTTCATAATAAATTTACTTCCTCTTTAAATATTCTGCCTCTCTGCTCGAAATTATCGAACATATCGAAACTTTTATAAGCAGGCGAAAATAATATTATATCGCCTGCTTCAGCATTTTTAAATGAATTTCTCACTGCATCCGACATGGTCTCACACACTACCACTTCTTTAAACTCCGAAAAATATTCCTTAATATCCTCCCTTGTTTGTCCGAGTGCTGCGATAAATTTTACTCTTTCCCTTACAAATTTTTCTATGAGCGGAAAATTGTTTTCACCTTTTTTTCCTCCGAGTATGAGGATGATGTTAGACGGAAAACTTTCAAGCGCTACATACGTCGAATCAAAATTTGTTGCTTTCGAATCATTATAAAAATCCACCCCATTCAGTTCCCTTACAAATTCGATTCGGTGTTCAACTCCTTTAAATTCTGCAAGAGTCTCCTCTATTACTGAACGGTCAATTCCAAAACTCTTCGCTGCAATTACGGCTGCCATTGAGTTATATATATTATGCCTGCCTCTGAGTTTTATCCCGTCTGATGTTATTACTTTTTCCGATATATTGTTACTCCTGTCAAAATAAATCAATTCGGAATTCTTTTCATAACATCCCGATTCAAACTCCGACTGAATGTTTTCATAAGCGAATCCGAACGCGCTAATCTTTCCGGAAAGAATTTCCTTTTTTAGCCCGTCATAAAGGCGTTTATCGTCAAAATTATATGCAAACCAATCGCCTGAATTCTGATTTTTATTCAGGTTCAGTTTTGATTTAAGATAATTGTTTATGCTGCCGTGCCAGTCAATATGGTCAGGAGTAAGATTCAGCAGCAAAGACACTTTTGGTTTAAAATCAATAATGTCAAATAACTGGAAACTGCTGGTTTCAATAATAACAACCGAATTTTCATTCAAATTATCTATAACTTCTGAAAAAGCGAGTCCGACATTTCCGCATACGTGAGTATCATAGCCCGCATTTCTGAACATTTCACCGGTTAGTACAGTGGTGGTAGTTTTTCCGTTCGTTCCTGATACCGCTACAATCGGACAGGGACAAAACCAAAATGCTGCTTCAATTTCGGAAATGACACAAATACCTTTCTTCCTTGCATTTAATATAATTTCAGAATGGGGAGGAATTCCGGGACTCTTAATTATTATATCACATTCAAATACTCTATCGGAATGACTTCCTGTTTCAAAATCAATATTATTATTTACAAGTCCGTCTTTTGACAGATACAATAATTTTTCCTCAGGAGACGAATCGCTTAAAAATACGGAAGCACCTCTTTTTTTCAGAAGTTTAGCCATACCTATTCCACTTCTTCCTGCTCCTAATATTACGTAACGATATTTAATTGCTTCAGCAGATTTCATTATTACCTGATTTTAAATGTTGCCAATGTCATGATAGCCAACAGTATTGCGATTATATAGAACCTCATTACAATTTTCGGTTCCGGAATTCCTTTCATCTCATAGTGATGATGCAGCGGTGCCATCAGAAATACTCTTTTTCCTTCTCCGTATTTAATTCTTGTATATTTGAAATAATATCTCTGAATAAGAACCGAAATTGTTTCTGCAAAGAAAATCCCGCCAAGCAAGGGCAGGAGGAATTCTTTTTTTACAAGTATGCTGAGTGTTGCAACAACACCGCCTAAAGCAAGCGAACCCGTATCACCCATAAATACCTGAGCAGGATAGGAATTATACCAGAGGAATCCGAGTGCAGCACCCAGCAAGGCAGTGCAATAAACAATCAGTTCTCCGTTTCCTCTGAGATAAATTATATTCAGATATTTGGCGGTTTCAATATTTCCCGAAACATATGCGATTATTCCGAGTGTAAAGACAACTATTCCTACGGTTCCTGTAGCAAGACCGTCGAGTCCGTCTGTAAGATTAACTGCATTGGAAGTTCCCGTAATGATAAATATTACAATGGGAATGTAAAAAATTGAAAAATCAAACTGATAATTTTTCAGAAATGGTATTGTAGTGATAGAGTTTATTCCGTCAAAATAGGGAGACGTGTAAATAACAATACCGACAACAAGCCCTGTAATCACCTGTCCGAGCAGTTTATATTTTGCAACGAGTCCGTCTTTATATTTTTTAATTACCTTAAAATAATCGTCAATAAAACCCACTATCCCGAGTATTATAGTAACAAACAAAATCAACTGGACATAAATATTCGAGAGGTCGCCCCAAAGCAGAACAGGAAGCAGGATAGAGGCTAAGATGATAAGTCCGCCCATCGTGGGTGTACCCGCTTTTGACCAGTGGAATTTCGGACCGTCTTCCTTTTTGGCTTCTCCTATTTGTTTTTTCCTTAGTATATTTACAATTTTCGGACCGATAAAAAATGCGAATAGTAATGCCGTGATAGCCGCAAGTGATGCCCTGAAAGTCAGGAATCTGAACATATCAAATCCAGGCGGCGAATATTTCTGGTTTATCAATTCTGCTAAATAGTATAACACTGTCTATAGTTTATTTTTAATTAAATTATTTACAATTTTCTCCATTTTCATACCTCTGGAGCCTTTTACATAAATGATATCTCCTTTGCTAATGACACTATTCAGTAATGACTCCATATCTTCCTGCGTTTTGAAATAAAAATTATTTTTTATATTACCTGCCGAAAGAAATGTATGATAAGATTCCTTTCCGAATGTGTATAAATTATCGAACTTCATTTTTTTTACGAGTTTTCCGACTTCCTGATGCTCATTTTTGCTTGCACTGCCCATTTCAAGCATATCTCCAAGTACAATATGCTTTTTACCGGAAGTCTTGTATTTGCAAACTGTTTCGAGCCCTAATTTAACTGAATCGGGATTGCTGTTATACGTGTCGTTTATTATTAAAATACCTTTTCTGCTTATTACTTCCATTCTCTTAGAACTTGAAGGTTTAAATCCCTCTAACGCTTTTTTTATTCTGCTTCCCGATAAACCGAAATAAATTGCGACAGCCGCTGCCGATAAACCGTTATATATTGAATGATATCCAAATGTCGAAATTTTAGTTCTGAATTTTTCTTTGTGAAATTTTATTTCAATTTCCGGATTAAAATTATCGTCAAATCCTATAAACCTGCCTCTTATTTCAGTGTTGTATCCGTATGAATAAGAAAATATTCTTTCCTTATTTTTATTTTTAAAATAACCTCTGATAAATTCATCATCATAATTTGCGAAACAAACGTTTCCTTTAGTATCACTAATCAGATATTCATAGAGGCTGAATTCTTCTTTCGCAACTCCTTTAATGTTCCTGAAAAATTCAAGATGTTCTCTTCCGATATTTGTCACCAGTCCGAAATCAGGTTCGGATATTTCACACAGATATTTTATCTCATTGAAATGATTGCTGCCGGTTTCAAGTACGCATATTTCATGATTTTTATTTAACTTCAGCAGCGTCAATGGAAGACCTATATGGTTATTATAATTACCTTCCGAGACAAGTACATTATATTTACTTTTCAGCACCCATCCGGTCAAATCTTTCGTAGAGGTCTTTCCGTTACTTCCTCCGATACAAATAACCGGGACGCTGAAATTATTTCTGTGAATATTTGCCAGTTCACCGAGACTCTTTACTGTATTATTTACAATGAAAAAAGTGTGTTTCCGGAATTCCTTTTTGTTTTTTCTGTACCAAGCTCTGTTCACCAGTGCAGCAGATACCCCTTTGCTAAATACTGAAGACAGATAACCGTGTGCATCGTGGTTTTCCCCCTTAATCGCTATGAAAAGGTCGCCTGCTTTCACTTTTCTTGAATCAATCGAACAACCCGTGAAATAAGATCTTCCGCCATCCCGAGGATTAATATACTCAAGACCTTTTAATCTCAATATGTCATTCAGTTTTATCAATTCTGTTCTCCGGATTGAATGTATTTACTGACAATTTCCCTGTCATCAAAATGATATTTTACTCCTTTGATTTCCTGATAATTCTCGTGTCCTTTTCCGCATATTAAAATTATATCACCTTCTTGGGAAATTCCAATTCCTCTTTTGATTGCTTTTTCACGATTCTCCTCAATCTCATAATTTTTGTATTCAGGGCTGATTCCGGCAACTATTTCATTTATTATGTCAATGGGTTCTTCAAACCTCGGATTGTCTGAAGTTACGATTGCATAATCCGAATATGCCACTGCAAATTTCCCCATTACCGGCCTTTTTGTCCTGTCTTTATTCCCGCCGCATCCGAAAATAGTTATTACTTTCGACTTGCTTCCGCTTAATTTAATTATTTCTTTCGCTGCAAGAATCGCATTTTTCAATGAATCGGATGTATGTGAATAATCAATTACGGCGAAAGCATTGTTTGGCAGCCTGACGGTATTGAATCTTCCGTTTACCTCTTTGAATTCAGTAAGAGACTTTACTGCCTTATTAATATCAAGCCCCAGTTCCTTAATGCATGATAATGCCGCAAGAACATTGTAAATATTGAATCTTCCCGCAAGTGATGTATTAATATGAAATTTTTCTTTTTCTGTTACTAATTCAAATGCCGTGCCTTCTAGAGTTAATTTTTCGTTGAATGCCCTGTAATCACTGTCACGGTTTACGGAATAGAATATTTTTTTTGATTTCGTATTTTCAAGAATTCTTTTTCCGTATTCATCGTCCGAATTGGAAATCGAAACAGCATCTTTTTTTAAATTATCGAACAGTATCTTTTTGGAATTCAGATAATTCTCCATATTTTTATGTAGGTCGAGATGCTCGCTCGTAAGATTTGTGAATATACCTGCACTGTAGTCAATTCCGTAAACACGATCAAGTTCAAGAGCAATTGATGAGGTTTCCATAACACAATACTGAAATCCTGATGCAGCCATTTCCGCTAGTAAAGACTGAATTTCCACTGAATCCGGAGTTGTAAGAACCGCTTTTTTATTTGTTACCCCGGAGAAATAATCTATTGTGCCGATTAAACCGCATTTATGCCCGTTTGCTTCAATAAAATGCTTTATTAAATATGTCGTCGTGGTTTTTCCGTTGGTTCCGGTAACGGCAATACATATTAACTTCGCTGAAGAATTTCCGAAATATTCTGCCGACAGAACCGCCATCAATTTTCTGATATTTTCTGTTTTAATAAGCCATACATTTTGAGTCTTGCATATGTCTCTGTATAAAACACATTTATCTGAATCGGAAAATATTGCTTTCGCACCTTTGTTAACGGAATCAGGTATGTATCTGCTGCCGTCTTCCCTGAAACCTTTTACCGAGAAGAAAATACTGTCTTCACAAATATTCTTCGAATTATATGATAATAATTCAGGTTCAAAATCCCCTCCCTCTGCAATAATTTCGGGTTTAAAAATATCATATTTATAACTTACCGGTATTTTCAATAATTCGCTGAATTTCATCTATAATTTTATTCCTCTGCAAATAAGTTTTATTTTACCGTTTTTTGATAATTCCGTTCCCGGTTCCGGGATTTGTGATTCCACTTTTCCGCTACCGGAAATTTCAACTGTATATCCTTCGGTTGTTAATTTTCCTATTGCCTTTCTGATACTGAGTCCCGTGACGTCAGGAACTTTTTTTAATCTGAATTTTTCATCCGGATTAATCTCCCTTATATTTATCGATATGCTTCTTTGACCGGACGAAATACTTTTTTCGCTGTAGCCTGCTACAGAATATTTTTTCTGCGGCACTTTTTCTTTTATCGTGAATCCGCTTATTTCAAATTTAATATTTTTTTCTTCAAGAATTTTTACGGCATTAAACAGATCCATACCGGTAATATCCGGAATGTCCTTTTTGTTTTCCGCAATTTGTTCCCCACCGGGATGATCTGCTATAAAACCTTCGTTGAATAAATTATTTGAGTTTATCCTGTCAATCCCTACATATTCTATAAGTCTTTGAGATATCCTTCTGAATATCGGTGCAGCAACCAGACCACCAAAAAATTTATCATCAGTCAATTCATCCAGAAAAACAGCCACCAGTACGGTCGGATTTTCCGCAGGATAAAATCCGATAAAAGACGAATTGTGTATTTCCTTTGTATATTTCCCGTCTGTAATAAATTGAGTTGTACCTGTTTTACCTGCTACAGAAATATTTTCAAGGCTCGCCTCCGTTCCGGTTCCGTCATTGTTGACTACTCCCGTTAAAATATCCGTAATAGTTTTTGCAGTACGTTCAGAAATAACCCGCCTTACCGGTACAGGTAAATTTTCCTCCGCTTTTTCTCCTCCGGAAGAAATCATTCTTTTTATTATCATTGGTTTCATAATAATTCCGTTATTCGCAATACATTGATAAACCATCGCCATTTGAAGCGGATTAACGGCTATTTCATATCCAATCGACATAAACTGCAGTGTCCCCTTTCCGAATTGTTCCGGATGTTTTAGGGTTCCTTTCACTTCACCGTGAATATCTATGCCTGTATAACTGCCGATACCGAAATTTCTCGCGTATCTGTACAATTCCGATTTACCAAGCATTTCGGATAATTTGGCAACTCCAATATTACTCGATTTTTCAATAACTCTTTGAAGAGACATTGATGAACTTCCATATTCATCTTTAAGCGTTCTACCCGAAAATTCATATATTCCGTTTTCAGTATTAATTTCCGTATTTCTTCCTGCAATATTTTTGTCAAGGACTCCTGCCGCTGTAATTACTTTGAAAGTAGAACCGGGGTCATACTGGTCGGATATGACTCTGTTTTTCATTCCTACTGTATCGGAAGATTTTATATTGTTCGGATTATATGCTGGAAATGACGACATCGCAAGGATTTCTCCGGTTTTTACGGAAATTATGAGAGCCTTCCCCGATCCTGATTTATATTCATTCACTCCTCTCTCAAGTTCCTCTTCAAGAATTTTCTGAAGATTTATATCTAAAGTAAGTACAATGTTGTCTCCCGACTTTGGAAACTGATTTTTAAAGCCCTGGAAAGGCCGTTTTTTACCGTAACCGTCTTTCTGCATAATCATCATTCCGCATTTTCCCGCTAAATCCTTGTCATATGTATATTCTATCCCCGACCTGCCTTCATAGTTGACAGTGAAACCCAGCGTCTGGGAAGCAAGTTTTCCGTAAGGGTAGTGTCTGAAAGGAACCTTATTTATTATTACTCCGTCAATGTTAATTTCGTCAAGAAGGGATGTGTTTTCGAGTTTCAAATTCGATTCAAGAATAATTTCATTATCCGCACCCGATTTCAGAACGGGCAGATAATCCTCGATGTTTCTGTTGAGTGCCGCGGCAAGAAGTGCTGCCGTGCTGTCTGCTTTCTTGATTCTGTTAGGAATAACAGATACGGATACATTAAAATGATTTACTACAAGGGGCTTCATATTCCTGTCAAAAATTATGCCTCTCAGAGGAATTGAATATTCCCTTTTTTGTGTTTGCTTTTTTGCCGTTGATTCGTGCTTACTGTGGTCAATTAACTGAATCCGCACAAGATTGGAAATCACAAAAGCAAATGCCATAATCAGTACCACAGAAATAATCAATATTTTCTTATTTGTGTTCAATCTTACTTTTTTCCGTTTCGTTTGTTTCAACAGGAACAGTAATTTCTCTTTTATCAACAGCAGAATCGTTTTTCACCATGTCGAATTTTTCAGATGCAATCTTGCTGATTCTTTCATAGGACGATAATTTTTCTATTTCAACTTTATGACGCATATTATTCTGGTCTATCGATAAAAGTTTTTCTTTTAAGTCTTTGTTTTTCTTGATTAATTGATCAAACTCCAGAACATTATTAATGTAAAATCCGACTGTAACCGCAAGAATTATCAATGCAACAAGATAATAAAATACCGATGCTGTTCTGGACTTATCCGCTGATTTTATGTAACTGTCACTGTTCAAATTTTATTTTTTCTGCCGCCCTTAATTTTGCACTTCTTGAACGGCGGTTATCTTTAATTTCTCTGTAATCCGGGATAACCGGCTTTTTAGTTAGTATTTTATAATTTATTTTATTATTTCTGAAAAAATTTTTTACAATTCTGTCTTCGAGTGAGTGATATGATATCACGACTACCCTGCCTCCATTTACAAGATAATTTCCTGCTGCTGACAGAACATTATCAAGATTTATGAGTTCATTATTTACTGCAATTCTCAGTGACTGAAATATTTTTGCGAAAAAATCATTCGTATCTCTTTTTCTTAAACTGTATTCTCTATTTAAAACTTCTATCAAATCAGTTGTTGTTTTAATTTTCTTTGTTTTTCTGTACCTGACTATTGCTCCTGCCAGTCTGAACGAATTTGCTATTTCTCCAAATTCGGTAAATATTTTTTCAAGTTCTGTTTTTGTAAATGAATTTATAATGTCTGAAGCTTTCAAATCCTGCCGGTTGTCTGCCCTCATATCAAGTTCGCTTTCCCTCATAAAACTGAAACCGGGCTCGTTTTCTAACTGAAATGTTGATAATCCCAGATCCATTACAATTCCCGTAATTTCATATACTTCCTCACTCTCCAGTATTTCATCAAGGTCCCCAAAATTTCCCCTTACTAATCTTATTATGCACTTTTTACCTGTTAGTCTGTCCTGAATCTGTTTAACGGAATTTTCATCTTTGTCTATGCATATTAACTTTCCTGTTATTCCGATTTTTTCCGAAATTAATTCGGAATGTCCGCCGCCACCAGCAGTACAATCAACAATTGTGTGGTTTTCTATTCCGGGATTTATCAGATATTCTATCGTTTTATGTAAAAGAACGGGAGTATGAAAATTTATTTCTCCTTCATTCATAATTTATCCAGTTCTTCCGATAACTGCTGTGCTACATCTTCAAATGATATTTCCTGATTACCGTCATAATCATCTTTTATTGATGGATTCCATATTTCCAGTTTGTTGACTAATCCTACAATTAATACTTCCTCTTTCAACTGTGCATATTTTATTAACTGCGGTGGTATTAATAACCTATTCTGTGAATCCAGTTCGCATTCGTTGACATACATCATTATTTCCCTTAGAAACTGCCTCTTCTTCGGGTCGTATGTATTGAGTTTTGATAGCTTTTCTTCAAATTTTTCCCACTCGTCATAAGTATGGACTTCAATGCATCCGTCCAGCCCTCTTGTTAATACAAGTCTGTTATTCGCCTCCGGTTTGATGTATTTACGAAATTTCGAAGGGAATATTATCCTTGATTTCTTGTCCAGCGAACATATTGAATGCCCAGAAAACATATTACTTATTTAAGTTTTAAAAAATGGGATTTATACATCCTCATCATACACACTCATCCACTTCACTCCACTTTCCTCCACTTTTTATACAAATATAAGTAAAATAAATTTAAAGTCAAACTATTTATTTAATCTTTTTTTAGGGTTTATTTTTGCGGATTTTATTGAAGAAAGTATTAGATCAAATTGCTGGTTATTGGTATTATTTATTCGGTAGTTTTCCAGATAATAAAAAAGGCTGTCAGTTGTTGACAGCCTTAATATAATGATAAAACAAATATTATTTATTTATCGGATTTTGATTTGGCTTTCGTTGTTTTTTTAGTTGTCTTCTTTTCCTTTTTAGTATCTTTTTCTTCTTTTTTCTTATCATCTTTTTTCTCTTCTTTTTTCACTCTTTTTCTTTCCTTTTTAACTTCAACCACTTCTTCTTCCGTTTCAGTTTTTGGTTCTGATTTTACTTCATCCGCCTTCAGAAGTGTTGCATCTTTCCTGAAAACAAGAATGTCTTTGTATTTTCTCAATCCTGTTCCAGCAGGAATTAGCTGACCGATAATTACGTTTTCTTTCAGACCGTGCAGGAAATCAACCTTACCTTTGATTGAAGCGTCAGTAAGTACTTTTGTTGTTTCCTGGAACGAAGCAGCCGAAAGGAAACTTTCAGTTGTCAGTGAAGTTTGAGTTATACCAAGCATAATTGCATCTGCGGTTGCAGGCACTGCCTCCCTGATTTTTATCTGAGCTTTATTCTTTTTCTTAAGCTCGGAATTAATTTCCTTCGCATATTTTTTCGTAATCAGCTGGAATTTTCTAACTTTATCGGTATCTCCTGAATCCTCAACAACCATCATACCTTTAATTTTTTCGTTTTCTGCCGCAAAAGTAATTTTATGAATCATATCGCCTTCAAGAAGTCTTGTATCACCTGATGATGTAACTCTTACTTTTTGCAGCATCTGTCTGACGATTACTTCAATATGCTTATCATTAATTTTAACACCCTGAATTCTGTAAACTTCCTGAATTTCGTTTAGCAGATATTCCTGAACAGCTGACACTCCTTTAATTCTAAGGATATCAACCGGGTCGAGTGCTCCTCCTGTAAGAGGTTCGCCTGCTTTTACCTGATCTCCTTCACGGACAAGAATGTGCTTGCCGATTGGAATTTTATAATCAAAAACATTGGAGCCGTCATTGGAAGTTATACTTAATTCCCTGTTGCCTCTGGACAATTTTCCGATAGAGACTCTTCCGTCAATTTCAGCAATTCTAGCCGGATTCGATGGTCTTCTCGCCTCGAAAAGTTCAGTTACTCTTGGCAGTCCGCCGGTGATATCCCGGGTTTTACCTGATTCTCTCGGAATCTTAACCATAATAGTCCCGGCTTTTACCATCTGATTATCATCGATTAACAAATTCGCCTTTGCCGGTATCAGATATGAACTCAAAACGTCACCTTTTGAATTAAGAATCTGAAGAGCAGGGCTCTTTGTTTTATCCTTACTTTCAATAACTGTTTTCTGATAGTGTCCTGTCTGTTCGTCTTTTACAAGTTCATACTGTTTCCCTTCCTCAAGGTCGACATACTGAACTAATCCGTCATTTTCTGCTACTATAATTGAGTTATAAGGATCCCATTCATATAGTATTGTATCTCTTTCTACTTTTTCTTTATTTTTCACTTTAAGAGTTGCGCCATAAGGAACACTGTATTTTGCAATCTGATCTCCATCTTCATCAATAATAACAATATTTCCGTTTCTGCTTAAAGACACCAGAGTATTGCCGACAGCACCTTTGTACTCCACCATTCTCAGGTTTTCGAATTTAATTTTTCCATTAAATTTAGTCGGAATCTGAGACTGGGTCACAATTCTGCTCGCCGTACCGCCGATGTGGAACGTTCTTAGTGTTAACTGTGTACCGGGTTCTCCTATGGACTGAGCAGCAATAATACCAACTGCTTCACCCATTTCAACCATTTTTCCCGTAGCAAGATTTCTTCCGTAACATTTCGCACATACGCCTCGTTTACTTTCGCATGTCAGTACTGACCTTATTTCTACTGAAGTAATAGGTGATTCGGCAATCAAAAGAGCTTTCTCTTCAGTAATTTCTTCGCCTACTTTTGCGATAACCACTTTTGAGAATGGGTCAATAACGTCAGCAACGGTCACTCTGCCGAGTATTCGTTCCTCAAGACTTTCCTTTACGTCTTCACCTTCTTTTAATGCTTCTGTAACAACACCTCTTATCGTGCCGCAGTCATCCTCGGTTATAATCACATCCTGAGCCACATCGACCAGACGCCTGGTAAGATATCCGGCGTCAGCAGTTTTCAATGCTGTATCTGCAAGACCTTTTCTTGCACCATGAGTGGAAATAAAGTATTCAAGTATTGACAATCCTTCTTTGAAGTTTGCAATAATCGGGTTTTCGATAATTTCACCTGCCTGTCCGGTTAGTGACTTCTGCGGTTTCTGCATAAGTCCTCTCATACCTGCAAGCTGGCTGACCTGTTCTGCGGAACCTCTTGCGCCTGAATCAATCATCATATGCAGTGAATTAAATCCTTCTCTCGATACTTTCAGATTATCCATAAGGTCATTTTTCACCTGATCACGAACGTGCGTCCAGATGTCAATAACTTTATTGTATCTTTCATTTTCCGAAAGTAAACCATTCTGTTTTGCCGATTCAATTTTTTCAACTCTTTTGAATGCATCGTCAATGATTCTTTTCTTAGTTCCGGGAACTTCGATATCATCTATATTTATTGATAATCCGCCTTCAGTAGCGTGTTTGAATCCGAGTTCTTTTAATTTATCGAGAAATATTGCCGTCTTTTCGTTTCCTACTTTTTTATAGATATGATTGATTATTTCAATTAGTTTTCTCTTTTTGAGCAATTCATTGATGTAATCAATACCTTCGGGTAGTATGCTGTTGAAAATAACTCTTCCGGTTGTAGTAGTGAAAATTGAATTATTAATTCTGACTTTAATCTTTGCATGTAACCCGACTTTTCCGTTATCAAAAGCAAGAAATACTTCGTCAGGAGAAGAAAACATTTTTCCTTCCCCGATATCACCTCTCATTTCTTTTGTCAAATAATAAACTCCAAGAACAAGTTCCTGGTTAGGAACGATAATCGGATTACCGTTTTGAGGGGAAAGTATGTTATGAGATGAGATCATCAGTATTGAAGCCTCCAGCTGTGCTTCATAAGATAAAGGTACGTGCACTGCCATCTGGTCACCGTCGAAGTCAGCATTAAATGCAGTACACACAAACGGATGGAGAGTAATTGCCTTACCCTCGATGAGTACAGGCTGGAATGCCTGAATACTTAATCTGTGTAAGGTGGGAGCACGGTTTAACAGCACCGGATGCCCTTCAATAACATTTTCCAAAATATCCCAAACTTCGGGTGAGCGTTTATCTATTAATTTTTTTGCACTTTTAATTGTCTTTACCAGGTCTCTGCTAATTAACCTTCTGATAATGAATGGTTTAAATAATTCCAGAGCCATATCTTTCGGAATACCGCATTCATATAATTTAAGTTCCGGACCTACTACGATTACAGACCTGCCTGAATAGTCAACTCTTTTTCCAAGAAGATTCTGACGAAATCTGCCCTGCTTTCCTTTAAGAATATCCGATAATGATTTTAATGCTCTGTTTTCCGCTTTTACGGCTGTTACTCTTCGTGAATTATCAAGCAGTGCATCAACAGCTTCCTGCAACATTCTTTTTTCATTTCTGAGAATTACTTCTGGTGCTTTAATATCAATTAATCTTTTTAACCTGTTGTTTCTGATTATTACTCTTCTGTATAAATCGTTCAGGTCACTTGTTGCAAATCTTCCTCCTTCAAGCGGTACCAGTGGTCTCAGTTCCGGCGGAATTACAGGAATTACTTCAAGAACCATCCATTCAGGTTTGTTCGGCTTTCCGCCTTCTTTTGTTCTGAATGATTCAAGAATCCTTAATCTTTTGATTAAGTCCTGTTTCTTTAAAACCGACTGTTCTTCACTTAAACTTGTTCTTAATTTTTCAATTTCCGCTTCTAAGTCAACGCTCTTTAATAATCTCTGAATGGCCGTACCACCTTCGGCACATACAAATTTCTTCGGGTCATTATCGGTTAACAATTTTTCTTCATCTGTCATTGTATTGACAACTTCTAGATATTCTTCTTCGGTAATCAACTGCATTTTCTTGAAGTTTGTCTTACCCGGATTAATTACCACATAAGTTTCATAATAAATTATTTTTTCGAGGTCTTTCGAAGAAATTCCAAGAACATTCCCGATTTTTGAAGGGAGTGACCTGAAATACCATATGTGCACAACGGGAACACAAAGAGATATATGCCCCATACGTTCTCTTCTCACACTTTTCAAATTGACTTCGACTCCGCATCTGTCACATACTACTTCCTTATATCTGATTCCTTTATACTTACCGCAATGACATTCCCAGTCTTTTACAGGACCAAATATTTTCTCGCAGAACAATCCGTCCTTGTCCGGTTTGAAAGTCCTGTAATTGATTGTCTCCGGCTTTGTTACCTCACCTTTCGAATTCGAAATTATTGTTTCTGTTGACGAAAGGTTAATAGTAACCTTTGAAATTCGTTTTGAAGATCTTTTTGATTCGGGTTTAAACATTTTATATATAGTTTGAAATGTTTTTAATTCTGTTTAAATATATTCAATATTTACGTCAAGGCACAAGCCCTGTAATTCTTTCATTAGTACGTTAAATGATTCCGGTACACCCGGTTCCTGAATATTATCACCTTTAATAATTGCTTCATAAGCTTTGCTTCTTCCCTGGACATCATCGCTTTTGATTGTCAGCATTTCCTGCAGTGTGTGTGCCGCACCATATCCCTGCAGTGCCCAGCATTCCATTTCTCCGAACCTCTGTCCGCCGAACTGAGCTTTTCCGCCTAAAGGCTGCTGCGTGATTAAAGAATATGGACCTATTGACCTTGCGTGTATCTTATCATCAACAAGATGCGATAATTTCATCATGTAAATATATCCGATAGTCACCTGCTGGTCAAACCTCTTTCCTGTCATTCCGTCGAACAAGTAACTTCTCGAATTTTCAGGTAATCCTGCAGATTTAAGTCCTTCCATAATCTCATCCACTGATGCACCGTCGAAAATTGGGGTAGCAAATTTCACTCCCAATTGCTGTCCTACCCAACCGAGAGCAGTTTCATACAACTGACCAAGATTCATTCTTGAAGGAACACCGAGCGGATTCAATACTATATCGACAGGAGTACCGTCCGGCATAAACGGCATATCTTCGACAGGAACAATTTTAGCAACAACACCTTTGTTTCCGTGTCTGCCTGCCATTTTATCTCCTACGGATAATTTTCTTTTCTTTGCGACATAAACTTTTGCAAGTTTCACAACGCCTGTCGGTAATTCATCACCTAAAGTAACTTTTACTTTCAATCTCTTATACCGTTCTTCCATTTCATTAAGTGTATAAGAATAATTCTTATAAATATCTACAATCATTGAATTTGCTCTTTTGTTGTCGCACCAATCCTTATCATAATTGAGATTTTTGAAATCGAATGAACTGTTTTCAAGCATATTCAAAAATGTTTCTCGTTTAAACGTATTTCCGGACCTGACGACAATATTGCCTTTAATATCATTAATACCCTGAGATTTTCTTCCTTCGAGTAAAATACCCAATTTTTCGGCAAATTTATTATTCAATTCCTTAACATCCTTTTTTCTATCGGCTTCGAACTTCTCAATTTTCTTTTTCTCGTCTTTTTTGCTTTCCGTATCTCTGGTTTTTCTCGAAAATAATTTCTTGTTTACTATAATTCCTTTTAATCCGGGTGTTGCCTTGAGGGATGCATCTTTAACATCGCCTGCTTTATCACCGAATATTGCACGGAGTAATTTTTCTTCAGGGGTCGGTTCGGATTCACCTTTCGGTGTAACTTTACCGATTAAAATATCACCTTCTTTAACTTCCGCACCTATTCTGATTATACCGTTTTCATCAAGGTCTTTTGTTGCCTCTTCACTGACATTGGGTATTTCCCTTGTAAGTTCCTCTTCACCTCGCTTGGTATCACGAACTTCAAGTGAAAATTCCTCAATATGAACCGAAGTAAAAATATCTTTGTGTACTACTCTCTCACTTATAACTATAGCATCTTCAAAATTAAACCCTCGCCATGGCATAAATGCAACAATTACATTTCTTCCAAGAGCCAATTCACCTTTCTGTGTAGATGAACCGTCAGCGAGAATGTCTCCTTTTTTAATCTTCTGTCCTTCGTGAACGACGGGTCTTTGATTAATTGATGTATCCTGATTTGTTCTTAAGAATTTCACCAGATTATATTCGACATTTTTCTTGTCATCAAAACTAAGTAATGCTTCTTCAGAATCTTCTTTGATATTATACTTAACAATAATCTTGTCAGATGACACATATTCCACTATTCCGTCTGCTTCCGCGACTATCATAGACCTTGAATCACGTGCTATAATTTCTTCAAAGCCCGTACCAACGATTGGGGCTTCCGGTCTCAGGAGCGGAACTGCCTGCCTCTGCATATTGCTTCCCATAAGTGCTCTGTTAGCATCGTCATGCTCAAGGAACGGAATGAGTGATGCAGCAGCACTTACAATCTGGTTAGTAGCCACATCCATAAAATCAATTTCTTCCGGTTTCAGGAACGGAAAATCACCTTTATACCTAGCTTTTATTTTCGGATTTATAAAATTACCTTTATTATCCAATGGTTCATTAGCCTGTGCTATTCTGTAATTATCCTCTTTATCCGCCGACAGAAATTCAATTGCACTGGAAACTTTTCCATTTTCGACTATTCTATAAGGTGTTTCTATAAAACCTAATTCATTTATTCTCGAGTGAATACACAATGATGAAATAAGACCAATGTTCGGACCTTCCGGAGTTTCTATCGGACATAATCTGCCGTAATGCGTATAATGAACGTCACGAACTTCAAATCCTGCACTTTCCCTGGATAATCCGCCGGGACCGAGTGCGCTGATTCTTCTCTTGTGTGTCATTTCAGCAAGAGGATTCGTCTGGTCCATAAACTGAGATAATTGGCTCGTTCCGAAAAATGATGACAATGCGCTTGTAATTGGTCTTGCACTCACAAGCCTGACCGGAGTAAGATTTTCTTCGTCGTGAATACTCATTTTTTCCCTGATGGTTCTGGTCATTCTGGACAGTCCGAGTCCAAACTGCTGTGATAACTGCTCGCAAACCGTTCTGACTCGCCTGTTTCCGAGATGGTCAATGTCGTCAACTTCCATTTTTCCGTCAACAAGGTCTCTTATCGATTTGATAATCGCCACCAAATCCTCAAGCGTCAGTATAGTAACCGAGCTGTCAATTTTTAACTGCAATCTCTTGTTAATTTTATACCTTCCCACTTCGCTAAGGTCATATTTCTTTGTGTTAAAGAACTGCTTTTCAATATAGCTCTTTGCGCTTTCTCCTTCGCTGTCAACATATGTGCTTTTACCTTTTTTATTTTCCTGTATTTCAGGTTGTTTTTCAGTTTCGTATTCGTCATTGTCATTAATAATAGTATTTGCAATGATTTTTTCTCCGTCCGTTGCATCTTCCTTAATAAGATTGATATGTCTTATCTTGGAATTCAGAATTGAAAGCAGTTGCTCTTCATTTAATTCCGTCCCTTCAGGTATTCCAAGGTCATCACCTGTTTCCTTGTCTATAACTGCTTCAGCAGCAGTTCTTCCGACAAAACTAAGATAATTTTTATCATTAACCTCAACGTATTCAACGAGGTCAAAAAGCTCCATCATCTTGATTTTCTCATTGAAACCGAGGGCTCTTAACAGAGTAGAGAAAAAGAATTTTTTCTTTCTGTCAACATATGCATATAACAGGTCATTAATATCGGTCGTAAATTCCACCCAGGAACCTTTGAAAGGAATAACTCTAGCCGAATATAACTTTGTACCGTTCGCATGAGTTGATTCAGCAAAGACTACTCCGGGAGACCTGTGCAACTGGCTTACAATTACACGCTCAGCCCCGTTTATAATAAAACTTCCCCTCTGAGTCATATACGGTAAATGGCCAAGATAAACCTCCTGCTCTATTGAATAGTTGTATTCCTTTGCAGCAGCGTTAGGTTTGGTTGAAAGTCTCAATTTTACCTTTACAGGGACGGCATAAGTTAAACCCTGCTCCTGACATTCAATAATTGAATAAGGGGGTTTCTCGATATAATATTCTACAAACTCGAGAATAGCCGTTTCTCTTGAATCAGTTACCGGAAAATTGTCTTCAAACACTTTATGAAGACCGATCGGTTTCCTTTTACTGATAGGTACGTCTTCCTGTATAAAATCCTTGTAAGATTGAATCTGAACATCCAACAAATCAGGCGAGTCTTTTTGAATTTGTGACTTGGAAAATGTTAATCTGTGATTTTTGTTGTTTAGGTAGGATAGACCTAAAATATTGCCGTTAACATTCATATGTTTATATAATTTTTGGTATGAAGTTTATTTCAAAAATTGTAAGTTGGTACATTTACGTTATTTATAACAAATAATCCTTAAAAAAGTCTCAGCAAATAAAGTCAAATTGTCCCGGATAAAACGATATCCGGGACATATAAATATTATAATTTAAATTATTTAAGTTCGACTTTAGCGCCGGCTGCTTCGAGTTCCGCTTTTAATTTTTCCGCTTCGTCTTTAGGAATATTTTCCTTTACAGGTTTTGGTACACCGTCAACAAGTGCTTTTGATTCGGTTAATCCAAGACCTGTCGCATTCTTAACTGCTTTAATCACGTTAATTTTATTTGCACCTACCTCTGTTAACATAACAGTGAATTCGGTTTGCTCTTCCTGTTGTGTTGCTGAACCTCCGGCCGCAGGTACACCTGCCATCATCATTGGTGCTGCTGCAGTAACCCCGAATTTTTCTTCCAATGCCTTTTTTAATTCGGCTGCTTCAACTAATGTTAAACCTGATATTTTATCGAGTAATTCTTGTACGACTGACATTTTTTTATACCTCTTTTTTTTAAAATTTTTAAAATTAATAATTATGCCGCATTTTTCTTTGCGACTTCTTCAATAATGCTTGCGAGATCCCGCATAAGGGCATTAATTGCACCTACAATACCGGAAGCCGGTGAATTCAGACTGCCACAGATAGAAGCAATAAGTTCATCTTTGGTCAGCAGAGATGCAAGTTCATTTAACTTATCCGAACCATAGACTGTGCCGTCAAGCAAAGCCGTTTTGAATTTCGGTTTCCCGATTTTTTCATTGTTCTTTTTAAGTATCTTAGCCGCCGTCACAGGGTCTTCGTAAGCAAAAATTATACCGGTCGGACCTTTCAGAAAACCTTCAAGTTCACCTGCAAATGCAGAATAATTATCTGTAAGAATTAAAACTTTATCGTGTGCGGTGGGGTT